>NZ_CP128159.1 GCF_030292155.1 Bacillus sp. DX3.1 | reverse complement strand
GTACCCCATCGCCATCAAGTTAAGAAAAACGAGATACCCCCAAATCGAAAAAAATGAGGGTATCTTGTTTTATATATCCAGCTCAATTTCTTTGTTCATACAACAAAACTTGTACCTCTTCCCACTGTTACATGAACAACTCTCATAAATATTTGCTGGCCTTGAGCAATCTTTGATTGCTTTTTTTAAATCCGTCACATCTTCGTTGAATTCTAGTCCAACTATGTAGTAAAAATTGTATGCCTCACAAATCGCAGCCACTTTCTCTGCTCTTGCTTTAGACGAAACCTTTACGATGATAGGACGTTCTTTAGAACCTAGTGGATACATGTCTGCTTCCCTCTTTCCTTTTTCTTTCTATTGTATAAAATTTAAGAAAAAGCGGAGGGATATTTATGAAAAAACTATCTAGTTCTCAAGTGTTTCGACTGCTTTCAGAGGAATTACAACGCGTCTTTTCACCACAAGCATTAACAGAGCTTGCCAAACAAACTCAGTTTGTTCAACGTAACAGTAAATTCAGGGCACAAGATTTATCTGCCTTATGTATTGGGATGGGACAAGACATTGCGAGTTATTCTCTGGCTAGACTATGTGGAAATTTGGAATCAGAAACCGGCGTCCTGATGAGTCCAGAAGGACTAAATCTAAGGTTGAATGCACAAGCAGTGGAATTTTTACGCTCTTTATTCTCACAGTTATTACAAAAACAATTGTTATCCATGACATCTCTCTATTCCTCTTTTTCAGCATATTTTCGTCGTATTCGGATTTTAGATGCCACCACGTTTCAAGTCTCGGATCAACTTGCGACGGCTTATCCTGGTTCAGGAGGAAGTGGAAAGGCTTCTGGCGTAAAAATACAGTTAGAATACGATTTGCTGAGTGGGCAATTTTTACATGTTGAAGTGGGGCCAGGTAAACAAAATGATGTGAATTATGGGAAAGAGATTCAACATACTGTTGATTTACAAGATTTATGCATACGAGATTTAGGGTATTTTAGTTTAATTGATTTAGATGCAATCCAACAAAAAGGGGCGTACTATTTATCTCGATTAAAAATGAACACCAAAATATTTCAAAAAAATGAGCATGTTCTTACCTTTAAAAACGGATCCATTAAGAAAAAATATCAATACACAATGATTGACTTAGAAGCCATCATGAATCAGTTACAGCCGGGTGAATGTTATGAAATTCCTGTTGTTTATATCGGTCGGAGTTATGGACTTCCAGCACGAGCCGTGATTTACAGACTAACCCCTGAGCAAGAAGCACAACGTAGAAAAGATCGTGCATACAAAGAGAAAAAGAAGAATATGACTTTTAGCGATCGAACCAAAAAACTGCAAGGAATCAATGTGTACGTTACCAATATTCCATCGGAATATGTCTCAAAAGAAGCCATTCATGAATTCTACTCCCTTCGTTGGCAAATCGAAATCATTTTTAAAACATGGAAATCTATTTTTCATATTCATCACAATACAAATGTAAAAAAGGAACGGTTAGAGTGTCATATCTATGGAAAGTTAATTGCGCTCTTATTATCCTCTACTGTGATGTTTCAAATGAGGCAATTATTACTGGTCAAGAAACAAAAAGAGTTAAGTGAATGGAAAGCCATGTATATGATTCACGATTACTTTCGAACATTATATCGCCATATACAACTTCAATCGATCCAGTTAACAAAAAGTTTTCTTCGCTTGTTCCATTTACTTGATAAAAATGGACGGAAATCGCATCGATATCGAAAGAAAACGGTGTTTGATATTTTAGGTATTGCATACGAACAACATCTATCCAAGTAAGAAATGATATATTTTAAAAAATCTAGCCCGTAAGGGTTATTTATCATGCAGTTTTTTTCGATTTTTTATTTTTTCAGGGAGTAACAAGCAATTTTATAAATATACCTGTATTTATTTCTCGTTAACTTGATGGCGATGTTTCCGTATCCCTATAAGATGAGTTGTTTTTTTCTTATGGTATAACCCCTCTACAGCTTGTAGTATATACTTTCACTTCTATTTCCAATGTAAAATGACTAATAGGGGTCACTATATCATTCTGGGAAAATTGTACGCTAAGGACTACAAAACCTTATCGTGACAGCATTTTGTAAGATACATACATGTTCAGAAAGATAAAAACCAGAGGTTAATTGAACATTGAATTGTTTACACACTTTATAAACATGATTATAACTAGAAAACGTTGATATTATTGAGTTTTATCCTATGTTCATAAACATACGAGTTTCTTAACAAAGACTCAACATAAATTATGTGGATTCCGTTTTCATCCACAACGTAAGAACTGGTGTGTGAAAACCTTTCTCTGGCATTTTTGATAAATACAGTATACAATACTAAACGTTTAGTTTACTATATAATTATCAGTAAAAATTCCTAAAAAATGGAGGTATGCACATTGGAAAAGGAAAACATTGTATATAATAGGGTCTGGTTCATTACTGGAGCTTCAAAAGGATTTGGACGTGCATTAGTTGAGGCAGCACTTGAACAAGGTGATATGGTAGTAGCTACAGCACGTAAACCAGAAATTTTAGCACAATCTTTTCAAGATAATAATCATTTATTAATCCTGCCTTTAGACGTAACGAATTCTTATCAAATCCAAGAATCAGTCGAAAAAGCCATTGGAAAATTTGGGCATATTGATATTTTAGTCAATAATGCCGGGTATGGACTGTTAGGCGCAGTGGAAGAAGCGAACCCAGAGGAAGTAAAACAAGTATTTTCTACTAATGTTTTTGGTTTGCATGCTGTAACACAAGCTGTCTTACCCCATCTTCGATCCCAAAGGTCCGGTCATATTATCAATATCTCTTCAGTTGGTGGATTTTCAGGTTCTATAGGATGGGGAATCTATAATTCCACTAAATTTGCAGTGGAAGGATTATCGGAAGCGTTATCGTTAGAAGTGAAACCTTTAGGTATTCACGTTACCATTGTCGAACCAGGAATGTTTCGTACTGATTTTCTTGCAAGTTCTATGCGTTCTGTTAATACAGTTATTAAAGATTATACAAATACTTCAGGACAAACACGAGAAACGGCTAATGAAAGTAACGGTAATCAGCCTGGTGATCCTAAAAAGGCAGCTTCAGCTATCTTGAAGGTTGTTGCAGCTGATGATCCACCACTAAGACTTGTTTTGGGGCCTGATTCCCTAAAGCGAATAAAAACAAAACTTGAACAAGTCAAAACAGATTTAAATAATTGGCAAACTGTCACATTAAGCACAAATATAGAGGATGAACAAATTGGTTAATTACGAGGTAAAACAGTCAAATTCTGAGCATAAGCGAGGGAGACCCCGCAGCAATAAAGTAAGTGAGCGTATTCTGAAAGCTACTATTGAACTTTTGTTTGAAGAAGGACTTCGGAAAACAACTGTTGATGAGATTTCTGCCCGTGCTGAGGTTAGCAAAGCAACTATTTATAAGTGGTGGCCAAACAAGAATGTAGTTTCAATAGATGCTTTTCTATTTAAAATGGAAGCAGAGGTTAAAATACCTGATACTGGATCTGTACGTGAAGATTTTTTACAACAGTTACTTTCAGTTATGCGGTTTTATAAAAGTCCTATTGGTAAGGTGTTTACCCAACTCATTGCTGAAAGTCAATACGATCCTCATATAGCTACCATATTTCGCGAACGGTTCCTAGTCAGTCGACAAAATGCTGTGCAAGTTATGTTGCAGCGGGGATTTGATCGCAACGAGATTCGAAACGATATAGACTCTAAAATTATCATTGATTTAATTTATGGGCCTATGATATATCGACTTCTTACAGGACATGCACCTTTGGACGACAACCTTGCAAAATCGATTGTTGATGTGGTGATAAAAGGGATAAGAGTATAATCTTTATATCTTGATAGAACACACCGTTCGATGCTCCGAGCGGTGTATATTTTATTTTGTTACCATTCATTAACAATTAATTAAGGTTTTCTGAACAAATATCTCTTAACGTACATTAAAAAAACAGTGAGTTTATACTTCACTGTTTTTTCGGTTCTGTTGCAAAGTTTTTTTACACATAGAGACATGGGAAGAGTGTGGTCAAATTTTATGAAACCGTTAATAAATTCTGTAATTCGTTATACGCCGAAAAGACGGAGTCTGATTGAAGACTTCGTCTTTTCGGCGTATATGGCATGAAGCGTTTCTATCCCTTTTATCGTACGTGAGGCATGACGAAGACTTTGAAATCCTAAGGAACGAGCGAAACGGCGCTTCACGTGTCGATGATCTTGCTCAATGAGATTATTGAGATATTTTGTTGTACGATGAAAGGTATTTTTGTAAAAGTCTATCCTCTGTAATTTTTTAAATGCGCAAATTAAAGAAGGAGCCTTATCTGTAGTCAGAACCGTTGGTTCTCCATAAGTTCGAACCAGTCTTTTCATAAAAGCATATGCCGCTTGTGTATCTCTCTTTTTACGCAGTTGAATATCAAGCGTTTGCCCCTCTTTGTCAATGGCACGATATAAATAACACCATTTTCCTTTGACTTTAATATAGGTTTCATCCAAACGCCAAGATAACTGTACCGTTTTGTTTTTCTTTTTCCAAATCTGATACATCAGATTGCCATATTCATGTACCCAGCGCATAATCGTTGTGGGATGAACTGAAATACCACGTTCCTTCAGAATTTCAGACACATCACGATAGCTTAGAGAAAAACGACAATAGTAGCCAACGGCTACTAAAATGATATCTTTCTTAAACTGTTTTCCTTTAAAATATCTCATCTTGTCGTGCTCCTACTCATTTTTTCTAAAATGTAACGTGGTTTAGAGAACTTTGCAACAGAACCGTTATTACGATGGAATCATTGAAATGGTAAAAAAGTTAGAAGAAGAAAAACGAGATTTACAATATGAACTGAGAGAAGCGCAGGAAAGAAATTAAAAGAGCAGCTAGCAAAAGCTAACTGCTCGGCTGGTTCTCCAAGGGGGAAAGGAGAAAAGTTAGGGACATTTAAATGAGTTATGGCTATTGCCTACCTACAGTATTGACGGAATATTCGTTAAGTAAACATAAGGATAATTTATTTAATAGTTGTATTTTAAAACACTTTTAATTTAGGGTTGATTCCAAAAAAGTGACATACCAACAAAATATAAAATTATTAAAAGGACAGCTGCTATGAGAATACTTAAAGAAAACTTTTTCCATGAATTCTTCATCAATAAACCCCCTTTATGAAGAATATAGTTCTGTTGCAAAGTTTCCGAAGACATAAAGAGATGGGGAATATTGCGGACCAGTTTTATGAAACTATTAATAATTCATGTAATGCGTTATACGTCGAAAAAACGAAGTTTGGTTGAAGACTTCGCTTTTGTTTGTATATGGCATGAACAGTTTCTATACCTTTAATAGTACGTGAGGCATGGCGAAGACTTTGAAAGCCTAAGGAACGGGAAAATCGACGTTTCACATGTCGATGATCTTGCTCGATGATATTATTGAGGTACTTTATTGTACGATGAAAGGTATTTTTGTAAAGACCTATCTCCTTTAATTTTTTGAATGCGGAAGCTAAAGAAGGAGCCTTATCTGTCGTCAGAACCGTTGGTTCTCCAAAAGTTCGAGCGAGTCTTTTCATAAAAGCATATGCTGCTTGTTTGTCTCGTTTTTGACGAAGTTGAATATCAAGTGTTTGTCCCTCTTTATCAATTGCTCGATATAAATAACACCACTTTCCTTTAATTTTGATATAGGTTTCATCCAAACGCCAAGATAACAATGTGTTTTTGTTTTTCTTCTTCCAAATTTGATAGATAAGATTTCCATATTCATGAACCCAGCGCATGATAGTTGTTGGATGAATAGAAATACCACGTTCTTTGAGAATTTCAGACACATCGCGATAGCTTAAAGAAAAACGACAATAGTAGCCAACGGCTACCAAGATAATATCTTTCTCGAACTGTTTTCCTTTAAAATATCCCATTTGTTACGCTCCTTGTTTGTTTTTTACAGAGTTTAGCTTACTTTAGAAAACTTTGCAACAGAACCCAAAATAATGAAGTGTCTCTATAAAAAACGCCTTCTAATTTGAAGGCGTTTTTCTCTTGTAGGGGTACGGAAACATCGCCATCAAGTTAACGAGAAATAAATACAGGTATATTTATAAAATTGCTTGTTACTCCCTGAAAAAATAAAAAATCGAAAAAAACTGCATGATAAATAACCCTTACGGGCTAGATTTTTTAAAATATATCATTTCTTACTTGGATAGATGTTGTTCGTATGCAATACCTAAAATATCAAACACCGTTTTCTTTCGATATCGATGCGATTTCCGTCCATTTTTATCAAGTAAATGGAACAAGCGAAGAAAACTTTTTGTTAACTGGATCGATTGAAGTTGTATATGGCGATATAATGTTCGAAAGTAATCGTGAATCATATACATGGCTTTCCATTCACTTAACTCTTTTTGTTTCTTGACCAGTAATAATTGCCTCATTTGAAACATCACAGTAGAGGATAATAAGAGCGCAATTAACTTTCCATAGATATGACACTCTAACCGTTCCTTTTTTACATTTGTATTGTGATGAATATGAAAAATAGATTTCCATGTTTTAAAAATGATTTCGATTTGCCAACGAAGGGAGTAGAATTCATGAATGGCTTCTTTTGAGACATATTCCGATGGAATATTGGTAACGTACACATTGATTCCTTGCAGTTTTTTGGTTCGATCGCTAAAAGTCATATTCTTCTTTTTCTCTTTGTATGCACGATCTTTTCTACGTTGTGCTTCTTGCTCAGGGGTTAGTCTGTAAATCACGGCTCGTGCTGGAAGTCCATAACTCCGACCGATATAAACAACAGGAATTTCATAACATTCACCCGGCTGTAACTGATTCATGATGGCTTCTAAGTCAATCATTGTGTATTGATATTTTTTCTTAATGGATCCGTTTTTAAAGGTAAGAACATGCTCATTTTTTTGAAATATTTTGGTGTTCATTTTTAATCGAGATAAATAGTACGCCCCTTTTTGTTGGATTGCATCTAAATCAATTAAACTAAAATACCCTAAATCTCGTATGCATAAATCTTGTAAATCAACAGTATGTTGAATCTCTTTCCCATAATTCACATCATTTTGTTTACCTGGCCCCACTTCAACATGTAAAAATTGCCCACTCAGCAAATCGTATTCTAACTGTATTTTTACGCCAGAAGCCTTTCCACTTCCTCCTGAACCAGGATAAGCCGTCGCAAGTTGATCCGAGACTTGAAACGTGGTGGCATCTAAAATCCGAATACGACGAAAATATGCTGAAAAAGAGGAATAGAGAGATGTCATGGATAACAATTGTTTTTGTAATAACTGTGAGAATAAAGAGCGTAAAAATTCCACTGCTTGTGCATTCAACCTTAGATTTAGTCCTTCTGGACTCATCAGGACGCCGGTTTCTGATTCCAAATTTCCACATAGTCTAGCCAGAGAATAACTCGCAATGTCTTGTCCCATCCCAATACATAAGGCAGATAAATCTTGTGCCCTGAATTTACTGTTACGTTGAACAAACTGAGTTTGTTTGGCAAGCTCTGTTAATGCTTGTGGTGAAAAGACGCGTTGTAATTCCTCTGAAAGCAGTCGAAACACTTGAGAACTAGATAGTTTTTTCATAAATATCCCTCCGCTTTTTCTTAAATTTTATACAATAGAAAGAAAAAGGAAAGAGGGAAGCAGACATGTATCCACTAGGTTCTAAAGAACGTCCTATCATCGTAAAGGTTTCGTCTAAAGCAAGAGCAGAGAAAGTGGCTGCGATTTGTGAGGCATACAATTTTTACTACATAGTTGGACTAGAATTCAACGAAGATGTGACGGATTTAAAAAAAGCAATCAAAGATTGCTCAAGGCCAGCAAATATTTATGAGAGTTGTTCATGTAACAGTGGGAAGAGGTACAAGTTTTGTTGTATGAACAAAGAAATTGAGCTGGATATATAAAACAAGATACCCTCATTTTTTTCGATTTGGGGGTATCTCGTTTTTCTTAACTTGATGGCGATGGGGTACGGAAATGATTCAGGGAATGAGGTGCCACTCTGGTATTTACTTACAGAATGATTTGAGGAATGCTCTGACATATCTAAATCTTCCCCATTTAAATTTCAAAGGAAGAGTCCATTTTGGATTCTTCTTTTTATATGTTCGTAAAAGTATACCTTTAAGGACATTTGTTCACTCTCCCTATTGCTGAAGGAAAAATATCACTTAACATTTTAGTAAATATCGACTTTCCAGCACCGAATAGACCATATTTAATAGGATAATAGGCTTAGCGTACAGTAAACACCTTAAATTGCGTCCAAATTATGTCTAAACGTACAATTTTCTTTTTTTGATATGGTGAGGCCTACTTGCTAAATTCAGCAAGTAAAATATTTTTAAAAGGATTAGGACTGTCAGTTCTACCCAAACTATTCCAATTGACGACCAACGTATGCTTGCCTCCAAGTTTACCTCCAACAAGAGTAGTAAACCCTAGAATGCCACCTGTGTGTCCCCATATCGAGACACCGCTTGGAAGCTTAGTTTCATAGATTCCAAGACCATATCCATCGATTCCTTCTTTTCCTGTAGGAACTGTAGTAAGCATTTGTTTTAGTTGCTGTTCTTTCAGTAATTTGCCACCGAGCAAGTAAGAGAAGAATTTGTTTAAGTCGTCAGCAGTAGAAATCATATCTCCAGCAGAGCTACCTGCACTTGGGTTATAATAAGTAACGTCTTTTAGCTCACTTGCTCCGTCTGGTTGGACATATCCACGGGCATGGTTAGTGCCTGGAATAACACTTGAGTTGCCTGGTAGGAATGTATTCGACAATTCAAGTGGTTCAATAATCCGATTTTCAATCTCTTCCGCATAGCTGTTTCTGGTTACTTTTTCAATAAGAATGCCCAGTAATACGTATCCTGTGTTTGAATAAGACCAGCCATCTCCTGGGGCAAAGTCTGGAGGCAGAGAAACCCCCATCTTCACTAACTCTTCAGCCGTATACGATTTTTTTGTATCCGTAAAATCAGCGTCTTTTGACCTTGAGTATTCAGCGATACCACTTGTATGGTTCAATATCTGCCGGATAGTAATCTTGTTACCATCATATCCATTTCCTTGAATGACACCAGGCAACCAGTTTTCGATGTGGTCGTCTAGATTCAGGCGATTCTCTCCAGCTAATTGAAGTACAACTGTTGCGGTGAACGTCTTCGTCACACTCCCAATGCGAAAGCGAAAATCTGTTTTCATTGGTTTCTTGGTTCTCAGATCCGCTATTCCAGCGGCATACCCCCACGTTTTTCCACCCTCAGAAGTTTTAGCAAGTATCCCCGGGTATCCAAGTTGCAATGTATCCCGCATTGCTTGCTTGACGGAAGTATGATCTCGTTGAGTATTTGTTTGTAACGAACTAGATACATTTTGAGTGGGCTCTGCTTTTACAATTGAGGTTGGTGTTGTATATAACAGGGAACTTCCAGCTATTAATAGGGCCAGACTTGCACATGTAATTTGACTACGTATTTTCATATGGCATTCCTCTCCTCTATTCATATTGTATAAGTGTTTGCTTACTGTTCCTTACTTCCTGACAAGAATTAGGGAAAGGCCCTCACGCATATAGATTAAAGCCCCAGTACAAAGGTATCTATCAATACCAACAATTTGAGCCAGTTAAATCTCCATCCCTTCTATAACAAAATTATTCAAAGGTATGAAAGCATATTATGTACCCTTAGTTATTGTTAGGATTAACACAACATGAGACATAGCCCCAACCCATATTTTACTTTATTTATCCATGATATGTATTGAGAAAGAATATAAATTCGAATCCTTTCCGTACCCCATCGCCATCAAGCTAAGATGTTTCCGTACCCCCATAACGAAAAAAAACGCCATTCTTCAGTATAATCATAGAGAGAATAACGTAGTTTTCACTTTAGGAATAATTTAGAAGCTTAGCTCGATAGACAGGTAGTGGTACTTCTTATTTTCTTAACTATAAAGATTTTTTCTCATTATTTTTTATATTGGATTCATATGTAAAACTAGGAATCCCTTTTTCAATACAATATTTCCAATTGCGTTTTATAAAAGGAATAAACCATAGTAATCCAATTCCAATGAATAAGAATGCACCAATAAAACCTATAGATACATCTAAGTCTGCTGTTGAAGATGTAGATGATTCAGAAGGACTCATAAATAATGAAATATCTTTAAATACTACAAAAATATTAGATACCATATGAACAATAATTGGCACTATAAGACTCTTCGTTTTTATATACAATACACACATACTAATACCCAAAATAGTAGCTCCAAATATGTTTTGTAAATGTAAAATTCCAAATACAATAGAACTTATGATAATTGCTTTTTTAATTCCTAATCTGAAGCTTAATCTGTTGAATAAATATCCACGAAATATAATCTCTTCAGCTATTGGTGCTATTACAGCGATTATAATACTACTTACCAACAATTGAAGACCACTTTTCGATTCTAATACAGTTGCTTCAGCTGTACCTTCCAATATATTAAAACTCATTGCAATTGCTAATAAAAGTAAGGTTCTGGTGCAAACATTTGAAAAAGAACACGAATAATAGTAGATTCCTAGCGGAATCGTATTTTATGCTATAAGTCCAAACACTTGGTGAATGAACTCTTTTTGATTTTGGACAGACTGATTGATATTATCCCCTTAAGGTAGACAGTGTAAAAAGACCATGAATAGACATGGGTGTTACACTTTTACTTGGAGGGATTTTATTATGGTTAAAAAAGTAGATACATTTCAAACGTATTCAAATGAATTAAAGATACAAGTTGTAAAAAGTTATTTAAATGGTGAGGGTAGCCAATCAGCTATAGCTAAGAAATATAAGCTGAAAAGTAGAACACAGTTAATGAATTGGGTTCGGAAATATCAAGAAACAGGCGACATTTCAGATTTACGAAGAAACAACGGTGGTAATAGTGGTTTAAAAAACCCCTTGAAAGGTCGTCTTCGTACGAAATTCAATAGTGTTGAAGAGGAATTAGAATATTACAAGGCTCAGGTAGCGTATTTAAAAAAGCGGTATCCAAATCTATAGGAGGTGTTCTTGCCCAAACAGCTAAGTATGAGATTATTGAAGAACTACGTTCTCAATATAAAGTAACATGGCTTGTCATCATTGCGCAGTTAAATCGCTCTAGTTACTATAAGTGGCGCTCAACATGTATACAAAGACAATTACGCCTTTCAAAAGATTATACACTGCGTGAACAGATTCAGGCTATTCATATAAAACACAAGGAATACGGTTATCCTCGCATGAAAGTTGCCTTGCGAGATGCTGGATTTTTAGTGAGCCACAAAAAGGTATACAGACTTATGCGAGAACTCCAAATTCAATCAATCATCCGTAAAAAGCGACGCTTTTTCAAAGGTAAATCCTCAAAGGTTTTTCCAAATGTAGTAGAACAACAATTCCGAAATCGAAAGCCAAATGAGGTACTTGTTACAGATATCACTTATTTGTCATTCAAAGATAAATTTCTCTATTTATCAGTCGTTCAAGACATTTATAACAATGAAATCGTAGCTTGGAAACTCTCGCATCGCAATGATTTACAACTTGTTCTAAAAACATTAGGTTTAGCAGCACAAAAAGAGATGTGTATGGAACCATCATCCACTCAGATCAAGGATTCCAATATACATCTCGTGCTTATTATCATGCGCTTCAACAACTAGGTGCCATCGGCAGCCACTCTCGCAAAGGAAACTGCCATGATAATGCTTGCATTGAATCATTCTTCTCTCATTTTAAATCTGAAATGTTTAATCTTAATTCTTATCAAAACGAGAAAGAACTCATTCAAACAATTGAAACCTACATCTATCACTATAATTACAAACGATTTCAAAAAGACTCAACCATCGAGCTCCAATTGAATATCGAATTTCGATGGCTGCATAGTCTTTTTTACAGTTGTCTACTTGACGGGGTAAGACCAGATTCCGTAGATCAATCTGTCCCTTTTTTATCATATGCATGGCCTCCACACCACTCAATATAGAAGTTGCTGTTTTATACGACTTAAATCCCAACATAGAACGCACACGCTTCTTGATAAAACGATGATCTTGTTCCACTATATTATTAAGATATCTAACTTGCCTTAGTTGTATGCCTTCAGGCATATGGTTCTCTTCTTTCAACTCTTGCATCGCTACAGGATAGGCAGGGTTCTTATCTACTGTTATCACACGAGGTTTAGACACGTATGAAAAAGCCAAGGCTTTCTTGAAAAAGCGCTTGGCTGCTTGTTTATCTCTTGATTTACTTAGATAAAAATCGATTGTGTTTCCTTTCGAATCGACAGCACGGTACAGGTACATCCATTGACCTTTTACTTTGATATATGTTTCATCGACTCTCCACGAGTCATTTGTTTGCTTGAGGTGACGACGAATTCGTTTGTCCAATTCAGGACCATACTGATGAACCCAACGCATAATCGTTGTATGAGAAATGGATAAGCCCCGTTCCTCCATCATTTCTACCAAATCACGAAAGCTGAGATTATACCGTAGGTACCATCTCACTGTAAGAAGGATAATCTCAGGCTGGTAATGCTTCCATTTGAATACATTTTCCTTTTCCATACTGATCACACACCTTTTGTAGAGTAGTAATATCAGTATGTCCAAGTTTAAGAGATTTTTTTTTGCACCAGAACCAATTCTTCTAAATGTTGCACCGATTCAATGACTATTTTCACCAAATAACTATATTGTCCGGCTAATCTGTGGCACTCAAAAACCATAGGATTTTCTTTGCAAAATTTTCTGAATTGTTGATATTTTTTTGATTCAAACAAAACAAAAGCCGTTACATTCTTATTTAATTTCTCTGGGTTTATAACTGCCCTATAGGCTGTAATAATATTTTTACCCTCTAATTTTTTTACTCTTTCTTTTACAGCTGGTGTTGATAAGTTCACCATTTTTCCTAATTCAGTCATAGATATACGTCCATCTTCTTGAAGAATATGTAAAATTTTTTGGTCAATATGGTCTATTCTAAACATCCCCTTTTTATTTAAAGTAAAACGCTTATAATGAATAAATTTTTTAAGTCTTTTGGATGAAATAGCTAATAATTTGTATTTAAACAAAATTATATTATATTTATAATTTTATGTATATAATGAAAAAAATGTTATTGGAGGAATAAAAATGGGACTTGAGATGAGGAAATGTTGTGAGAAATGTAATAATAAGATTGAAGAGCAATCTTCGGCTTTTATTTGCACACATGAATGTACATTTTGTGAGGAGTGTACAAAATTAATGAATTATGTATGTCCTAATTGTCAAGGAGAACTTGTTAAAAGACCTAGACCCCTATCTAGTAGTGTCTGCTCTCTTAACATATAACAATACTACTTATTAGGTTCGTAACGAAATAGGTTCAAAAGATAAAAGGGGGCGATATTATGATTATTAGAATGAAGAAAGATATGGAGAACATATATATAAATTATAGTGTAAAGGAGTTGTTATATTGAACCAAGCTTTGCTTATTATTGATGTCCAACAAGAATTAGTTGATGGTAATAACGAAACTAAAAATGTGCTTAATAAAGAAGCATTGTTAGATAATGTTAATTTGGTTATTAATAAAGCACTAGAATCACATGCTTTGATTATCTTTGTGAGGGATAAAGATGTTGCTGATGGCAAAGGTCCGGGTTTTCAAATACACCAGACAGTAAAAGTGCCAACCAATGCAAAAATATTTGATAAAATAGCTACAAATGCGTTTTATGGTACACTATTAATGGATTTTTTAAAGGAAAACGAGATCGAACATCTTGTTATCATGGGATGTAAAACAGAACACTGTATTGACACAGCGGTTAGAACTGCAACGGTGAATCATTTTGATGTTACTTTAGTTGAGGATGGTCATTCAACGACAGATTCTTCAATCCTATCTGCTGAAAAGATAATAAGTCATCATAATGAAATACTTAATGGTCATTACAATGTTGACAATTTTTCTGTTGTTCGGACCAGCCAAGAGGATTTATTTCAACCAATTCATAACAATTACCGATAAATCACTATTTACCCTGTTAAATTGAGAACCTCAAAAAAATTATTGATCTATAGCAATCAGGCGTGATTGTGGAATAACCCAAACCATATTTAAACGAATGTGTGTTATTATATTTTTAATATGGAATTATATCACACCAGAAACTAAAAAAGTTTATTTTAACCCCGTTCTAAAATTGGAACGGGGTTATACGTATTTAAGAAATTAAAATAAAATACATTTATTTCAATTTTACATTTAATGGTTTATTTCTTAGATAGAAATTTCGTTTTGGGGACAATTCAAAATCTTAGGTTGATGGGCATGTATGGTGACCCCTTATAACATCAATTGAGCACACATACAATTTTGTAAATTATGCGTGAGACACTTTTATATAAAAAAACAAGTGAAATGGAACATAACCAAAATGAAATGTAAGTAACTCTAAATCAAGTTAATGAACTAATATTTTGTTTTTCTGCAAATTCGGTTTTTTCCTTCATACTACGATGTATCATATTAAATAAAATTGAAGCCAAAACCCCTATCACTAAAAATATTAACCAACACCAGGAAATATGGTTGAATTTATTTAACCAAGCTCCAAGATAATTTCCTAAAGAACCTCCAAAAGCCCAACAGGCTTGAAACATTCCGAAAAACAAGCCTGCAGGTTTGTTAGCACTAAATTGTGCCACCGTCATTTCAGCTCCTGGCAGTACAAGTGTTTCTCCTAACGTATAAAGAAAAATACAAAATAGCATCCAATAAATAGATGACATAAGAGGAATCATCCCTATTGCTACTCCCATAATCAAGACACCCAGTTTCACCATAATCATAGGATCTTGATTAATAAATAATTTTCTTAAAAAAAACATTAAGAGTAATCCCGAAAACCCATTTATTATGAAAATGGAACTCACTAATTGTTTATCACCAGATAAATCATATGCTTTAATTGGAAATGAAATATTTAATTGAGCAAACATGATCCAAAACAAAGGCATTATACATATAAATAATATAAACAATTTATTTGAAATGGCGGCTTTCAAACTTAATAATACTTTTTGATTATCCTTAATAGTTCTAGGATATCTACTGCGATAGATAAAAAGAATAAAAGATAAAACTAACATAGCTATACCTGCGATAGTAAATGGGTATACTGGATCAAATTTAACCAATAATGCTCCAACTAACGGACCTATAATCACTCCTGTGTTAAGCATTTGGTTAAAGTAAGTAAATATTTTTTTTCGAACTTTTTCTTTTTGCGATGTAAAGAAAGCAGTCACAGAAGGATCAAATAATGCTCCTCCAAAGCCAATTAAAAATGCTGCAATAGCCACAGACCAAAAACTGTTAGCAAAAACAAACGCCCCAAATCCTAATGCTCTTACCATCACTCCTAAAATTACATTTACTGTATGACTTACACGATCACCTATAAAACCTGTAAATACTGGTAGCCCACGCTGTGAAACGAGGATTGTAGTTAAAATAGTCCCCACTTCCCAAGAAGAGAAGTGGAGATCATTTGTTAAATGCAGTGCTAAAAAAGGCATAATCATAAAACTGCCTGTATTCATAAATAACACAGCTGTAAGTAATATCTTGATGGGAACAGGAATTCTTGTATTAATCATTTATTGTTACTCCCTTCCTTTTTTCTTCTAAATTTACAGCAACACTTAGTTTCATTATGTAATCTCCTGTATAGTGCTAATTTACATTTTTAAAATATTGGGTAAAAACAAAAAAATTCAGAACACTTTCATTTATGCATTATTGTGTATAGTACAACTTTCATAAAGTGATCATGGTAATCTTGATTATTAGTTAAAATACTTCTTATTAACTTAAGAATCTCATAACACATTACATCACCTCCTTAAAAGTCTAACTACCATCTGAAAATGTTAACCTTCATTAAGGTTTAATGGTTAACATTTTCTTTCATTATGTTACCAATGATTGTATAATAAAGTCAATGTTAAAAATTAAGAGGTGAACAGGATTGATTAATAATCAAGTAGCACCAGGGGAGCTAGAAATTGTCCGTAGTTTCCTAAATACTTGGGAGATTCCAAATGATACACGTAAACCATTAGAACATTTAAATTGTGAAGAAGATATTAAATGTTTTATATCAAAGAATTTTAGTGGTATTAGATTTTCTGGTAAGCTAGAGGATGTGCATCGATTTCGAAAAGATGTTCGCATGTCATTAGAAGCAAATAATGTTGATAATTTAACCAAGTGGTTAACAAGTTACCCTATAAATATATCTATTTTAGATGTTGATAATATTCAATATAATGCTATTAAAAAACATGACTTTTTTAGTGAAATTTTGATTATAATTGTTAAGAGCATCTCCTTAAGTCAGTGGAAGCGTCTTAAAGCATGTCCAGATTGCAAATGGGTTTTTTATGATAATTCTCGAAATGGAAGTAAGCGTTGGTGTGGGATGTATGCATCCGAACCAAAAGGGAGATCATGTGGTACCATAGCAAAAGTGCAACGACATCGAAAAAAGAATAAAGCTAGTTCAAAGGTATAGGAATAAATATTTTTGTGTGCAAATATATAACGTAGAATAAGAATAACAAAAGATTCCTAATGACACCTCCTTCCTTATGTTGTCAATGCAAACACTTAACAAATGAACACTTTCTGATTTTAGACAGACTGATTTTGTAAAATTTTTTTATATAAACCCATATTTTTAAATACAGAAAACGAATCCATTTTGAAAAAAGATTAATCAAAATGGATTCGTTTCTTTTTGAATGAACATTCCATTTTATAAAAAAGTTTAATTAAAACTCACTTAGAATTCTTTAATAAAAAAAGAGCAAAACAGTACAACTTTTTTCAAAACGGTATGACTTTTTTATAAACAGTGCAACTTTATTTTAAATCTACAGGAACTGGTTAAAGTGTGTCCAAATTATGTCTAAACGTACAATTTTCCCGAAATGATATAGTGACCCCAGGTAGTTACTTTGAGAAGTCAGCTCATTTTTTCGTTTTGAGGCGTTTATTTTTATTAAGCTGATGGATATGGAGTACACCCCTAGGTTAAAATAAATTTCCACTTAGAAACAAGTGATTTTAACAACGTTAGGAGTGTTTCATGCAGAACAATGTCATTTATGTTGTATCGCAAGAAGAAAAATCACATTAGAAAAGAGCCGGAATTCACCTTGTTAAGAGTAAATCGAATCTTTAATATTTAAAGGATGGAAAAAAGAAACACAGAAGTGAAAAACCTCTGTGTTTCTTTTTGATTAATATATTTATTGAACTTTCCGGAACAGATGCTCCTTCTACCCTATTATAGAAGCTATTTTGAACGTAAGTAATTTGTAAGGAATGGGTAAGAAAAAAGAAATTTTCATTGTGTATGATAAAAATATAACGAGGTGTGAAAGGCGGAACAGATATGACGTATATATGAAAAACAAACCAGTTAACAAGAGTGTTTCAAGGAAAAGAAGTAATTTCTGTGGTTAACATACATGTGAAAAAAGAGGGATTTACCGTTTGTTAGGACAGAATGGTGTTTGTAAAAATAATCATTATGAAGATGATTACAAATTTAATGTTGACCTTTTGTCATTGGTAGAGATGATAGCTGTGTGGTTAGTATGAAACAGCAAGTAACCACCTATACAATATGAATAGAGGAGAGGAATTCCTTATGAAAACACGTAGTCAAATTACATTTGCAAGTCTGGCCCTTTTAATAGCTGGAAGTTCCCTGTTATACACAACGCCAACCTCAATTGTAAAAGCAGAGCCTGCTCAAAATGTATCTAGTTCGTTACAAACAAGCACTGAGCGAGATCGTAATTCCGTCAAGCAAGCAATGCGAGATACATTGCAACTTGGAATCCCAGGGATACTTGCTAAAACTTCCGAGGGTGGAAAAACGTGGAGTTATGCCGCTGGGATAGCGGATCTGAGCACCAAGAAGCCAATGAAAACAGATTTTCGCTTTCGCATTGGCAGCGTGACGAAGACGTTCACCGCAACGGTTGTACTTCAATTAGCTGGAGAGAACCGCTTGAATCTAGACGACTCCATCGAAAAATGGTTGCCTGGTGTCATTCAAGGAAACGGATATGATGCTAAACAGATTACTATCCGGCAGATATTGAACCATACAAGTGGTATCGCTGAATACTCAAGGTCAAAAGACTTTGATCTTATGGATACAAAAAAATCGTATACGGCTGAAGAATTAGTAAAGATGGGGATTTCTCTTCCCCCAGACTTTGCCCCAGGAAAGGGCTGGTCTTATTCAAATACAGGATACGTATTACTGGGTATCCTTATTGAAAAAGTAACCGGAAACAGCTATGCGGAAGAGATTGAAAATCGGATTGTTGAACCACTTGAATTGTCGAATACATTCCTACCTGGCAATTCAAGCGTTATTCCAGGCACCAAGCATGCCCGTGGATATGTCCAACCAGACGGAGCAAGTGAGCTAAAAGACGTTACTTATTATAACCCAAGTATGGGTAGATCGGCTGGAGAGATGATTTCTACTGCTAGCGACTTGAACAAGTTCTTTTCTGCTCTGTTAGGTGGCAAATTACTGAAGGAAAATGAACAAAAACAAATGTTTACCTCAGTTCCTACAGGAGGGAAAGATTTCGGCGACGGATATGGTCTTGGGATTTATGAAACCAAGCTTCCAAACGGTGTTTCGGTTTGGGGACACGGAGGGAGCATTCCAGGGTTTTGCACCTTTGTGGGGGGAACACTTGGAGGTACGCATACGTTGTCAGTCAATATCAACTATTTGGGTGGGGCTAACAGTCCTGATCCTTTTAATAATATTTTACTTGCTGAATTTAGCAAGTAGGCAAAAAGGAAAACCGGATAAATTTTGTCATAGTTTTTATAGTTAAACATATACCTTTCTGGTTCCAAAATCCCCAACTTACTCTAAAAAATAATTTTTGGGGTTTTTGGAATTACGGTGGCAACCCAATGCTATTAAGCTAATAAAATAAAATCCTCACTAAAATGAAAAAATACGCTATTCTTTCTGTAGAATCATAGGAAAGGATGGCGTTTTTGGATTCTGGTGCAAATATATGAAGAAGAACATGGATGATAGTAGATTCCTAACGGAATCGTATTTTATGCTATAAGTCCAAACACTCGGTGGATGAACTCTGGTCTTACCCCCGTCAAGTAGACAACTGTAAAAAAGACTATGCAGCCATCGAAATTCGATATTCAATTGGAGCTCGATGGTTGAGTCTTTTTGAAATCGTTTGTAATTATAGTGATAGATGTAGGTTTCAATTGTTTGAATGAGTTCTTTCTCGTTTTGATAAGAATTAAGATTAAACATTTCAGATTTAAAATGAGAGAAGAATGATTCAATGCAAGCATTATCATGGCAGTTTCCTTTGCGAGAGTGGCTGCCGATGGCACCTAGTTGTTGAGGCGCATGATAATAAGCACGAGATGTATATTGGAATCCTTGATCTGAGTGGATGATGGTTCCATACACATCTCTTTTTGTGCTGCTAAACCTAATGTTTTTAGAACAAGTTGTAAATCATTGCGATGCGAGAGTTTCCAAGCTACGATTTCATTGTTATAAATGTCTTGAACGACTGATAAATAGAGAAATTTATCTTTGAATGACAAATAAGTGATATCTGTAACAAGTACCTCATTTGGCTTTCGATTTCGGAATTGTTGTTCTACTACATTTGGAAAAACCTTTGAGGATTTACCTTTGAAAAAGCGTCGCTTTTTACGGATGATTGATTGAATTTGGAGTTCTCGCATAAGTCTGTATACCTTTTTGTGGCTCACTAAAAATCCAGCATCTCGCAAGGCAACTTTCATGCGAGGATAACCGTATTCCTTGTGTTTTATATGAATAGCCTGAATCTGTTCACGCAGTGTATAATCTTTTGAAAGGCGTAATTGTCTTTGTATACATGTTGAGCGCCACTTATAGTAACTAGAGCGATTTAACTGCGCAATGATGACAAGCCATGTTACTTTATATTGAGAACGTAGTTCTTCAATAATCTCATACTTAGCTGTTTGGGCAAGAACACCTCCTATAGATTTGGATACCGCTTTTTAAATACGCTACCTGAGCCTTGTAATATTCTAATTCCTCTTCAACACTATTGAATTTCGTACGAAGACGACCTTTCAAGGGGTTTTTAAACCACTATTACCACCGTTGTTTCTTCGTAAATCTGAAATGTCGCCTGTTTCTTGATATTTCCGAACCCAATTCATTAACTGTGTTCTACTTTTCAGCTTATATTTCTTAGCTATAGCTGATTGGCTACCCTCACCATTTAAATAACTTTTTACAACTTGTATCTTTAATTCATTTGAATACGTTTGAAATGTATCTACTTTTTTAACCATAATAAAATCCCTCCAAGTAAAAGTGTAACACCCATGTCTATTCATGGTCTTTTTACACTGTCTACCTTAAGGGGATAATATCAGATTCTGTAAATCAATTTGTCCCTTTTTTATCATATGCATGGCTTCCACACCACTCAATATAGAAGTTGCTGTTTTATATGACTTAAATCCCAACATAGAGCGCACACGTTTCTTGATAAAACGATGATCTTGTTCCACTATATTATTAAGATATCTAACTTGTCTTAGTTGTATGCCTTCGGGCATATGGCTCTCTTCTTCCAACTCTTGCATCGCTACAGGGTAGGCAGGGTTCTTATCTACTGTTATCACACGAGGTTTAGAAACATACGAAAAAGCCAAGGCTTTCTTGAAAAAGCGCTTGGCTGCTTGTTTATTTCTTGATTTACTAAGATAAAAATCAATGGTGTTCCCTTCGGAATCTACAGCACGATATAAATACATCACCTTTTACTTTGATATAGGTTTCATGGTTCTGTTGCAAAGTTCTCTAAACCACGTTACATTTTAGAAAAAATGAGTAGGAGCACGACAAGATGAGATATTTTAAAGGAAAACAGTTTAAGAAAGATATCATTTTAGTAGCCGTTGGCTACTATTGTCGTTTTTCTCTAAGCTATCGTGATGTGTCTGAAATTCTGAAGGAACGTGGTATTTCAGTTCATCCCACAACGATTATGCGCTGGGTACATGAATATGGCAATCTGATGTATCAAATTTGGAAAAAGAAAAACAAAACGGTACAGTTATCTTGGCGTTTGGATGAAACCTATATTAAAGTCAAAGGAAAATGGTGTTATTTATATCGTGCCATTGACAAAGAGGGGCAAACGCTTGATATTCAACTGCGTAAAAGAGAGATACACAAGCGGCATATGCTTTTATGAAAAGACTGGTTCGAACTTATGGAGAACCAACGGTTCTGACTACAGATAAGGCTCCTTCTTTAATTTGCGCATTTAAAAAATTACAGAGGATAGACTTTTACAAAAATACCTTTCATCGTACAACAAAATATCTCAATAATCTCATTGAGCAAGATCATCGACACGTGAAGCGCCGTTTCGCTCGTTCCTTAGGATTTCAAAGTCTTCGTCATGCCTCACGTACGATAAAAGGGATAGAAACGCTTCATGCCATATACAAACAAAGACGAAGTCTTCAATCAGACTCCGTCTTTTCGGCGTATAACGAATTACAGAATTTATTAACGGTTTCATAAAATTTGACCACAATCTTCCCATATCTCTATGTGTAAAAAAACTTTGCAACAGAACCTCTATTTTTATGCTCAAAATTCAATTTTGTAAAATAAAATAACAATACCAAGAACTAGAATTAGTCTATACAAAAGCATACGTTGATAATTAGCTTGAAGGTAATATTATTTTAGTAATTCTACATACTAAAGAGCATAATGTAAAAAGGAGTTTGCTCTTATGAATGAAAAATTGAATCAAGAATTGAAAAGTAATTTAGATGAAACAATTTTACCTTTAACTTCTCTTGGCAATGGAAGTAGCATCGAAGTCGCATCCAACATCTATTGTTTATGTATAAAAATTGTTAATGTATGTTTTGTTGGTGATTCTACAAAGCCAAACGAATGGGTTCTAATTGATACGGGAATGCCAAAATCGATGAATCTCATCATAGATTTTGCAGAAGGAAAATTTGGTAAATATAGTAAACCAAAAGCGATTATATTGACTCATGGTCATTTTGATCATGTTGGTTCTGTGCTTGAATTAGTAAAAAAATGGGATGTTCCAGTTTATGCACATAAGCTAGAAATCCCCTATTTAAATGGTGAAAAAGATTATCCAGATCCAGATGGATCTGTGGAGGGTGGATTTATAGCGAAAATTTCTCCTTTGTTTCCAAATGAGGGCATTGATTTAGGTAAATGTATACATGAGTTGCCTCAGGATGGTAGTGTTCCCCATATGCCTGGATGGAGTTGGATACATACTCCAGGGCATACTCCTGGACATATATCTCTGTTTCGAAATGTAGATCATTTTTTAATCTCTGGAGATGCTTTTGTTACCGTAAGACAAGATTCATTGTATAAAGTATTGATTCAACAAAAAGAATTAAATGGTCCACCAAGATATCTTACTACCGATTGGGAGAGCGCCTGGGAGTCTGTAAAAATACTTGAGAAGTTGAATCCTAAGTTTGTAGTGACAGGGCACGGTCTACCTATGTTTGGGAAAGAATTAAGAAATGAATTGCGTCGTTTAGTAAAGAATTTTGATAAAGTAGCTATTCCTGATTACGGAAGATATATTTAACAATAATCCTTATATGAAACTGTCTATAAGAAATACCTGGAGTAGCTTCCGCCATCTTAGTTAGACCTATGTTTGTTCCCATAGCCATAATGGTTGCCAACAGAATATTCTTCTCTTCCTCATTAGGAGCTTTATTGCTTGAGGCATGAATAAATTGTTCATGAAACCCAGTCCAGCTCGCCACCTCTAGTAATAAATCTGTTAATTTTACCCTAGGTAACATACTGTATAGGCGCGAACTATAGGCTTTTGCTTCTTCAGGTGTATCTTTATCGAGTCGGTGAACATAGAACTTACCTTTTGCTATATCAACTCCCTCTAAATCATTGCTATTTCGAGACAACCAATCTAAACGTTGGTTTAGCGAGTCTATACGTTCCATTAAATATTCCTCAACTCTGAGTGGGACTGCAAGGTAATCCTGAATACTAGTTACACTTTTCCAATTATCTTGAGGTACAAGGTAATCATCAAATGCTTTATGTTGCCTACTTCCAGGAACAAATATGTCTCCTGATCGAATATAGTTTCTTAATTCTGTCAATGCTGCAAGTTCATAGTAATGACGATTAATATTACCCTCCTCATCATACACATGCTTTTGCCAACGATTTGAAACAAAACTAAGATTAGCACCTAATGGTACGTTTCTCTTTCCAGATTTATTTAACTCATGGATGGTTTCCAATGCTTGCAAAACAGGCTCAGCAGACTTCGTTGCTCCAAACTTAAATGTTTGTAATAGTGTAGGTGTGTATTTTCTTAAATAAGAGTAACGAGTTTCCAATAGATCCAAATAATCATAGTTAACAGGCCTAGATAGCTGTTTGGCTTCTTCAAATGATTCTACAATCTTATTCCAGGGCATTACACCATCTAATGCTGTAAAAGCATCTATTCCTTCTTCTTTTGCTTTAATAAGCGCATCGCATATACCTATAAATTGGATGACTTTTTCATTTAGTCTTTTACCATTTACCTTTTGTAATTCTTCTTGTGCCTTTTTTCCCTTTAATTGTAAATTCATCATTTGACGATCATGAATCTCAATCGCTTGATCAATTAAATCCTGTGTAGTTTCCAAAAGAAAAGCAACAAGAATACTGTACCTTTTCTCATCATCAAACCTTCTAAACGCATAAGGCTCATATCTAGCACCAATTTTAGCTAGTTGTCGAAGGCGGTTAGAATTAATTTCTGTTGTATCGATTCTTAAATTAATGTCTCGTATACGTTCTAGTCGTTTTATAACTTTTAGAAACGCCTCCGGAGAGGATTGACCTGGAAACTCTTTTAACCATGCTAAAGGTGATATTCCATTTTCAGTTGGCATAAGTAAAGCATCTATCTTATACTTTTGTTCTTGCGTTAAACTATTGTATAACATATGATAAACTTTTTTATCCGCTTGTTGTCGAGCTTCCCAAACCATGTTTTCAATTACATACATAGCGGGCAATATGACCTTGGATTGTCTCAAAGTGGATAGTGCTATTTCAATTAAATGAAGAGAGTTTCCGTTTTCTAATGCTTGTTTTGTTAGATGGCGTAAGAGGTAATCTTGATGTTGGGGTGAAAAATTTGTGTATCCGTACTCTTCTCGAATTTCTCCCATATGCTCCCATAATGTATTCTCACGTTGCGCATAATCTGAAAAAGAATCAGGAGGTAGTTGTAATTGTTGTGCTATATAACCAATTACTGATGTGGGAATATCATCGTACTCGGATAAAGCCCAGCCAGGATAACGAACAAGTGCCAATTGAACCGCAAATCCTAACCGATTGTAATTTCTTCGATGCCGAAAAATTAGGTCTAAATCATGTTGAGAGAATGTGTGAAATGTTATCAAATCCCATTCTGTTAAACGTGATAGATCCATAAGCTCATTACGTTGTACTTCAGATAATAACTGTTTTACTCCCATAGCTTTCCCCTTTATCTTATAAGAGTTCCATCTTATTTTTTAATTGGAATTGATTTGGATTTGTGTAAAGTAACGTTGTGTGGATATTAGAATGTCCAGCCTGATTTGCAACTTCATGAATACTGAAACCTTTTTCAATTGCATTTGTACAAAAGAAATGTCGAAGTTGATGTGGTGTAATCACCTCACTGTATGACTGAAAAATACGGTTTACAACCGTACGGTCAAGTTTCTCACGTTTCTTACTAATAAATAGATAAGGTGACTTTGGTGCCACACTGTATGTTTTTCTTTCTACAAGATAATCTCTAAGAGCATAAACGACTTTACTATTTAACAACACAACTCGTTGTTTTTCTCCTTTTCCGTTCCGAATAATACATTCCCCAGTTTGTAAGTTAAAATCAGCCATTTTGATTGACAACGCTTCAGAGATTCGAAGTCCTGTATAGGATAATAGAATCACAATTGCATAATTACGTTTGTTTTCATCCTCTAACACATCTTGTAAAAACTTCTTCACATCTATATCTGTAATCTGGGTAGGGGATACATAAGGTGTTTGAACCTTCATCATATCTGTTTTGAAAATCACCTGTTCGTTCTGTATACCTTCATGTATTAAAAATGCGTTAAATTTAGCAAGACCGCTGATTTTATGGTTAATGGTCTTGGCATTGAGCGTCTTGATGTTTTTTAGAAAACTAATATACTCTAACACATTTTGACGATACAAATTTGTTAAATCTCTATCATATGATTCTTTAAACCACCTTATATACTGCTTAATATCTAATGTGTATCCCTTAATTGTATTTATGCTTTTTCTTTCCTGTTCCAGATAAAAAGAAAATCTTTCTACTATATTCACTGTCTCACCCTGTTCTGTAAATTGTGTTGCATAAATAATCACCCAGTTTGGTCTAAATTGTGTTGTGTTATAACCATAGATTCATATTAATTATACCAGCTAATACAACACAATTCATATTGTGTTGTATTAGAAAAATAAATAAAAAAGGCACCATTGGCGCCTTTTATTAACCCGATTATGACTCCTTTAGAATAATTAATAAAAGCAAGAAAAATACACACGCTAATTTATTTCCGTTTCATACTACGAATGAGAGCTTTCGTTTCTTTATCTACACGATAAGATTCTGTAATTTTTTGCAAAGCTTTATTATAAGTAAAATCATCGAGAGTATTATGTTTTAAATAGTCCAATGTTAAATCAGGGAATTTTATATAGCAGATAGATACCGCCCAAGCAACAGCCATTTTTGCGTAAAAACCATTATGTTTTGTGTTATCGAGTAGATTTAGAACTTTACTAATGTACTCATTTTCAATATAAAAGTCTAAAAGCATGACTACGCCAAAGCGAACTTCATATTCATTTTTTGACGAAAGATAAGGTTGTAAAAATCCCCATACATGCTCTCTATGTTCTTTGGTAAATTTAAGTCCTATGCAGAAACTATCGCAAACTGACCAATTATCTATTTTGGGTACGAAAGAAGCTACATAAGATAATTGGTCATTAATATCCGTTTTAACATAGCCAATAACCATACCTTGTAACATAATTTCCTCAAAATATTCATCTTCGGCTATTTTTAGATAAGTACGCCAATCATCCTTCGCAATCTTCTTTGCTATTTTGCGTAGTTCAGGTAGTCGAACACCCAAAACATTATCAATATTAGGTATGAGTGCTGCTGAAAATTTTTGATATTCTGGATCAATAAATTCAAAAATTTGTGTTCTAATTGTATCTTTCATCCGTATCCTCCTGGTATTTAACTATGGTAGAAAACGATACATCAATATAGGGTTCTCCATAAATAAAACGTTGCATAGGATTCCCAATTTGTCCAAGCGGCAGCATACTCTTTGATTTCTTTTTTTGTTGGTTTTGTTTCAGATCCTGTGAGTAGCTTAATTACATTATGCAAACCGACATCATCGATTGGAAAAGCGGTAGGAAATCGCAAACATCGCATTAGAACGTAATTCGCTGTCCATGGACCGATACCACGAATATTAACTAAAAGTTTTTCAGCTTTTTTATGGTCATTAGTATCTAATAAGGATTGTTTTGTTAATTTTCCGTCTACCATAAGTTGTGCAACACCAATCAAATACTCACTTTTCTTCTATAAATATACAAGAAGGGCAATATATAGAGCAAACAAAAGACTTATTTGATAGCTTCTCTATAGGGTTTGTTGCGCTGTGTCACAAAAACAAGGATCAAATTGAATCAGACTATATAAGTATAGTGAACGCTGTAGACAAAGCCTTAAATTAATCAAAACCACCCGTCATGAGCGGGTGGTTTTGATGATACAACAAATGATCCACTCCAAGTGTATATTTGTGACGAGTTGAATTCAAACCTGATACCTGGCTTCACAGATTTTTCATCTTCTCCAATCATATGAATCAGACTACGTATGATTACATAACAACTCGTCATTGTAATTTCGTTATCTTGCTGTTACATTTCAAAATGCTTACAATAACTTACTTTCAGGGTTTCCAGGTTTATACTGAAGCTAGAGGTGATTCAAAATGACATACGATTGGAAAACGAATCCGAACCGAACTAATCAACAACCAGACTCTGACAAGCCAATTCTATCCGTCCCTGTTTCTGATGAACAATGGCAGGCTGTTGTCAATAATAATGCTTCTTATGACGGACAATTTTTTTATGCAGTGAAAACAACAGGGATTTTTTGTCGCCCTTCTTGCAAATCAAGAGTACCCAAAAGAGAAAACATTGGCTTTTTTGAAAATGCTGATCAAGCACTAGCCGCACATTTTCGTCCCTGCAAACGGTGCAAGCCAACCGGGCAAAGATTGCCCGATGAGGAGTGGATTGCTTTCATAACTGAATATGTGGATAGCCACTGCGATGAAAAGTTGACGCTTGAAGTCCTTGCGCTTCTGAGTCATGGAACCCCTTATCACTTGCATAGAATCTTTAAAAAAATCAAAGGCATGACCCCGGTGGACTACATCCAGCATGTTCGAATGGAAAAGGCGAAAATGTTATTGACTACTTTTGATGACCCAGTTTCTGAAGTTGGTGAGTCTGTCGGACTTTCCAATACACCATATTTTATCACGCTGTTTAAGAGGAAAACCGGACAAACGCCGGAAGCTTACCGTAGACAGCAAAAACAAAACTTGAAGGAGGCGTTTTCAAATGGCACCTAAAAAAAGCAGTTCTCTCTATTGGTCCTTGTTTTCTTATGAAAACTGGAAGATGTACATTGCCGCAACAAAAAATGGCTTATGTTTTGTCGGATCGCAAAATCAGCCATTCGAAGAATTGGTGAAATGGGCAAATCATTACTTGCCTGGAAACGACCTGATTCGAGATGACGAAAAATTGCAACCCTTTGCAGATGAGCTTGTTCGTTATTTTCAAGGCAAGTTCAATCGGTTCACCATCCCAATCTTTTATCACGGCACACCTTTTCAGGAAGCCGTATGGAAGGCACTATGTGATATTCCGTACGGTCAAACCCGATCCTACTCGGATATTGCTCAACAAATTCTAAAACCGACTGCGGTTCGGGCAATTGGGAGGGCCATTGGAACAAATCCGATCCTCATTACTGTTCCATGCCATCGTGTTATCGGCAAAAATGGATCGCTGACGGGCTATCGCGGCGGAATGGAAATGAAAACGCAACTGCTGGAACTTGAACGAGGCTTCACAAACAATGGGAAGGAGTTACAACATGTCTGATCAGCATATAGCATCTTTAGCCGAACTCAATTGGGCCGAGCTACATCAAATGCTTGATAAACAGGGATACGCCAAACTGCCGCCTCTTCTAAATGCGGACTCATGTGCGTGTCTAATCAAAGGCTATGAAGACGATTCCCTATATCGCAAGACCATCGACATGACACGATATCGTTTTGGAATCGGGGAGTACAAATATTATCATACGCCTCTTCCTGATCGGTTACAACAAATCCGTGATAACTTGTACCCAGAGCTAGCCAAAGCGGCCAATCGCTGGCTGGAACAGTTGAATAAATCACCCGAGTACCCAGAAACCCTGGAGATGTTTCTTGATCAATGTCACCAGGCGGGGCAGAATCGCCCTACTCCGCTGATTTTGAAATACGAAGCAGGGGGCTACAATTGTCTCCATCAGGATTTGTACGGGGATATCTTCTTCCCTTTTCAAGTCGTGTTTACTCTGAACCAACGGAACGAAGACTATACAGGCGGTGAATTTTTACTCATCGAACAGCGACCACGGGCACAGAGCAGAGGTCATGTCATTACGCTTAATCGAGGTGAAGGTCTCATTTTTCCAACTCAATATCGACCGGTATTGGGTACGCGTGGCTATTACAGGGTGGCTCTGCGACATGGCGTTGGTACCGTCAGCTCGGGAATGCGGTATAGTCTGGGGGTTATATTTCATGATGCGAAGTGAACCCAAACTCAAATTACATCCTTATAAGCATGTAACAATTCAGAATTGCTGCTTCTTCTCCAATCCGTACGCCAGATATGATTTAGTAGGTGATTGGGTATGACAATCGAGTATTTATATAAAACGCCCAAAACACTGCTGAATAAGGGAACTGGTTTTTTGTCCGGCTATAGCCATTCGTTGAATCCCTATACGGGATGTGCGTTCGCCTGCTCGTATTGCTATGTGCGGCAAATGCCTGTCTCCACCTTTCGTAACTCGGAATGGGGGACTTGGGTAGATATTAAAAAAGATGCTGCACTCACATTCCAAAAAGAATTGCTTAGAGCTAAGGCCAAAGGCCCGGTCACCACCTTCATGTCATCCAGTACGGACCCTTATCAACCAATCGAACACAAGGAGAAAATTACGCATTCTTTACTGGAAATTATGGTGGACAATCCCCCGGACTTCTTGCTTGTTCAAACACGAAGCCCGCTTGTCCGCAGGGACATGAAGATGCTGCAACAGTTGGGAACCAAAGTTCGGGTAAGTATGACAGTAGAGACCGATAGGGAAGATATTCGCAAGCATTTTACGCCCTATGCTCCCCCTATTCCAGCAAGACTTAAAACACTCCAACTGCTTGCTGAATTCGGTATTCCTGCACAGGTTGCCATCGCACCCGTATTACCAAGTAGCGAGGGATTTGCAGAAATATTGCGTCCCTTGGTTAACCGAGTATGTATTGACGATTATTTTATGGGGGACGGCAGCGGTGGTAAACGAACACACAGGATGGGCTTACAAGCGTTATATAGAAATCTAGAAATGGAAGAATGGTATCATCCATCCGTCTATCAATTGGTTTATAAACGAATGCGGCAGTATTTTTCGGAAGATGAACTTTTCATTAGCCAGAAGGGTTTCGAGCCCTAACGTTATAATAGTAAACATCAAGTCTTCGTTTTGGAACTAAAATCGCTTTTATAACAGGTTTCGAATTTTTATGTGGTACAGACATTAGATGAAAGATAGGTTTCGCCTGATCTTACTTATATCGTAAACTTGGTAATTTATAAATATGAATTAATAGGGGGTTATTATGAAAAATAGCAAACATTTTAATTTTCACAAACTTTGGCTAGGACAGTCTATAAGTTTGTTAGGTACCCAGTTTACAATAGTAGCTTTGCCTCTTTTTGCATTAGAGGTTCTAGAAACAAGTGAGGCAAATGCTGCCATGCTTCGTGGGATTATATTCATACCCTACCTAATTTTCGGATTAGTAGCCGGTGCTTTGATAGACATCCTTCATAGAAAAAATGTTTTGCTAATTTGTAGTATATGTCAAGGCGTTTTATTTTTATCAGTATTCATACTGACTGTAACAAATATAATAACGTTCCCTTTATTGGTGTTTCTCATGTTTTTAAATGGAATATTTACCACGTTTTACAACATTGCAATTCCTTCTTTCTTACCGGAAATATTAACAGATAAAGACAACTTAAAAAAAGGAAATGCTCAACTAGCACTTTCGGAGTCTCTTTCTATAGTAATTGGTCCTATGCTAGCAGGAATCGTTATTACTCTAGTTGGATTAACAGGCTCTTTCACTGTTGACGCAGTAACGTATTTTGTTTGTTTTGTGTTTGTATTATTTATTTCAAAGTTTAAACCGCATACAGAGGGCTCTTTAAAAAACGTAAATATAAAATCCGTATACAAAAACATATATGAAGGTTTGATATATTTTAAAAAACACCCTGTATTGGAACCAATTGTAAGCTGTGGCGCTGTTTACGGTTTTTTTAAATACATACTAAATAGCATTTTAGTAATATTCCTTTATAAGGTAATGGGTCTATCTGAACTTGAAATAGGCTTTGTTGTAGGTTCAGCAGCGGTGGGATTTTTAATAGGCAATACGATACTCATGAAAAAAAGTCAACAAATTAATAATACAAAAATGCTTATTTATAGCGCTACTGTATCAGTTATCGGTCTGGCCTTTATACCGATAATGGGATATTTGGGAACCGTTTACGGTATAGTAGCTGCAAGTATCATACATGGTATGGGAGAAGGTGTATTTGGCCCTTACGCTGCAACCATACGACAACTTGCCTCACCAAGTCACATGCTAGGCAGAGTAAATGCTGTACAGCGTACGCTTAATTGGGGAGCTTGGGCATTGGGAAGTTTTGCTAGTGCATTTTTAGTTTCTATATTTGGGCTTCAAACTACGTTATTTATAGGGGGCTTCGGAACAACATTGTGTTTAATGGTGTTGTTAAGGCGAGGCGTATCAAAAGGAACCGACATTGAATATACGAGTTCATTTTAGAGGAGATGATTATGATGTATAAGGTATCAAAAGGAACTGACATAGAAAATACACCACACATTTTATTTATAGGGGGATGGACAAAACCTATACAAGATGCTTTAGACAGGGGGTATACTGTTTCGTATATAGGGTCTTACACTAAACACATATATTTTGATGGAACTATCTTAGAAAAGTGTTTCTATAAAAAAGAAATAGACACAACAAACATACCCTTGTGTGTATACTATGCTGAAGAATTGTACAAAGAGAAACCATTTGATGTGGTTGTATCTTTCAACGAAGCAGCCTTAGATACGGCTTGCATAATTGCAAAGATTTTTAATGTTAAAGGACCTTCTTACAATGCTAATATGATAACCCGCAATAAAGACATGATGCGTGAAATTCTAGCAGGCAAAGACTTTTCGATAGATTCGATAGTTTGCAATAATATAAAAGACATTGATGAATTTTTGAACAAAAAAGATAGTATTATAATAAAGCCCCCGATTGGCGCAGGTGGTAAAGGAGTGTCTAAGCTAGACACGGGAGATGACGTAGAGGTATTTATTAAAGATAATGGTATTCAACTACCTGTTTTAGTGGAAGAGTACGTTGAAGGTGACGTAGTTTATACGGTCGAAACCGTTTCTTATAACAAAAAACATTCTATACTAGCTATATCAGCTGAAATATTTAAAGAAGATACGTTTATAATAAACTATACTATTATGCCGGCACCTATAGATGAATCTCAAAAAAAATTAATTATTGAGAAAGTAATGCTATTTTTGGATGACATGCAACTGGAAGACGGCATTACTCATACAGAAGTAAAGATAGACAAACAAAATAAGCCAATAATCATAGAGTCTCAAGTTAGGATAGGTGGTGGTAATATTTGGAAAATGGTGGACCTAACAACCGGCATATCTCAATTTGGATACTATTATGATGCGTTAGCTACTAAGACTATAGATGAATTTAGAAGTGTACCTTCAAAATGTCAAGCTATGTCTTTAAGCTTGATTCCAAAACCAGGTTGCTTAAAAGAAATCAAGTATAAAGGGTTAGCTAACATATCCGAGGTCGTATTAATTGATCTATTAGTAAAAGAGGGCGACACCATACCAACTATTGTAGACAGTACTCAACGCAAAGGAAGTATATTATTTACGGCTAATGATATAGAACATATGTATGAAGTTGTAGATAAAATATGTGACAATATAACGTTTGTTTATCAGGATTTGTCAGAATGGAAACCTTCTTTTAAAAAAAATATTTAAAAAGGAATGTGGCACATGACTGGTCTATGTCAAGAAAAAGGACAATTTAAACCACGTGTGTCTATTAACCAACAATTGGATAAGGCTGAGGCCACAAATGCATTAGCTAGAGCTATATTTTTCGGTAAAAATGGCGAATTTAGAGAACGGGCCCTTCAAGATCAATTACAACGAGCCAGTGCACTTAACATAATATAAACGTATGGAATACAGTTTACATGGAAAAAGCAGTAGAAGAACTGAAGAAAAAGGGTGAATTCCAAGAAGATTTAATGCCGTATATATGGCATTTAGGTTGGGAACATATCAATTTCTTAGGAAAATATAAGTTTGAAGAATTGTATTCAACCAATTTACAAACATTACTTCCTTTAAATATTAATGAGCCGGTTTACTCTTAGCGTGGTTTTTTTCCGAAATGCTGGCGGTACCCCCAATACACCTTGGGAAATTGTTCCGATGGAACAAGTACATGATTATTATACGCTCCGTTGGCAAATTGAGATTATCTTTAAAACTTGGAAATTATTATTTCAAATCCACCATTGGCACGATATCAAACAAGAACGATTAGAATGCCATGTTTATGGAAAATTGATTGCCATTTTTCTTTGTTCCTCTACAATGTTTAAAATGCGGCAACTAATTCTACAAAAAAAACAAAAAGAATTGAGTGAATATAAAGCGATTGGAATGATCCAAGATCATTTATACATTTTGTATCAAGCTATACGAGAAAACACCCAAAGAATAACAAAGATCCTAGTTCGCCTGTTTACCCTACTACAGAAAAACGGGCGGAAATCTCATCGATATGAGAAGAAAACAGTCTTTGATATTCTGGGTGTTGTCTATGAGTATAATCGATTGGAAAAACAAAAGAAAGCAGCATAATTTTTGAAACTATACCTACCAAGGTTTATTTGGCATGCTCATTTTTAAGGACAAAAAGTATTTTAAGAGTTTTTTAGTTCATTTGAACGAAAGTTTATTTTGTTTCCATCCTTAAGTTGATGGGCAGGGGGTCACCATACCCAAAAAAGAAAATTGTACGTTTAGACATAAAATTGACACATTTCGATTAGTTCCCTGTACGTTAAGGAATTAGTTTGTATATTTGAGGAGATGTACGAGACAGGTGTAAATTTAGGGGAATCCAATATTTTCTATTCAAATATGATAGAATGGAAATATATCCAAAACGGAGGAAAAACAAATGAACTCAAACACAAAACAGTTTATTTATGATATCCAGCAAAGAAAGAACAATTATATGGAAGATGTATTAACAGCAATACAACACCCTAAAAAAGAGCAATCTGAACAGGTCATTCAAAATATAGTAGAGAAGATGGATATGATGATCAGTTTAGTTACTACTTACATGGCTATTGAATCAGAATCTATGAAAGAATTAAAAGAGCTTCAGGAAGAAATTATTCATGCTCAAGCATATATTCAAAAACGAAAATTTGAAGAAAGACAGAGATAAAACCCTGTGTTTTTACTTGGTCGTCTATGACGCTAATCTGTTATAAATCAAATTAGATGTAATTTGATTATTGTTTTGGCATAATCCATACAATTTGTTGAATGCGTACAATATATGGTACCGTATCTTCAATGAGCAAATGATCTGGTTTCACATCCTTTAACTTTCCTCTTACATTACCTCTTACAGTTTCAATAACCACATGTTTACCAATTACTGATTGTAATGTCTGATATACGTAGGGATTAGGTACACTTACCATGTTTTGTTCACTAAAGTCATTTCCCTCCAAATAACTCATTCTATAAGACTCCTTTCTAACTTGCATTCTTTCTCCTAATATATGATATAAATCTTATAAATATGCTAGAAGGATAATTCATTATAGGAACGAAAATAACATTTTAATAAGGTACGTTTTCTATTCCTAAATTACTAAAAAATTATTTATATAAGATTATTTTTACTAGTTAATAGGTAATGATATAGGGATATTTTGAATGTACATCTAGGTTGTTCCTTTCAAGATATTTATCATTTTATATACGCCCTTTATTAGAATACTGCTTATACTTTTTTTGAGATTCTTTAGTAATACGTACGTTAAGTAAAATTGCTAACAATAAAAACACTCCATATTTTCCCCCTGTAGCTCCTATGATAATCACACTACTAAAAACAAGTACAATTAATAGGAGAAACGAAACTAAATAAATACGGTCATAGTTCTTTGACATCTTCTCGTATTTTATGCGTTCTTTCCTTGCATCCATCTAAATTCCTCCTTTAAATTATCCATTTCACTATAAAATAAAACTCGCCCTTAAAAAGAAAACAATATATCGTTTCAAGTAATTAGTTTGTTTTTTTATCAACTAATTTATATAATATAAAAAGAAATACTACCAATATTAAACTTACGACCACAATAATCCCGACCCTCTCCTTCCTCTTAATCCCATCACATCAGATGAAATTTATGTATATCCTATTATTATCAGCAGCAAACAAAAAGGATCCTCCCTTCTCTTAAAGGCTGATCCTTTTCTTCGTGCATTCAACTATTTTTAGCTATTCTTGATTAATTAGAATAACAGCTGGTCCATCTACACGAATTCCACCAACTTCGATTTTTTCATAAGACTCAACTGTAATAGAAATGACCCCTTCCCGCTTCTTTAATTCATTACTTAATTCTTTTGTTAACATTTTTTTCATGTGTGCACTCCTTCTTACTGCTTAATTTACTATTGTTATGTAAATGAAATTAAAAATGGTTTCCTGGTCTGGAAACCATTTTTGTAGTTGACCATATGGTGTTACCAATTCGTTTATCAATTTTACGTAAAGAAGATAAACAATTACTATTCACTGTCTTAGTAGATGTAAGAAATTCTTAAAGATAGCGGTGAGATTAATTGTTTTTTCTTCTAAAAATAATGACTTAGATATATATACCTAAAACAATGAAAGCCCTACCTCTCTTTCATCCTTACGGCTCCTTGTCCGTGCCAGTGTGAATCAGGATTGCAAAAATCAAGTGACTATTTGATCGAGTTATTTGATGAAACTTCGAACGTTCGTAAAAGAAATTTAAAAATAAAAATGGATTAGATTGAAGTAATAACAAAAGAGGTTCATACTCTAAAAGTGAGTTGAAGAAGTTGAATGTCTTTGAAATGATTTACTTTTAATAATAATCATATTCCCGAAAAATTCAGGATATTTTCGGGGGATGTAATACATTATCTATAATGAACCTTAACAGAAACTTTTTATTTGATTTTCAGTGATCCCTTTAATTAATCCTAGTTCACAAATCAAAAATTCATGTGCGTTATCCAACATTTTTTTTTCGCTTGTATTAAGTGCTTTTTCTTTCTTCATACGCATTAAATCACGTACAACTTCAGCACCTTCTTGTATTTCACCCGTTTTTATTTTGTCCGTGTTCACTTTATACCTTTGTTTCCACGGCAGTAATCTATCTGATTCTCCATGCTGAAAAATGTGTATAATGTGTTTTAATGCAAGTATATCAGTAACTGGGCGTATACTCGAACTCAATATTTTACCCGTAGGAATCATGACTTGCATATTACTGATTGACATTTTTATGACATAATACTGTTGTTTTTTCCCTGAGAATTCTTTTTCTTCTATGGCTTCAATTATACCTGCTCCGTGCATTGGATAAACAATGTTATCGCCAATTTGAAACATATAATCCACCTCCATATATGGTAACCTTCTTAACCTTAACATATATGTGATTTTTTATCAAATATTTCATAATATCATAAATTTATTTTTATCGTCAACCACTTTTTCTTTAAAAATCAAATTAAGTAAAAACAACACCAAAATAATAGGGAGCGTGTCAGATTTCCAATAAAGGGAAGGGGAATTTCCCCGCGTATATTCTGAAACCTCTACTAATTAACGTAGATCAGTTTTTCCTTGAAAACGACCAAATCGATCCCGTATTTTTTTCAATCTTGTGTGGTACCCCAAAATCTCAATTCTTGCTTTTTCAGCTAGAGGTGCAATTGGTCGTAAGTCTTTTAACCCCCAATAATCAACCACTACATCAAGTACTTGATCAAAATATTGCAGTGGCCCATAGTTAGCTTCTTTTGCAATCACAGCCATTCTATTTTCAAAATCAGGCATGACAGCACCTGGCATTTTAAAATTCATAATCACATTGGCAATATGATAGCAATAATTAGGTTCCAATTCCAAATGTGTTCGAATGACGTCTCGATAAAACGCATAATGAAGAGTTTCATCTTTTGCAAGACGGCGTAATAATGTAGCAAGATCTGGATCATGCTTACTTGCAACCTTAGCTACATTATTGTAAAACACCATCGTTGCAAGTTCTTGTAGCGTCGTATAAGTCATCGCTTCGATTGGTGTATGAAAATCAGGCTCAAATCCACCCTCAACGACTGACTTTCTTAATTCATGTAATCGTTTAGGGTTCACACTTCGAGTGAGTAGTAAATAGGTCTCCAATAAATTCGAATGTTGATCCTCTTCTGAAGTCCAAGTATGAATAAAGTCTGTAATAACAGAAAGGGATCCTTTAAAAGTCGCAGATAAATAAGTTGTAAACCATGGTAAATTCACTTCTGTTAATAAAGCTGTTTCAATGGCCGTAATTACACCAGAAGGAAGCGTAACTTGACTTTCATCCCAAGGAATTCTTTTAAAGTCCATTCCCTTATCCCATGGTAAAAACTCATGATAACCCCAGTCTATCTTCTGCGCTCTTATTTTATGTTGTTCATACAGTTCTTTTAAACGTGGTTCTAATCGGAAATCTAAATCATTTGTTAGCATATATAAGTGCCCCCTTTTCTTATCATAGATAGTCATTCTATTTTTACATTCATTTTTATCCTTAAAAATTTTCTACAAATAAATATTACTTTCCTTTTTTTAAGTCAAACATAACAAATTTTTAACAAAACTCTTTAAGAACGCTTTATTTCTATATGATTTTTTCATATCAAAAGGGGAACCGTTACATATATTGTCCTTTTTTATAAAAAGGGTTCTGAGGCATACGATATGTTGCTTAGCCTAAATAAAAAAACTATCCTCAGTAAATAGAGAATAACATTCATGGATGAAGATACTCGTCATGTTGTAAATCTTGGTGAGTATAAAAAGGTGCATGCCCATAAAGAATCGTTTTATAATAAAGATTGATAAACAATTAATCTTTCATGCGTTTTCGCTACTTTCCAATTTTGTTATTGGTAGCAAAAACTTAAAAGATTAATGGTATTTTATACAGACCAACAACTTATTTAGATGTAAGATCCAAGATGTTAGATTAAGCGCTTGAAAAATATATACAGTTGATGAGATAGCCTTAAATGATAATTCCCAACAAGATCATTGTACATTGGCAATGATGGGGTTATTTACACGGGTTAGACCGTATTTTTGGAAACAGTATACAGCACAAAGGGAAGAGGCGATAAACATGCAGTCAACGGAAGCGCATATGAAAGAAAAACAACGTAGAGAAAAAATAGAAATAATATTTAGTCACAGGGTAAAAGGAGAAAGTTATTTTCACGGTTCCTCCTATCAATGGAAAAACATTGTATACCAAAATTATAATAGGATACAACATAAAGAGTTGGAAATTGAACAACTCATTTTTAAAATGGAAAAAGAAGGGATTCGTTTTACGCAGCACCGTTCACTAATACACTATCCCGTCATTGATTTTGTAAAATATATAGCTAAGGTTTATAAGGAAACCCTCGAAATACAATAATCATGATTATATGTTCAAAATAAATAATCATATTCAAAAGAAACCTTTATAAAAAGTTTATTTTTGAAACTTTGTTAACAAAAAGCTCAAAAACTCATTATGATATTCTTTTTATTCATAACGATCTTAATTTTTGTTATAATAATAACCATAACGTATTCTAGTCGTTTGTATATCTTCAGATTTTGTAAATTTTATTACACAAAAAGACAACTCTTAATTAGAGTTGTCTTTTATTTTTTCTAGATATACATAATACGGTTCTGGTGCAAAGATAAAATAAAAGAGACTATAGCTCATATATTTCTAGCGGAATTCTATTTTATGCTGTAAGCCCAAACAATCGATGGATGAATTCTTTCTGGTTTTGGACAGACTGATCCCGTAAATCAATCTGTTCTTTTTTAATCATATGCATAGCTTCCACTCCTGCAAGAATGGATGTAGCTGTGCCAAAAGACTTGAACCCTAACATAGAACGAACACGTTTCTTAATAAAACGATGATCTTGTTCCACTATGTTATTGAGATATCTAACTTGCCTTAGCTCTATGCCTTCAGGCATATGCTTTTCTTCTTTCAACGCTCGAATTGCTACAGGATAAGCGGGGTTCTTATCTACTGTTATCACGCGAGGTTTAGAAACATACGAAAAAGCCAAGGCTTTCTTGAAAAAGCGCTTGGCTGCTTGTTTATCTCTTGATTTACTAAGATAAAAATCAATGGTGTTCCCTTCGGAATCTACAGCACGATATAAATACATCCATTGACCTTTTACTTTGATATAGGTTTCATCAACTCTCCATGAGTCATTTGTTGATTTAAGATGATATCGTACTTTCTCTTCTAATTGAGGCCCATATTGATGAACCCAACGCATAATGGTTGTGTGAGCGATTGATACTCCTCGTTCTTCCATCATTTCCACCAGGTTACGAAAGCTTAAATTGTACCGCAGGTACCATCTTACTGTTAATAAGATTAGTTCAGGCTGATAGTGTTTCCACTTGAATAAGTTTTGCTTTTCCATACTAATCACGTCCTTTTTTAAAGTACTAGTATCAGTATGTCCAAGTTTCGAAGATTCGTTACATGAGCCATATAGTTTTTGCACCAGAACCAATCCTATTATGGCTGTAATTTTTATAATAGCCATCCATTTTTCTAAACGTTCAAATATCTTAATCCCTATAAAAATAATTAATATAGCTGCTATTCCATATATAGCAGCAAATATCCAAAGTGGTATTTTAGGAAACCAGTAGCGTGAAAAGATACCTAACGCACTTAACTGGCTGCCCATAATAAGTAGCTCCGAACACCAGTATGTCCACCCGTGACTAAAGCCAGCCCAATTTCCAAATGCTTTTCTTGAATAAATGCGAAAAGACCCTTTTTGTGGATCTTTTACAGTCATTTTTGCCAATGCTTCAAATACAATATATGTAGTAAATCCAGTTAGAATAAGAATAAGAATAATTGAAGAGCCACCTATTTTAATTCCTATGCTGGATCCTAAAAAAAAACCAGTACCTATCGTACAGCCTATCCCTATGAGTGAGAGTTGCCACCATTTTAAATCTTTTTTTTCTTTCGTTTGATTCTTAATATCATGACAGGTCATATCATTATGCTCCTTTATTTATTATGAGAATGCCCCTCATGATTACTTAAATATTTTTGAGAAAGTTTTTCAACGACGTCAATAACGTCATGAGCCTTTAACTCATGTCTTGCTACTCTTGCACTGCCTACCGAAATTTCAACCGTAAATACCTCTTCATATTTCATTTACTCTGCTCCTTTTTTATTTACGTATACAAATATACTACCTGCTTATAATTTGAATCTCTAACCTTTTATCCTCGTATTTTTCTATATTTAATTATGTATTTAGGGCCTTGAGAGCTCAAAGGATTAAATATATAAATTCATTTTTAGATTTTGAAATCCTGACATTTTATTGTTTTAAATCTTACTAAATAAAACTAAGACTACGGAACTTATTTAATGTGCTTAAAAAGATTAACTATATATTTAAAAAGAAGTGTATGAGAAAAGAGGGACAGTATGTCTCTCCTCTATATCCATTTAACATATAAAATTAATGAGTAACCCCACCGCCAAGTTGTTGTTCAGCCATTGCTACTAGACGTTTTGTGATTTCACCACCAACAGATCCATTTGAACGAGCTGTTGCGTCTGCGCCAAGTTGCACACCAAATTCTTGTGCGATTTCATATTTCATTTGATCAAGTGCACTTTCAGCACCTTGAACCAATAATTCATTACGATTTCCACTCTTATTGTTTGCCATATTGTATCACCTCCTATGTTTTTAATATGCTACGAAACATGGAAAAACACTTATTCCTTTTTATGGTATTTTTTTATTTCGGAATTTAAGTATATGTTTTCCCTTTCTCCTTAAAATATGGTTGAAAGAGCAAGAAGAGGAACTGTTCTAATAGCTTTTCATAACAAGGTTTGTTTGAAATGATCGTGTTATTCCTCCTTCTCCTCTTCTTTTCTCTTGCTTCAATTCATATGGAAAAGGAGTGATGAGTAAATGGAATCTAATCCAAAAGGTGTTCATGAAGTAAATGAGTTACATGAAATGTTAACATTTAAAAATGTATGTATGACTAAATCAGCTGTTATGGCTGGCGTAGCACAAGATCCAGCTCTACAAAGTTTATTACAACAAGATGTAAACATGTCTATGAAACATTGCCAAGACTTGAAGAACTTACTATCTTAATAAAAAGAAGGTGAAATAGATGAATGAATTTATACAAAATGTCACAGGTATGGGACCTATGACAGATCAGGTTATCGCAACGGATTTATTACTTGGATCCAAAACAGCTGTAAGGAACTATGCTTATGCGATTACGGAAGTTACTTCTGATCAAACTCGTGAAGTATTACGTCAACATTTACAGGATGCAATTGATACACATAAGCAAGTAAGTCAATATATGATTGATAAAGGATATTATCATCCGAATAATGTACAAGAACAGTTACAAGTAGATTTAATGACTACACAAACAGCTCTAAACGTAGCACAAAATCAACAACATCCTCTTTAAGAACTAAAAAAATATACGAATTCTATCTGATACATAAGAACATACCCTGCTTTTTACAAAAAGCAGGGTATGTTCTTTATTAATTATCTTTTTTAAATACAGCATATAGAATATAAAAAAATATACAGGAATAAATTACCTTAATTTAGGGGATTTTATAATTGTTGCTTATCTTAAAAAAGAGAGGTATTTTCTATGTATTATTACAAAGAAGAATTGATTAATATTATTAAGCCAGACCAACCAGATCCCGCCGCTGCGAAGGTCTTACAAGAAATACTTGGTGGCCATTTTGGTGAAATGCGTACGATGATGCAATATTTCTTTCAAAGTTCAAATTTTAGAGGAAAAGCGAAGGAATATCGTGATTTGCTTCGAGGGGTTTTTCTTGAGGAGATTAGTCATGTAGAGCTCGTTCAGAATACAATTAATCAATTATTAAATGGATCTGGTGAGCCTACACCAGGTAATGCCGGTATGGATAAAGCACCGCTTGATGAGGCGGTTAAACATGCAAATCCTCACCATTTTATTGTTGGTGCTCAAAGCTCATTACCAGTAGATGCAGCCGGTAATCCATGGAACGGATCGTGGGTATATAGTCATGGAAATCTAATTAGTGATTTAATGGATAACCTAGTTCTTGAATCAACTGGTGTACTTCAAAAGACAAGGATTTATGAAATGAGTTCAAATCAAACTTTTCGTGAAACACTTGCCTTTTTAATTGTGCGTGATAATGCACATCAAAATGCATTTGCAAAAGCGTTAGAAACTTTAGGCGTTGAATGGGGAAAACTTTTCCCATTACCAAACTACGATATCAATAAGTATCCTGAATGTAGAAAGTATGTAGAAATGGGGTTTCATAATACTCAATTTAATTTCAGGTTAGATGAAACAAGAATCGGAGAGATCTTCCAAGGTGAATCACCAAGTAGAAACAAAGGAATGTTAAGTGTAACGGAGCCACCAAAAGGTTTTCCTATACCAGAACTTCCTGAAATGTCAAATGAGCATAGTCCGGGATTAAAAGATATGGAGCTTTGAGATTATTATGACCAACCCTTTATAAATGGTTGGTCATAAATCTAAATTAGAAAATCTCTATATGGATTCAAATAAGCTTGGATGTTTTCAAAAAGGAGGGTATTCATTTTGAGTACAGTGCAAAATACACTATCCATTTTTGCTTTAGGTGGGGTTAATGAAATAGGAAAAAACATGTATGCAATACAATATTCAGACGATATTGTGATTATTGATTGCGGTTCTAAGTTTCCAGATGAAAGTTTATTAGGTTGATTATATGTTTCAAATTGGCGATAACATTGTTTATCCAATGCACGGAGCAGGTATAATTGAAGCCATAGAAGAAAAAGGGTTCTGGTGCAAAGATAAAATAAAAGAGACTATAGCTCATATATTTCTAGCGAAATTCTATTTTATGCTGTAAGCCCAAACAATCCATGGATGAATTCTTTCTGGTTTTGGACAGACTGATCCCGTAAATCAATCTGTTCTTTTTTAATCATATGCATAGCTTCCACTCCTGCAAGAATGGATGTAGCTGTGCCAAAAGACTTGAACCCTAACATAGAATGAACACGTTTCTTAATAAAACGATGATCTTGTTCCACTATGTTATTGAGATATCTAACTTGCCTTAGCTCTATGCCTTCAGGCATATGCTTTTCTTCTTTCAACGCTCGAATTGCTACAGGATAAGCGGGGTTCTTATCTACTGTTATCACGCGAGGTTTAGAAACATACGAAAAAGCCAAGGCTTTCTTGAAAAAGCGCTTGGCTGCTTGTTTATCTCTTGATTTACTAAGATAAAAATCAATGGTGTTCCCTTCGGAATCTACAGCACGATATAAATACATCCATTGACCTTTTACTTTGATATAGGTTTCATCAACTCTCCATGAGTCATTTGTTGATTTAAGATGATATCGTACTTTCTCTTCTAATTGAGGCCCATATTGATGAACCCAACGCATAATGGTTGTGTGAGCGATTGATACTCCTCGTTCTTCCATCATTTCCACCAGGTTACGAAAGCTTAAATTGTACCGCAGGTACCATCTTACTGTTAATAAGATTAGTTCAGGCTGATAGTGTTTCCACCTGAATAAGTTTTGCTTTTCCATACTAATCACGTCCTTTTTTAAAGTACTAGTATCAGTATGTCCAAGTTTCGGAGATTCGTTACATGAGCCTTATAGTTTTTGCACCAGAACCAAAATAGCCCACCGCCAACCCGTATTATCAGCGTAAATTAAAACATCCTCTCTCAAAAAGTACATCGTGAGGGGATGTTTTAATTTTATTTATTCTTCGTGTTTTAATATTAGACGTTCGTTTAATGGTTGAATGTCACGATTATTACTATTGTAATAGCTTTGGAAAGCTTCTATTTGTGCTTTTGAAACTTCTACTGAGTTTTTCATGACATACCATTCCACATTTTCTGAAAGTGGGGGAGTAGTCAATGAACCAAGGTAATGATAATAACTTTTATTGGTAGGAAGCATAGCAGCAATATTGATTTCACCAACAGAAGTGTTTTTATCACCTTTTTTAATGCTATCAATCATTTTTTTGAATCCTTGGTTTTCTGCACCTTCTTTGAAGAACACACCAATAACAGCTAGACGACCGTCTTGTGCTTTATTTACAAAATGAACTTCAATGGGATAATGCTTACCATCAAGTTTATGCTCACTAGGTGCATGAAAATGGAATTGTGTTAAATCAAAGTTACGACCATTGATTTTTGCTGTTCCAGTAACGTCTACTTGGATACTGTGTCCATTGTCCACTTCATCAAGTACAGCATTATTAAAGTTAAATTCGATTGCTCCACTGTCTTTCATTTCCTGGGTCTTAGTTGTGTCAATGTCGATTGGTGATTGTGAATCGCCTGATTCAAACTCCCAATTTTTTTGATCATTGTAATTCACTTCATGTGTTGCAGTTGTCTTTTCTTCCTTTTCTTTTTTGTCAGTTGAAGATATGTTATTACATCCTGTGATAAGTAGGAAAGATGTCAGTAAACTTATCCATATAAATTTCACTTTCATGTTAAGCCTCTTTTCTTAGAAGATGAAGATAAGTATACTCCTTGAAAATAAGTGTCACAATATGTTTGTGTTAAATTTCACAATTCGCATAAAGATCCCGACAACCCTCTTCTTTAAACTTTGCCTTCCCTTCCAGGGGTCTCACCGCATGCCCATCAACTTAAGGATGGAAACAAAATAAACTTTCGTTCAAATGAACTAAAAAACTCTTAAAATACTTTTTGTCCTTAAAAATGAGCATGCCAAATAAACCTTGGTAGGTATAGTTTCAAAAATTATGCTGCTTTCTTTTGTTTTTCCAATCGATTATACTCTCTTTTGTTATAATAACAAAGGTGAATTGTACATCCTTCAATTCATTACAACGGCTATCTAATGATAATGAAACTCCAAGTAGGTAGAAAGGGAGAAGAATGTTTATTATTCTTCTCCCTTTTTATATTTTCATGAACCTTACATAACTATTGTAAGAGAGTGCCTATATACGATTATTTACTTCACTCTCTTTTCCTCATATCTCTTTACAATCCGATAAAAAAAGGTTCGACTTGAGGGGAACGAAGAAACTTATATATCATTATTAAAGCATTTAAACAAGTAGGGGTCACTATACATGCCCATCAGCTTAAGAAAAGTAAACGCCCCCAAAACGAAAAATTTATTCTTCCATAGTTCTCTATGAGAATTCAGCTCATTTTTTTGTTTTGGGGAATAATAAATTTTTCAACTTGATGACGATGGGCTGAACCCCTATTAAGAATAGTCATATCCTTTTAATCAAACTTTATTTTAAAGCTACATTTAGAGAAGAGATTCCAAATCCAGATAGGTTATACCCCTACACTCACATAAGATAGATAAGCAGACTTTTCCAGGTTTTCTATTTTTGGATTATACAAAAAATCCTTCATTTTCATGAAGGATTGATCAGATATTTTTACATTTGAAACAAATATATTTAATTAATTTGTTTCAAATGTACGATACCAAAGTTTGGGATCGGTAGTTTTATATTTATTAGTATTCCATCCAGACATTCCAAAACCAATTAAAGATATAAATATTCCACTTATTATTAATATAATAGATAATTTAAAGCTTTTCTTTTTCAGCTCTTTTATTGTCATAAATATACCACCGTCCGTTTAAATAGGCTTATAATCTTTTGAGTAAATCGAATAGTAATCTTGAAAAATTGCTTTACTATAGCAATGGTAATTATCCCACTTAAAATACTCAATCCTAATACTAGAATTCCAATACCGAATTGGGTAACAACAAGATATGCTCCTTCTTTAAAGAGGAAGGGTGTTCCTATAATACTAGTTAAAGAAGCACCTAATCCTACTACCGCAAACGCACCTGTTGTAAATGGCAGACACCAAATTATTATATATCCTGATAAAATGAGTAGTATCCCTGTTAATAAAAGAGAACCCCAAAGTGGAAACCCTAAAATAATCAAAAAGCCAATAAAAATTTTGCCACTTTTTGAAAGGACTTTTACCTTCTTTTCCCTCGGTTCTTTCAAAATATTCTGCGCAACTACCAGCGGGTCTCCTACTTTTTTCACTGCATCTTTTTCACTGTATCCATCTTCTATGTAATCTTCAATAATTTCATCATAATAAGAAATAAACTTAAATCGTTCCTCTCTCAAAAGACTTCCTAAATTTTGTTCTAAAGAGTCTAAAAAATAAGCTTTATTCATTTGTTTCACTTCCCTTAATAAAATTATATACTTCCATTACTTGATGCCATTCTTGGAGAAAATTTTTAATTTGAGAATCTCCACTTTCTGTAAGATGATAATATTTGCGCAGTCTACTATTATGTTCTTTAGAATACGTTTCAAGGTGCCCGTTATTCTCAAGCCTTTTCAAGATGGGATAAAGAGTCGATTCAGATATCTCAATTTGCTCTGAAAGGTTCTGTTGCAAAGTTTTTTTACACATAGAGATATGGGAAGATTGTGGTCAAATTTTATGAAACCGTTAATAAATTCTGTAATTCGTTATACGCCGAAAAGACGGAGTCTGATTGAAGACTTCGTCTTTGTTTGTATATGGCATGAAGCGTTTCTATCCCTTTTATCGTACGTGAGGCATGACGAAGACTTTGAAATCCTAAGGAACGAGCGAAACGGCGCTTCACGTGTCGATGATCTTGCTCAATGAGATTATTGAGATATTTTGTTGTACGATGAAAGGTATTTTTGTAAAAGTCTATCCTCTGTAATTTTTTAAATGCGCAAATTAAAGAAGGAGCCTTATCTGTAGTCAGAACCGTTGGTTCTCCATAAGTTCGAACCAGTCTTTTCATAAAAGCATATGCCGCTTGTGTATCTCTCTTTTTACGCAGTTGAATATCAAGCGTTTGCCCCTCTTTGTCAATGGCACGATATAAATAACACCATTTTCCTTTGACTTTAATATAGGTTTCATCCAAACGCCAAGATAACTGTACCGTTTTGTTTTTCTTTTTCCAAATTTGATACATCAGATTGCCATATTCATGTACCCAGCGCATAATCGTTGTGGGATGAACTGAAATACCACGTTCCTTCAGAATTTCAGACACATCACGATAGCTTAGAGAAAAACGACAATAGTAGCCAACGGCTACTAAAATGATATCTTTCTTAAACTGTTTTCCTTTAAAATATCTCATCTTGTCGTGCTCCTACTCATTTTTTCTAAAATGTAACGTGGTTTAGAGAACTTTGCAACAGAACCAAAATAGAAATAATAATCGTCTTGTTTAGGAGACAAATAATAGAGGAGGATTTTAATATACAGAAATTAAATCTATCCTCCTTCTAGTATTTCTCACAAAATCCAAAAAAGCTAACATCACTGAATTAAGGACTCACAATCTCGTACCCAGTCAAGAGTAACAAATTATATAATGTCGCACACAATCTCCATATTGTAAACCTCTGCTTTTTGAATAACCAGTTGTCATATCTCAATTGTTCTACCTTAACGTACAGAAAATCCAATTAAATATGCCTAAATTATGTCTAAATGTACATTAATTAGAGTATTATGAAGAGAGGATTGTTCGTTCAATATAAAAACGAATATCCTTTCTTTTTATAGATATTAGAAATATAAACAGTAACTTACATATTTAGTCTAGTTCGTTTATTATGTAGCTACAACGCCGTCTCAAAAAGTTGGATGGTGAGAACAAGCAATTACGTGAGCAATTAAAGATTGCTTACACAGATATTTATAAGCATATATAACTTACTCTTAGGGACTAGTTTAGTATAGCTTCTTAAGCTGTTGAAATAGCCCAGTTAAAAAATTAGACCAATTCAGATATGGTAATATAAGGGTTAAAGGCACTCAATGCTAAGTTTAAAAGGGACGTCTAAATGTCAACAATAAGGAACGATAAAGCATCTATTACGAATACTGAAAAGTTAACAGAAATTTAAAAAAGAACCTTTGATAAAGAAGCAAAAAAATGGCTTCCAGATCAAGAGAATATAATTGACTATAATATTCAGCCACCAGGGTATTCCTCAATTGAAATGACTAATTATATGATTAAGGAGTTAAATTACTTCAAGGTTATATACAACAATACGATTGTAGGTGGAATTATTGTCACGATTTCCGGTAAATCTTTCGGAAGAATAGACCGTATTTTTGTAGACCCTGACTCTCAAAGTAAAGGCATAGGCTCAAAGGTCATAGATTTGATAGAAAAAGAGTTTCCGAATGTACGAGTCTGGGATCTTGAAACATCTAGTAGACAGCTAAACAATCACTGCTTTTATGGAAAAACGGGATATCAAGCAACCTTTAAAACTGAAGATGGATATTGTTATATAAAGATAATAGAAAACTTATTAGGGATAGAAAAATTAGTTGAAAATGAGGACATTTCAGGTACTCAATATGAAAACTGTAATATGGCTAAAACGGAGTGTTATCAAGTAGCTTTTGGTCTGACCCCATTTAGTGAGACAAAGAAAAAACACCTAGACCACATGTTTCCTATAATCTATAGGTGACATGTTATCTAATTTTCTCTGAATCCGTTCATTATTATAGTAGTGGATGTATTCATCCACAGTTTGTATTATACTAGCATTATTCGATTGTTTTATATTTTGCGCATAGAATCCTTCGGATTTCAAATGAGAATGAAAGGATTCTATGAGGGCATTATCATGGCAGTTTCCTGTACGAGACATGCTTGTGATAATGCCTTTTTCTTTGGCATATGTTTGAAATTGTTTTGATGTATATACTTTTCCTTGATCCGAATGTAAAATCGTATCAATCACATTTCGCTTTCTTAAAGCCTCTTTTAGAGTATCTAATACAAGAGAAACATCCTGTGTCTCACCTATTTTATAACTTACAATTTCATTGTTAAACCCATCTATAATAGATGAAAAATAAAGAGTCTTATTGCCGAACATCAAATACGTGATATCAGTGAACCATTTTTCATTAGGCTTGGTAGCTTTAAATCTCCGTTGTATTCTATTTTTAGCTACCACTGGTTCATGACCGAGCACAAATATCTTCTTCTTTTTTCTAACCCGAGATAATACGTTGTATTTTCTCATGATACGTAATACTTTTTTATGATTCATTACAATGTTAAATTGATTACGTAGACAAGCTGTAACCCGACGATATCCATACCGATATTTATGATGTTGACATATTTCTATTACGGTTTTTTCTTCATGATTAGTTACTGTTTTCTCGTGCTTTTTCCAACGATAATAAGTAGCGCGCGAAATATTAAATATGGAACACAGTTCTGCAATTGTAAAAATTGATTGCCATTCCTTTATCATTTTCATTATTTCTTCTTTTCCTCCCACCTCCTTAAGGTTTCTTGGCACTTTTCCAGCAATATAATCTTTGCCTTTAAATAACGTATTTCTAATTCTTTTTGTTCAAGTTCTGTTAACTTTTTTAAGCCTTTTCCATGTGCAGATTGTCTTCCAATAGATTGTTCAAACCGATAGGTTTCACCTTCACGATACCATTTCATCCAAGTTTTAATTTGAGCCACATGCTTAATTCCTAAGGCATCCATAATTTCTTTATTTTTGAATCCTTGGTGTTTCATTTCAACTACTTTCCACTTTATTTCGGCGGGATAATGCGTCTTTTTCCCCATGCGAAAAACACCTCCATTAAAATCATAACTTACTTACGATTTAGAGAGGTGTTTTTTATCGTCTCATTCTCAGGGTTCACTCCACTTTAGAGGGTAGCTCTTTTAGCAATAGTAACTTGATGGGTAGCCCCACATTAATAATTGTAATCTTAGCCATTCAAAGTTCCACAATATAAATTTTAGGGTTCTGTTGCAAAGTTTCCGAGGACATAAAGAGATGGGGAATATTGCTGACCAGTTTTATGAAACTATTAATAATTCATGTAATGCGTTATACGTTGAAAAAACGAAGTTTGGTTGAAGACTTCGCTTTTGTTTGTATATGGCATGAACAGTTTCCATACCTTTAATAGTACGTGAGACATGGCGAAGGCTTTGAAAGCCTAAGGAACGGGAAAATCGGCGTTTCACATGTCGATGATCTTGCTCGATGATATTATTGAGGTACTTTATTGTACGATGAAAGGTATTTTTGTAAAAACCTATCTCCTTTAATTTTTTGAATGCGGAAGCTAAAGAAGGAGCCTTATCTGTCGTCAGAACCGTTGGTTCTCCAAAAGTTCGAGCGAGTCTTTTCATAAAAGTATATGCTGCTTGTTTGTCTCGTTTTTGACGAAGTTGAATATCAAGTGTTTGTCCCTCTTTATCAATTGCTCGATATAAATAACACCACTTTCCTTTAATTTTGATATAGGTTTCATCCAAACGCCAAGATAACAATGTGTTTTTGTTTTTCTTCTTCCAAATTTGATAGATAAGATTTCCATATTCATGAACCCAGCGCATGATAGTTGTTGGATGAATAGAAATACCACGTTCTTTGAGAATTTCAGACACATCGCGATAGCTTAAAGAAAAACGACAATAGTAGCCAACGGCTACCAAGATAATATCTTTCTCGAACTGTTTTCCTTTAAAATATCCCATTTGTTACGCTCCTTGTTTGTTTTTTACAGAGTTTAGCTTACTTTAGAAAACTTTGCAACAGAACCAATTTTAGAAATACATTGTTTACGGATCTAAACTTTTCTAATAGTGAAATGGCTTTAGATGGGGTTCGTTTCGTTGATACAAGTCTTGGAAATGAAGGTAATCCAATCACATTTGAAAGATGTGACCTTAAAGGTAGTAAAATAAATAATAGTAACCTTAGGAACGTGGAAATACAGCAGAGTGATATAACAGGTATGAAAATAAATAACATTCCTGTAGCAGAACTTCTCGAACTATACTATCAAGTGAATAAGAAGTAAACAATCAGTGCTTCCCTTCAAAATTGGCTCTTTTAAATAATGGACTCATTTTTGAATGATAACCTCTAAATCAAAGGTTCTCAGAATTTAAGTCTTGATAATGTACGATTTTCTTTTTTTGATATGGTGAGGCCTCTTACAGAAAAACGGACGAGAATCTTATAGGTATGAGAAGAAAACAGTCTTTGATATCTTAGGCGTCGTATATAACTTTTCTATGTCTCACAATCATGTAGCGTAATCCAAAAAATTGAAACCCTATAGGGTCTATTTGATATGCAAATCTTTAAAGAACTTACATTAGATCTTTAGAAAAAAGAAAAAATTTCACATGAAATTAAACTTATATAAGCTTAGCTTGATAGGCATGTGACGAGAATCCAAAATGTATTCATTCATATTCATATATGATATCCTTTTAGTTGGATTCTTACGCTGAAGCAGCAAAAAATTTTTGTTCTTTGCGCATTAATTTGATTTTTTAAGGAAAGATATAAGTAAGTATGCGATTTGAACGTTCTACTTTTTAGAGCATAACAGGAGGAGAATGAATATGTCGGAAATTGAAGTAGGCGAAATTTTCACCCTTAACGATGAGAGTAATGAGGAGCAGGAAGTTGAAGTGCTCGGAACGATGAATATTGAAGGAGCAGAATACATTGCTGTTGGCTTTGTAGAAGACATTCAAACGGAAACAGAGGAAGACATTGATATTTTCTTTTTAAAAGTAGAAGAAGATAGTGAATTCTCATACATTGAGAGTGACGAGGAATTTGAAAAAGTATCTGCTGCGTTTGAGAAAATTATGGACGAGCAAGAATAATAATGGTTGGACACAAGAGGGGGATGCATATCTGCCCTCTGTTTTTGTATATAGGGGTACTTAAGAACCGTAGCTTGATGAGCATGTGGCGGAACCTCATAAAGAAAAGACACCCTCAGGTGCCTTTCTCCGACTTGAACCACTCTACTTTTAACAATATGTATATGGACTCCCATCCAGTTATTGAGATATCTAACTTGCCTTAGCTCTATGCCTTCAGGCATATGCTTTTCTTCTTTCAACGCTCGAATTACTACAGGATAAGCGGGGTTCTTATCTACTGTTATCACGCGAGGTTTAGAAACGTATAAAAAAGCCAAGGCTTTCTTGAAAAAGCGCTTGGCTGCTTGTTTATCCCTTGATTTACTTAGATAAAAATCAATTGTATTACCTTCTGAATCGACTGCACGATATAAATACATCCATTGCCCTTTTACTTTAATATAAGTTTCATCGACTCTCCACAAGTCATTTGTTGATTTAAGATGATGTCGTACTTTCTCTTCTAATTGAGGTCCATATTGATGAACCCAACGCATAATCGTTGTGTGAGCAATTGATAATCCTCTTTCCTCCATCATTTCCACCAGGTTACGAAAGCTCAAATTGTACCGCAGGTACCATCTTACTGTTAGTTTCGAAGATTCGTTACATGAGCCTTATAATTTTTGCACCAGAACCGCACTATCGGTATGGAAAAGTTTAGGAGATTACTTGCAAGAGCTTTAGAGTTCTTGCACCAGAACCGTAAAATGAGAAATGATATTTTTATGTAAAAGTGAATAATCTGTAGTCGAATTTTAAAATAAACAAGTTAATTAATCTAGCTTGTTTATTTTAGTATTATGCAATATTTTTCATGCAAACGATTGCGTTTTTCGTATATAATGAAAACGGATACATAAGTGCTTTATAAATTTAAAAAAGGGAAAGGGAGAAAAGAGATGAAAAAACAGTTTCAATATTATGGTATTGTCATTTTATCTGTCTTGATGTTATTTGTATCTCTATTAATTCCACAAGCAAGTTTTGCAGCCGTAAATGGAAAAGGAATGAATCCGGATTACAAAGCTTACTTAATGGCACCATTAAAAAAGATTCCGGAAGTAACAAATTGGGAGACATTTGAAAATGATTTAAGGTGGGCAAAACAAAATGGTTTTTATGCTATTACTGTTGATTTTTGGTGGGGAGATATGGAAAAGAACGGGGATCAGCAATTTGATTTTTCATACGCACAGCGTTTTGCTCAATCAGTAAGAAATGCAGGTATGAAAATGATACCTATTATTTCTACACATCAGTGTGGTGGAAATGTTGGCGATGATTGTAATACACCAATTCCTTCATGGGTTTGGAATCAAAAAAATGATGATAGTCTTTACTTTAAATCTGAAACCGGAACCGTTAATAAAGAAACATTGAATCCACTTGCTTCAGATGTAATTCAAAAGGAATATGGTGAACTATATACGGCATTCGCAGTAGCTATGAAACCGTATAAAGATGTAATCGCAAAGATATACTTATCTGGGGGACCAGCTGGAGAACTGAGATATCCTTCCTACACATCTGCTGATGGAAGCAGTTATCCATCACGTGGAAAGTTTCAAGCCTATACAGAATTTGCAAAATCAAAATTCCGTTCCTGGGTATTAAATAAATATGATTCCTTAAATGAAGTGAACAAAGAGTGGAGTACAAAACTTACTTCTGTTTCAGAAATTTTACCACCAAGTGATGGGGAACTGTTTCTAAAGAATGGATATAACTCTTCATATGGAAAAGATTATTTAGAATGGTATCAAGGTGTTTTAGAAAGTCATACAAAATTAATTGGTGAATTGGCACACGATGCCTTTGATCCAAGTTTTCAAGTACCAATCGGCGCAAAGATTGCAGGAGTACATTGGCAATATAATAATCCGGTTATACCTCACGGGGCAGAAAAGCCAGCAGGGTATAATAATTATAGCCATTTACTTGATGCTTTCAAAAGCGCAAAGTTAGATGTAACATTTACTTGTCTAGAAATGACAGACAAAGGTAGTTATCCAGAATATTCAATGCCTAGAACATTAGTACAAGAAATTGCAACATTAGCTAATCAAAAGGGAATTGTATTAAATGGTGAAAATGCTTTAAGTTTAGGAAATGAGGCAGAGTATAACAGAGTTGCAGAAATGGCTTTTAATTATAATTTTGCTGGATTTACGTTACTTCGTTATCAAGATGTAATGTATAACAATTCATTAATGGAGAAATTTAAGGATTTATTAGGTGTGACTCCTGTTATGCAAACGATTGTAGTAAAAAATGCTCCTACAACAATAGGAGATACTGTTTATATTACTGGGAATCGTGCGGAATTAGGAAGTTGGGACACGAAACAGTATCCAATTCAATTATATTATGATTCTCATAGTAATGATTGGAGAGGAAATGTTGTGTTGCCAGCTGAAAGAAATATAGAATTTAAAGCATTTATTAAAAGTAAAGATGGAACGATCAAATCATGGCAAACCATACCACAAAGTTGGAATCCAGTCCCACTGAAGACTACCTCTCATATAAGTCGGTGGTAATTATATTATGTAAACAAAAAAGATCCTTTAATATGTGATAAAGGATCTTTTTTGTTTTTGAAGGAAAAATAAATCTTAAAAAATGTCACATTCCTCTTTCTAGTTCTGTTGCAAAGTTTCCGAAGACATAAAGAGATGGGGAATATTGCGGACCAGTTTTATGAAACTATTAATAATTCATGTAATGCGTTATACGTCGAAAAAACGAAGTTTGGTTGAAGACTTCGCTTTTGTTTGTATATGGCATGAACAGTTTCTATACCTTTAATAGTACGTGAGGCATGGCGAAGACTTTGAAAGCCTAAGGAACGGGAAAATCGACGTTTCACATGTCGATGATCTTGCTCGATGATATTATTGAGGTACTTTATTGTACGATGAAAGGTATTTTTGTAAAGACCTATCTCCTTTAATTTTTTGAATGCGGAAGCTAAAGAAGGAGCCTTATCTGTCGTCAGAACCGTTGGTTCTCCAAAAGTTCGAGCGAGTCTTTTCATAAAAGCATATGCTGCTTGTTTGTCTCGTTTTTGACGAAGTTGAATATCAAGTGTTTGTCCCTCTTTATCAATTGCTCGATATAAATAACACCACTTTCCTTTAATTTTGATATAGGTTTCATCCAAACGCCAAGATAACAATGTGTTTTTGTTTTTCTTCTTCCAAATTTGATAGATAAGATTTCCATATTCATGAACCCAGCGCATGATAGTTGTTGGATGAATAGAAATACCACGTTCTTTGAGAATTTCAGACACATCGCGATAGCTTAAAGAAAAACGACAATAGTAGCCAACGGCTACCAAGATAATATCTTTCTCGAACTGTTTTCCTTTAAAATATCCCATTTGTTACGCTCCTTGTTTGTTTTTTACAGAGTTTAGCTTACTTTAGAAAACTTTGCAACAGAACCAAGAATATTAACATTTATCTAAAGGTAAGGGAAAAACATACTATGTAACAGCAAGTGAAGCCTATGTATATGTGAAGTGAAATTGAAATAAAGATCCGACTCTGTTGTGGAGTCGGACCTTTTACTACCTTTTTGATGCCCTATATCCTGCGGCTTTTGCGTCTGCTTCTGAGCAAAACATTTCTTCGGGATTTGTTTTATCATAGAATTGTTGTCCGGGCATATGATAAATTTTTTCTCCCTTACTGTTTCTATTCCCTTTTATATTACAAGAGTTGCTTTGTACAGGTTTCGCTTCTGGTTTAGGTTGAGAATCTGAAGTTGTGGTTGAAGCTTGTTGCTCATTTTGAGTTTGTTGTTGTTTCTTTTGTTCTTCTTGTTGTTTTTTTACTTCTTCTTGTTTACGTTTCTCTTCTTCAAGTCTCTTTTGCTCTTCTTGCTTGCGTGTTTCTTCTTGTTTATGTTGCTCTTCTTCAAGCTTCTTTTGCTCTTCTTGTTTTTTCTTGTCTTCATCAACTTTTTGACATTCTCTTAATTTATTATCTAGTTCTTTTTCTTTTTCTAGCAATTTTTTCTCCAGTTTCTCTAAATCTTTTTCTTTATTGATTAATTGTTGCTCTTTCTTTTTCAATTCAGCTTTCTGAGCACTACTTGTATCACTATTACATGCTGTAAATAGAATGATAATCAAGAAAAATAATGAAATGATAACACGTACAGCTTTTGTAAAATGTTCATGCTTCCACATTAAAAACAGACCAATTGGAAAGAAGATAATTAAAAAGAAAATAGTCCAAAATTTACTTGGCATTACTTGCTTCCCCCTTAAAAATTATGTACATATTACAATATTTAGTATAGCAGAAGGAAACGAAGAATTTTACATAAATTATTACTTGCGGAATTAATTTTGTAAGAAATAATACTTCTCTAAAAAATATAAAAGCTAACTTCTCCAAAGAGTTAGCTTTATGTGTTCATCATATTAATTAACGCATCACCATCAATTAATTGGTTCTGTTGCAAAGTTTCTTAACACATTAACAGTGGAACAGATTACAGACGAATTTTATAAAATCGTTAGTAATTGTTGTAATTCGTTATACGTCGAAAAGACGGAGTCTGATTGAAGACTTCGTCTTTGTTTATATAGGGCATGAACCGTTTCGATTCCTTTTCTTACGATTAGTCAACTGTTTTTCAGAGTTCTAATTCATTAAATGTCAGAGATTTTATGTCAATTATATTGCAAACCAAATACCCCTAATATGTGTTCATTTTTTTACTAGGGGGGAGAATATGATATGATGAATGAAACTATGATTTCAGGCGGTTAACCGATAATCATAGTATATATTATGTGTAATGAGATAGAAGAGGAGCTTCAATAACTTATTTACACATGCAATGGACGCAACTTTATGACATTTGTTATAAGGTTGCGTTTTTAGTTTATCGTAATACTCAACAATATGATTTTTTCCGTAACGTCGTTGTTTAATCATGTTCTGGATGATGAGGAACAGGAGCTTCCGCAAATGTTTACTTCCACGTTTATTGATTTTATCTTTAAAAAAGGTTTTACCTGATTGAAAACGACGTATATCAATACCAGCAAATGCATTGAGTTGCTTATTACTGGTGAAACGAGTAATATCTCCTATTTCAGCCATTAAGCGTATGGCAGTATTCGGTCCAACTCCAGGAAGACTAAGAATGATATTGTATTCTGCACGTTGTCCGGCTATATGCACCATCTTGTTAATACAGCATTCTTTTTGGTGAAGAAGCTCTTGATAACGTCTTGCGTATAATTTGAGTTGATCACACAGAACATCGTTCTGAGAAACGGCTGGATAGGAAGTTTTCGCTATTTCAAGTACCTGAATTGCTTTTTTCTCCGCCGTGATAGTTGATATTTTTTTATTGGTGTTGGCACGAATACGATTTTTTATAATGGTTTTAGAAAGACCTAAAACACAATCTGGATGAGGAAATAGTTGAACAAAATTTAAAAATAAATCAGATTTACTGGTAAACATTTTTTCCAATTCAGGAAATGTTAATTGGATCACTTTATGCATACGGCCACGAATCATCGATAATTCACCATCCAATTCGCTATACAATCTAGAAAGAGATTTTAACTGATAGAATAAGTTATCAGTTCCAGTAGATACCCTTCGGGTAACCGTGAAATGAGTGAGAGCCAATCGGTGTGCATCGCTTCGGTCTGTCTTATGAATCCGCAAGGAATCACATTGCAGTTTGGCTTCTAATGGGTTCAATAAACAATATGTATACTGGTTATCTTGCATGAATCGCTCTAGCTGCCTGGAATAGATACCTGTTGCTTCGAACACAATTTCAGGTGATTCACCAGTTTCATCTGTAAGCTCATGTATCTTTTCATGTAGCTTTTCAAATTCAGGCTTAGAATGTTTGATTTCACTTTCAAATACACATTGTTTCTGTGAATTATAAATTACCATATAACTTTTACCCATACTGATATCAAATGCAATTACGTGTTTCATATAGTTCCTCCTTAGGTGGAATTGAAGTCTTCAACTTACACTTATCGATTCCCATTTCTTATACACGATCTCGAGGACCAACATACTAAAAACTGATTCAAATAAGGTAAGAGAAGAAGGCCAGTTTATCGTACCGATTCTAAACCCTAAAGGACTCACGGCCTTTTCTTCACTTCTACTATATAAAAAATAGTAGTGCGAACCAATGCCTTGGTCTACACTACTAATCTTAGTATGTTTATCGTACGTGAGGCATGACGAAGACTTTGAAAGGTTCTGTTGCAAAGTTTTTTTACACATAGAGATATGGGAAGATTGTGGTCAAATTTTATGAAACCGTTAATAAATTCTGTAATTCGTTATACGCCGAAAAGACGGAGTCTGATTGAAGACTTCGTCTTTGTTTGTATATGGCATGAAGCGTTTCTATCCCTTTTATCGTACGTGAGGCATGACGAAGACTTTGAAATCCTAAGGAACGAGCGAAACGGCGCTTCACGTGTCGATGATCTTGCTCAATGAGATTATTGAGATATTTTGTTGTACGATGAAAGGTATTTTTGTAAAAGTCTATCCTCTGTAATTTTTTAAATGCGCAAATTAAAGAAGGAGCCTTATCTGTAGTCAGAACCGTTGGTTCTCCATAAGTTCGAACCAGTCTTTTCATAAAAGCATATGCCGCTTGTGTATCTCTCTTTTTACGCAGTTGAATATCAAGCGTTTGCCCCTCTTTGTCAATGGCACGATATAAATAACACCATTTTCCTTTGACTTTAATATAGGTTTCATCCAAACGCCAAGATAACTGTACCGTTTTGTTTTTCTTTTTCCAAATTTGATACATCAGATTGCCATATTCATGTACCCAGCGCATAATCGTTGTGGGATGAACTGAAATACCACGTTCCTTCAGAATTTCAGACACATCACGATAGCTTAGAGAAAAACGACAATAGTAGCCAACGGCTACTAAAATGATATCTTTCTTAAACTGTTTTCCTTTAAAATATCTCATCTTGTCGTGCTCCTACTCATTTTTTCTAAAATGTAACGTGGTTTAGAGAACTTTGCAACAGAACCGATTTTTCTATGTTATTGCAAAACTTTTTGCTCAGTCGAGCAAAAGCCGAACTAAGTCCCCACATCAATCACTTATCAAAGAATACTGGGGCTATTAATCAATCAATTAAGAAAGTTACTACTTATATTGATAATATTGTCCTAGAATATGAAGGTGTTACTACAAAGGATTTCCTCACCAAACGTAAATATGAAGCTTTAGAAACTGTTTTATCATACCTAGTACAAGAAGGCTATTCCCAAGTAAAACAAGATCATATCAGCAAAAAATCAGGTATTTCGAAACCAATTATTAACTACGTGTTTAATTGGTTGCAAGATTTGGGAGTATGCCAACAGATTAAAGTACGAAGACACGGTAAAATTGCCCCTTCCGTTTACATTTTAACCATGCATAATAATTATTTAAAAATTATAGAATACTTCAAGGTAAAATGGGCTGTAGCAATTGATGTATGTTCTACTTTTACTAAATTATTAAAGAATAAATTTAGTAAGAAAACCGCTGAAGTTAATCATGAAGATATGAAAAATACTAAACAGGTTTCACCTAATTCTTTGGATATTTTTAATATAGAAGAACAATTAAAAACCGATGCTGAAAATGACTCAAAAGCATTTAATAACAGATTACAAGATTTAGATGATTACCTAAGTAACGATCAGAAAAAAGTTTATCACTACATATTAAGCCAGGAGCTAACTCACCTTACCGAAAAAGATGCATACACAATTGCCTTAAGAATGCCATCTGATATCGATCGATATGCAAGATGGGATTTTGAAGAATGTGTGCAATGGTTCCAGTTTAATAAAGCTGAAAACAGCAATCCTGCACATTTTATGAAAATGTTCAACCAAAAATCTAAGCAAAACTGGAAACGAAGAAGTCGTGAATCAAAAGAAAAAATCTCATTATATGGTACAAATCCAAAAAGTGAATTTGTTTTCTATAATTTTTTAGAAGAGAATAATTAATCTAAAAAAATCATAATAGTGTGTAGCCTTGCTCAAAAAAATCATATACAGCAAGGATATTTGTCATGTCCTCTTATAATTCTCAATTAATTAATCACTTCTCGACATGAGAAGCTTTAAAAAAACGCCTCATTTTCTATGATTTTTTATCATTGTCCAGACATTTCATCTATGAAACTTCCACCTTTATAATTCCGAAAATTCACTCATTTACCGGCAAATTAACTTTGAAATTTACTAAGCTAAAATCTTGAAAAGCTTGTCAGAGTAAGTTTAAATGGTCAAATTTTAATTCTAATGTTTTTAGTGGTTTTACTTTTTTAAAACAAGATTTAATAAATATAGTATTCTGTTGGGTTTTTTCTGTTATTTTTTGTAATCATTTAGGGAGGCTCATCCGATTTATAAATTAAATAGGGAATCTTGTAAAAACATACAAGATTCCCTATGCTTTAATAATTTACTTGTTATTTAAGTTATTTTCTAAATAATTTAGCAAACCATGATTTTTCTTGTTGAGTAGATGCAACTAATTTCTTTGTTTCTTGTATTTCTCGAACTACTTCTAATAACTGTTGATCTCTGTTATTTATTTTTCCATCAAGAGCCTTTTTTTGTTCATCAATCTTATTCAGTAGCATTTGATTAGTTTGTTCTAAATTGTTTATGCGCTTTAAAAGTTCTATGTTCATAGCCTTTTGCTCTTGAAAATATATAGAAACCTCTTTCATGCTTTCATACATTGTCTGAATAATTGGTTTCGTTATTTCGTCGTCCTCGTCACTCTCTTCTACTACAATATAATTTACATTTTGTTTCAACATCTGTTCTATTACGTCTGGTGGCTCTTGTGCATCTTTCATATCAGCAATTAATTTAAAAAGCTCTAAGGCTTCCTGTTCATATCTTAGTGTTCGCCCCTTCGTCCCTGCGACGGTTGGTAAATATGGTTTAAATTGATCCCGCCAGGCTTGAAGAGTTGTCCGTGGCCGCCCAAGCATCCTAGCTATATCTGCAAGGGAATATGTTTTCTTGTAAGGTTCTTCTCTATCCATTTCATCGTCACCACCTCATCGTCATACGTTGCTATCGATGTCCGTCACGTTGTCATTTCATTGTTATACATCATCATCGATGTCTGTCATGTTGTCATTTCGTTGTTATACATCATCATCGATGTCTGTCATGTTGTCATTTTGTCGTTATTCATCATCATTGATGTCCGTCATGTCGGCATCTAACCGTTATGTGTCTAATTCGTTTGAAAGAAGATATTTCCTTGTTTATTTGGAAATTTTTAAGTGTATAAGTTAATTAAAATAACAAGTACGATTTAAGTGGTTCTGGTGCAAATATATGAAGAAGAACATGGATGATAGTAGATTCCTAACGGAATCGTATTTTATGCTATAAGTCCAAACACTCGGTGGATGAACTCTTTCTGATTTTGGACAGACTGATTCTGTAAATCAATTTGTCCCTTTTTTATCATATGCATGGCTTCCACACCACTCAATATAGAAGTTGCTGTTTTATATGACTTAAATCCCAACATAGAACGCACACGTTTCTTAATAAAACGATGATCTTGTTCCACTATATTATTAAGATATCTAACTTGTCTTAGTTGTATGCCTTCGGGCATATGGCTCTCTTCTTTCAACTCTTGCATCGCTACAGGGGAGGCAGGGTTCTTATCTACTGTTATCACACGAGGTTTAGAAACATACGAAAAAGCCAAGGCTTTCTTGAAAAAGCACTTGGTTGCTTGTTTATCTCTTGATTTACTAAGATAAAAATCAATGGTGTTCCCTTCGGAATCTACAGCACGATATAAATACATCCATTGACCTTTTACTTTGATATAGGTTTCATCAACTCTCCATGAGTCATTTGTTGATTTAAGATGATATCGTACTTTCTCTTCTAATTGAGGCCCATATTGATGAACCCAACGCATAATGGTTGTGTGAGCGATTGATACTCCTCGTTCTTCCATCATTTCCACCAGGTTACGAAAGCTTAAATTGTACCGCAGGTACCATCTTACTGTTAATAAGATTAGTTCAGGCTGATAGTGTTTCCACTTGAATAAGTTTTGCTTTTCCATACTAATCACGTCCTTTTTTAAAGTACTAGTATGTCCAAGTTTCGAAGATTCGTTACATAAGCCTTATAGTTTTTGCACCAGAACCATTTTTATTTATAATAAAATAGGACCCTTCTTGTTTCGATGAAACAATCAAGTTCTTTTTTCTAGTGTTTATAGAATTAATTCTATAAGTTACCGATGAAGACGTGTTGCAGCTCCTCTCATGCCCTCATAGATTTCTTGTACGGAAAGACAGTGTCATTTCTTCGTCAATGTTATTATTGCCTTCTTCGATAAAATAATTTACCGCATATCTTAAAACATTCTTTATGACTCTATGTAGTTCCTAAGCTTCTAAAGATATGAATAGATTCCCCTTCTATACACCTAAGGGTTCTCTCTTTCGTTCCACTGACAGTTGTTAAATCAATTTCTTCAGGCCTGTATTGTTTTTCCCGGATTTTCCAAACTTCCTAACTATATCTATATATCTACAAGGTAGTTTTGTACTTATGATGTATACACGATCCCGGTTCAGCTAATAGTGAACATTTATATAAAAAACGCTAGAAAAACGGATAGTGTTCACGAATAATTCTACTTAACATATTATCGTTAGGTTGTTCAGGATCTAATAATTTTGTTTCAAATACTAATCCAACTAAGGAAACCTTTGATTCTCTTACACATATCTAGTAGAATTTTTGTATTAGAAGTAAACCTCTAATATCTCATAGACAAATTGTGTTTTAGTAAGTACTAGTAAATTCCGGAGAAAATCTCAGTAGAAGTTAGATATTTTTATACACCAAAAAGTGAAAGCAAATCTGAATATGGAAATAGGCTTTTAAATATAGTATAGGTACATATAAGTCATTTCATACTTCTCAGAAGGTAAAAATTCAAAAAAGATGGATACCATCCATAACGCATGGATAACGAAGATATGGCGCGCATGACTTTTATTCTACTATAACCAAAAGCGTTGGTAATACTGAGGAAAACGTTATAAAAACGGATAGTGTTCACAACATAACACCTTCTCTCAAAAAATATAAAAAACACTTTTAAAGGAAACAGCATTCTAATAAAGAAAAATAGTGTAACACACAAATAACGGAGGTGTGAAATTTGGAATATGGATATTTTGCACAAGAAGTAGCAAAACAATTAGACATTAACACAAATACGCTTCGGAGATGGTCAATTGAGCTAGAAAAAACGGACTATATATTTGACCGAAACGAGCGGAAACAACGCATTTACTATGAAAAAGATATTGATATTTTAAAACAGATGAAAGAATACTTAAATCAGAACTGGAAATTAGAAGAAGCTGCAACGAGAAGCATTGATATCACTGAAGAAAACGCCAAAGAAACGGATAGCGTTCACGAAGAAATAAACACCGAGATAACACTACCAAAACGTTCGGAAAATGACATTTCAGTAATTCAAGATAAATTTTTGCACATGTTTCAGCAACAAGAAAAAATTGTACAACAAAACCAAGATATCATTGAATTATTGTTACAAGAGCGTTCAGAGAAAGAAGAGAAAGATGCACAAATACAGTTACTACAAGACAAACTAGATAACGCTATTGGACTACTAAATGAAGATCGTCAAGATAACACCAAAAAAACGTTCATTCAGCGTTTATTTAACCGTGATTAATTTACTTGTGTATAATTCACAATAAGATTTTATACACAATATATATTTAGGATACCTATGACTTAACTTAAATGGGGTATTCTTTCGCAGAAATCTAATAGATTTAGCGTATTACATTCTTTTGTACCTAACGAGTTCCTGATAAAGATTGTTCTCCATTAGAATATAATCATCCTATATAGCAGTTAGATATTCACCAAAATATATGTTCCAAAAGTGATTAATTAATTTGATTTTAAATCATAATACTTTATATTCATATAGGCTAAATTAAATTGAAAATTAAAATCGGATATAACGAGAGGTATTGATGTTACTGAAAAAAACGCCCAAGAAACGGATAGCGTTCACTAAGAAATTGACACCGAAATAACACTACCAAAACGCTCGGGAAATAGCGTACAAAAGCAATTGAATGAATTATCCCCAAAAAAAGATAATCTGGATGAATTACGTTTAAAGCTTGAAACAGAAAGACAAGATGTTTTAGGAAAGCTTAGCTTTATGATTCCAAATGATGAAGCGTACACAGAACCCGACAAGAAATTTAAAGAGCTTACGAAACAAATAAATGAACTTTTGTGACGAATAGACTATAGTTATTTTGTAAACCTTGCATGCATCTTTAAAATAATGTGAAGTAGAGATAGTGTAGTTCAAAGACAATCTGCATCAAAGAACAGGATTTCTTATTCAACAAACGGGTGCTTTTCTTGAATAAGAACCCGTTGCTTACTCAATAACCTAAGTCCATTAAAATGCATGAAGAATCCCTTTTTTTTAATCGAAAGTAGGCATTCTTCATGCATTAATGTTGCTTTAAAATAAAGTTTGATTAAAAGTGTTGCACAAAACCTTATGTTATAAATAAAAAAGGGACTGCATTTTTAACAAAGTTTGATAAAAGTACAGTCCTTAATTAAAGGTTATTTGATTTTTTTAGAATAAAGTTTGATAATTTGATGGCATTTAATTCAACTGTCGCATCTTCCACAAAAGCCCATATTGAACAATAAATTAATTCACAAGTTGTTTATTAAAAATAGAAATTGAATATAAATTATTATGTAGTAGATTATTTATTATTTGCTTGTTTACATTAGCGTTACGTAGTACTTCATTTTCAATATTTATAAGTTCTGAAAGCTGAATCCATTTATAATCTACAATTTCATCTTCTTCGAGTTTAATTGAACCTCCAATTATTTCACCTCTAAAATGAAACAATATAACTTGATCATTAGAGGCGCTAATAAAATTGTATACCCCTGTTGTATATTGGAGATTTACTTCTAAACCTGTCTCTTCTTTTACTTCTCTACAAGCTGCAAGTAAAATATCTTCCTTCTTTTCAATTCTTCCAGAAGGGAAATTCCACTTATCAATTGCTGATGGTTTATTTTCTTTTATCATCAAAACTTGGTTATCTCTAACGATAGATACACTTACAACTAATACAATCTCATTCTGAATCATTTAATTTTTCATCTCGCTTTATTTTTTATGTACTGATGAATCACTTTTCATTATCAACTGCCCTTTACTTGAATAAAAATTCTTAATTTTATTGTACATAAAATGGTAAATAAAAACAGCTTGAGATTTAGTGTAATCAGCACGCTGTTTTTTATCAAACTTTATTATAAATTATCAATTTGTTTTAGAAATTATCGAACTTTGTTATAAATTATCAAACTTAATTACAAAGCCACACAAATAATTTTTTTGTATATAAGCAATACAAAGTAGACACTAGAAAAAATAACGGGAAGCCTTGATAACTCTGGATAAAACGCTACATAAACGGATAGCGTTCACGAAGAAACAGCCATCGAGATAACACTGCCAAAGCGTTCGAAAAACGCCATTTCAGTAACAAAACCAAACTAGATAAAACCATTAAATTACTACCTGAAGACCGTCAAGATAACAAAAAGAAAACGTTCATTCAGTGTTTATTTAACCGGAATTAGTTTATTTTTATATAGTTCATACTGCAATTTTGTGTACAAATACGAAAAGAAATATGTACACAATTAGCATATCAGATTCTTTTATACCTTATGAGATCCTGATTTATCCTTAAATAACTTTCCAATTTAAATATAATATTTTTCTTTATAATTTCTTTTAAAGCGGCCATCAACCGCTTTTTTTTGTATATTTAGCCTGGACAAACAAATTATGTTGGGATTCTCAAAAGTAATTGAAGGTGAACCATTATTTATTAAAATCTAAAATTGCAACACTAAATACAGGAATTGATCCGCCATCTATGGAAACGTTCTCTAGAGCTTACAAAATTAATTTCAAGAAGCGCATATGATAAATCTGACACACGGCTTATTACACCCATCTGGAATATCTAATAAGCTTCTCTTAATAATGTACAGTCACAAAAGTTAATTAAGTTTTTATAAGCTACTACATTTAAATATTGAACTCATCATTTGAAAATTTATTTATCATAAGGATATTTTCTGAAGAAATACCTATATAAAATAAATATCAAAAAGATATTTATTTTATATAAAGAGGAATCAAAATACCTTCTCATCAATTTTAAATATAAAGTTAATTTATTCAGAATATCTAAAAGATATATTTAAAATATCATATTCTTTTTTACAATCAAATATATATCTAAAAGATATCTTTTAGATATATATTTGATGTCTATAATTGAAATCCACATGTTTTTGTGTTATAATATATCTAATAGATATTAAAAGGAAATAAAATAAAAAATAGAGGTGATTTACAATGACAGATTTAAAAGCAACTAATCTTCATTTAAATATTGAAGGAGATATTGGTAACGATTCATTTAAAGGGTATATTAATGGACAATATATAAAAATGAAGAATGTATATCAAAGTGTTTACTCCATGCCAAATGTTACGGAAACGAATACTCAAAAGAATGTAATTAATTTAATAGATAGCATGTTCGTAAATATTGCTAGTAAGTCAATTAGAAGATCTGGAATGTATTTTATTGGTAATCGAGCGATGATGACTGGAAAAAACCCTAAAAACATGAATATTAAAGTGGGCCAGAAGTATAATGATGATTTACCACTGATTAATATGCTAGGTCTTCTTGCAAATAAATCTGTACAACTTGAATGGGAGCAAACTGAAGAACTACCTCAATCCATTAACGTTACAGTTGATCTCATTTCAGCAATTCCAGCAAGTCAATGGACACCTGCAAATGCTAAGCATTTAGAAAACCGCTTTACTAGCTCAAATCATGTTGTAATTGTTTATGTCGGTGAAGAACAAGTAACAGTTACCTTAACATTTAACAGTGCAAATATTACTCAAGAAGGTGTTCCTCCTTTATATGCAATCCTTGAAGGCGAAGAAGATATGTTTAGTGATTTTATTAAACTATATAAAGACAAACTTGAGGTAGAAACAATAAAAGGATCGTTCTTTAAGAACAAAAAGATCTTACATAGTGACATTGGAGATGGAACAACTGAGTATATATACACTGTTGGCGTAAATCCAGTAATTGATGCTTGTAGTGGAGAAAGACGTGGAGTTGGGCATGCTACAGAAGAAGCTGTCAAACTATTGAATCAGGAACGTGGAACAAATATTAAACGTCAACAATTCTCGCAAATCCTTCAAGATGTAGACCATAAATACCATGAAGAGTCCACTGGGTATTTTAACATTACAAAAGTGGAACAAGCTGAACTTATTTTAGAAGATACTGATGAGAAGTATGTAAATAATACAGCAAGTGAAGCTGAAATTCTATGCGTATACGGCGGCGGAAGTGTTACTTTTAAAGACGAACTATACGATCAGTTACTAGAGTACTGTAATCGAGTTGGAATGTACTTACTGTGGATTCCAGAACAATATGCTGTAGATATGAATGCTAGAGGGATGCAAGTTATCAAGAAAATTCTTACTCGAAAAAAGGTGAGATAATATGTCCGACAAAAAAAGAGAGTCTTTCTTTTGGAATCTCAAAAAAATTGAGAACGAGGAATTCTTTAAATGGTTTGAATCTCAAGGAAACATAGCAGATTCATTATATAAACTTGTCTGTTACTTTATTGATAAACATGGCTTACAAGATGTCGGAGATTATAAGATTCAACAGCAAATGCAAAGAGAAATCTTACTTCAAGATAAAGATTTTTTAAATGAAGTTAAACGGGTCATATTGAATGATTCAAACCTTATTCTCAAAAAAGAAGACCCAAATACCCATAATGAGATAAAATCTCCTAATGAGGAAATTGAGACTTCTGAAGAGCAATCCGATAATGAAGGTGTACAAAAAGAAGAAGTTTCTACATCTGAAACTAAAGTTTTAAACGATGAATATGAAGATCTTGATACAGCAAGTTTATTTGGTAATTAGTGCTGTCAAAATACCAAAAAGAGTCCTGGATAATTAGGACTCTTTTTTAGCTTTTATAAAAGTAAAATTTTAGATAAATGATTATTTCAAATGTGATATGGATACATATTTTTCTTAGCCCCGTAACAATGAGAAACAGTAATATTTCGATTATTTATTTTACCACTTGAACAGCTGCTGGTTTCCAGCCCTGATTCTCTACCCAATCAATGTTTACCTTATATTTTTTATTACTTTGCTTGTTTCGTACATTACCGTAGGCTTTATTATTACCATTATTCCCAATAAATTCAAAAATCAATTGGCTCTCTGGAACATCAACAGTATAAGAAATCGCTTTTTTCATCTCATTCCAATCTACTGTTCCTTCCTTAAATTTCATTGCGGGTTTTGCCCCTTGCTCTATACCAATTGGCTTCCAAGAAGGATTTGTTTGAGTACCTTTTTCTTGAGGTATCGTTTTTTCTCCCTCTTTATTTTCATTTCCGTTTGTTTTTACTGCTTCTTCTGCTTTTCGTTTCTCTTCTAACTGTGCTACTTCTTTTTTCTTTATGGGTCAAGTCTGTTCAAAATCAAGTGAAGTTCATTCATCAACTATTTGGAATGGCTGTATAAGAACAGATTTCATTAGGAATCTATATACCTTTTTTAAATAAATGCAATCTTTATACCAGAATCCAAAAATCTATACTTTAAACTAAGCTTCAACTACTTTATTTATGTTTCCAAATTTAAAATCTAACTCAGCCATATCATCAAGAATTAAACTACTATTTCTCTAATAAAATCTAATATAAATATATATCTTATATATATTAAAAACATAAAGATAAAACTTATATAGGATCAAAAAATAAGGTTAAAGCACTACTGTAACAAGAACTTTTACGATACTATACCGTAAAAAATCATAAATAGTAGAATTTAGAAATGGAAAATAAGGCATCATGGAGATATATTACCTACAAATAATCAGAAACTAAAACACGCATTTCTACATAAAAAATGAAACAAAATGATTCGTTTTAAAACATATTTATTCAATGACTAAATTCCTTATCTATCCACTAGATTTCCACAATTTTATATTATTCATCCCCAATGTATTCACAGAAATAGCTATATACTCCACATAATTCAGTTATTCCACATTACTCACATGAAACTTGATGAATTTGAGTAGATGAGGCCATAGAATCCTTATATTACAACAATATTGGTATGATTATATTCACATTGGATCATATCTATATACATATCCACTATATATAAATTTTTCTTTCTGATTTTTTGTAGAAAAAAGATCCTCTTTGAGCACCTGTTTGGAAGAAGGAAAGGAATGCTCTGTGGAAACAGAAGTGTTAGAATAAATCATTTGTATAATAGTGCATAAAAAAAGACTCTATTTTCAATAGAGTCTAGTAAACTGTCATATTAGTGGATTCCACTAGAAGGTCTTTAATTTATAGCGTCAGCACGAATAGCCCTCTACTTTTGATTTTTTCAAAAATAGAGAGCTGCATATAGTTAATTTGCTTCCATTATTTCTAGTACCTGTTCAGCGGTGGATACCTGGATACCAGAGCGTATTAACCGTTCAAAGGTGCGCGTAAATGTAAGCAGATTAAAACTGTCCGGTACTTCAATGACACGAAGCTTTTCTTTCGGTAATGTATCAATCTTTTCAATGAACCATTCACGAACATCACTAGGAATGGAACGTTCTTTATGACCTCTTGCTTTGAGAAGTTCACGCATTTCAATTTCTAAAGCAACATAAGCATGTAGATTGGTACTTTGTTCATAGGCGTACTTTCTAAATAGTGTTTCTTCTTGATACTTTAGATAATTACGGTGATAGGATTCTTCCGTAACTGGTACTGCGAACTTTTGTTTAAGGAGTTCGTGAGTCTTTCTGAACAAGCTCTTGATACTTCGAAGTGAATACATCGAGAAGTGTAATCCAAAATCGAATACGGCTTGTTCTTTTTGTTCTTTCGGAACATGTTGTGTAATAAGAGGATAAATTCCTTCTTTAGCTGCCGTATCAAGAATTTGATATTGTGATGTTTGATTTAATAATTTTTTAAGAGTGTAAACAAGTTTAGCTGGATATTCTTCATTGCGATCTACCATGTCACGTAAGCCACGAACTACGCTACGAATTTGTCGATGGCATGTATATTTCAGTATATGAATGAATTTATTCATGTCTCGCGCAAACTCACCAATGTTCATCTCTTGTAGGACCGACTCGATAAAACGAGCTTTACGAGCATAAGTAACTTTTGGTACAAATGGATCACGATACTGTACTTCTCCTGCTTCTTTGGCACATAAGAAGTCGTTATGTAAGGATACATATAATGTTGTGTATCTTTTTTTGTTCTTAACCCCTTTTTCTAGTTTGCAAATTTTGAAAAGGGGAGTACCTGTACATGATAGTGCAGTTGTGATTTCTGTCATGACTGTGCGAATTTGATGCGGATATTTCTTATGTAAAAAGCGATACATCCCGCCAAAGTGAGTTTTGTTTCCTCTTTCATCTTGTTTATCTAAGGAACGTTTAAGTGTAGTCTCTGAATGTTGTTGCATCGCAATGTCCAGGAATAGTTTCTTAGCTGCAACTGACATTTCAAAGAATTCCTTTGTAAATACAACTGGACTAATGTAGACATAAGAGTTTGCCTTTTCTGTCTCTGGATTCATAAAATCAGTCAACTTAATCGTATATCGACCATCTAACTCATCTTCAATAGAGATAATGTTATGTAGGCTCAATTTCTTTAAAGCTATATAGAATTGAGAATGTTGTATGTATGCTAATTCTTCTTTATATTGCTTATAATCTTCCCAAAGCATATGTACAGTTACATTTGGGATGACACCATTTGTATAGCACTTCTTATGTAAGTATAGGAATACTTCAAGATCTGCGTTTGTAATACCATACAATTTATGTTTTCTCCCCATTACTTGTGTAACAGTAGAAATGGTTCGGCGTGAAAAAGATGGTTTCGCTTGTGTCACAAAGCCGTCTACATCCACAATACGTTCCTCATATGTCATATGATCGAGAATATCCCCAAGATATGTATCTTTATAGCTATAGTATTTCCCTTCAAAAGCTTCAACAAGTTTTTGCCAAGATTTTAATGTGACTAAAACAGCATTGGTAGATTGTCCATTTAAGCTACGTTGATTACGAATAATAAATGACTTTCCCATCTTTTTCACCTCCTATATATAAATTCAGAAATATATGTCAAAATACTATAAAATATACCAATTTGTATTATATCAAATCGAAAGTTGATGAAAGTTGCTCCTTTAAGGGGAATTTTTAAAAGATGAAACACTCGATAAAACCAGGTATGACAAGGGTTTCAAGATTTTCGCAAAAAAACTTTGTGTCAAGGATATGGCAAAAAGTGTTTCATGTATTAATTGTATAAAGTCATTAGTGAAACAACAGTAAAATCATTGATATATAAGGGGTTTATGAGATATTTTGAGATTTTCAGGTCAAGGATATGGCAAAAGTGTTTCATGTTTATGTATAAGTAGTTTATTATGATAAAATCCGTCAAATATAGATGAATGGAGGGTTACTAAGAATATAGTAAGAAATTTAGGTCAAGGATATGGCAAAAGAAATTTTGTGATTCAAAATTTAAAAGGTCAAGGATATGGCAAAAGTGTTTCATATTTTACATGGTGGCGGAGAAATGAAAAAATAGGATGAAATCCTTGGTACAGAAGGAAATATTGGTGTTTTTTATGTGTTTTATGGTCAAGGATATGGCAAAAACGCTTCATAATGCTTTATTTTTTCTATTTGTATAACTTGCTTTAAACCGTTGATATATATAGGTTTAGGACATATTAAAAAAATTTTCCGAGTATGTACGTGAGAAGAGAAAAATTAGCTAATGTTTCATGTTTTGTTTTTTAGGTCAAGGATATGGTAAGGATGTTTCAAGTTATTCGTTTCAAATGGATATGAAACATTTTAAATCGTATATGGTACAAGGGTTACTAATGTAAAGAGCGGTATAGTCTACAATATAAAGAAGTGTTAAGGGGAAAATAGCGTTTCATATTTATTGAATAGGTTCACTATAGGGGAAAAGTGTTTCATATGTTCATTCTTTAGATCAATTGCTGATGTATTGGGGAGTAATGTATAATAAATGTTATTTCGTTTATAAAACCAAAGATAAAAGTGCTTCATTACTTTTGTAAATATAAATGTGCCCGAAAAATAACGAGATTTCTATACATTTAGTAGATTAAATTGTGGTGTATTGGGAAGTAAAGTATAGAAAGGAAGGAGTGACCAAATGGAAAAGTTAACACAAATGTTCACAGATGCTTTATTAATATCTGAGCCACTGTACGGGACTAATAAAGTAATTTGGGATAAATGGACTTCTTTTAGTGCAGACGTAGAAAAAGATAATAGTAAGGTTGTAACGTCGCAATATGTTTCACCCTCCTTGTCAGCTTTAGTATCATGGCTTAGTAAAAAGAATGATGAAGGAATCACTTCGCTACAAGTTGCTATTAAGTTGAACCAGTATAAGGACGAAATTCATTCGGTACTTGAAAGATATTTAGAAGAAGAGTTTCAAAATATTATTAATGATAAATCAAATGTTGAACCAGTATCCATTTTAGAAAAAAATGAAGATGAAACAGACGATAAAGATTATTTTGAAGTCAATAATTCAGCTGTTTATTTCAAATTACGTGATGGAATTTCAAAAAATCATTTTGAAGATACTTCAAATATGGGGATAAAATCATATCCACTTGAAACGAAGGATAGTAATGCAGTAGCTCAACTTTCTTCTCATCGAGATGAAGATTTAAAGCTTACCAAAGCAAATGAAGCATCCCGGTGGAATACTTTAGTTAATGATGTAATGAGTAATATGGATGATTTGACGGCAGATGTATTAGACTCAATCACTATACAATGGTTAGCACAAGCCAAGTCACCAGATGAATTTATCGAATTTTCCTATGAGCAAGTATTGGACATGTGTAATGTCCCAAAAAAGAAAGTAAGTAAAGGGGAATACTATAGACCCGAAGATAAAATTAAGGTTGCTCAACGAATTGCTGCTTTAGCGAGTATTTTCATATATTTAAATGATGAAAATGAAGTAGTGGTTTTAAATGATGAAAATGAGCACGATGAGCAATATAAAGTAAGAAGAGAAGTAATCAAAAGATTGTTTGTATTAGATTCTGTTGTACTATGGAGACACAGTACAACGAATGAATATATGGGAATCGAATCCTGTCGTATCAAACCTGGAAGCTTTTTATCTAGTTATTTATATGGCTCAAGTAATACGACAGCCTTATTATCAAAAAAGGCACTAGAGTATAACAGTTACCGACATAAATACCATAAACGTTTAATTCGCTATTTAACATGGCAATGGAGAATACGTCAGATATATTCAACTTTAAAGCGGCCTTATTCTATTGGAGGGGATAACGGATTATTAGCTGTTATGGCAGTCCCACTAAAATGGAAACCGAGTCGAATTCGAGAGCATCTAGAGAATATTCTCACTGATTTGGAACGGGAAAACGTAGTTTCTAAGTGGGAGTATACAAGTGAATTAGATGAGAAACGTTTAAATAAGAAGAATTGGTTTAAGGATTATTGGATGAATTTGAATATTACTATTTTTCCACCAGAAGAATTAATTAAATCTATGTACAATTTGCCAAAGAAAAAAACTTTAGAAAGCAATGATGAAACAGCTTTAGAATATGTTGAAAAAAACGAAGGTGTTATTGATATGCCACAAGTGAAAAGGAGTCAAGAGACTCACATATTTGATGAAGAAGTAGTTCGAGAAAAAATACTAAAACGGCATAATATTGACAACATTAGTATACGTGAATTAGCAAAAGAAATTAAAATTTCGGCTCCTACATTATCTAGATTTTGTAACAAGCAAACAAAGCGCCTATCGGCTAATGCAGTTGAAAAAATGTCCAAGTGGTATGAGAGACAAGTAATAATAGAAAAAATGTAACCTATTTTTATATCTAAAAATAGGTTACATTTTTTCTGTATGAGATAATCGGTTCTGGTACAAAAACTACTTCCTAGAAGCATTGGGTGTCTTTTCTTTATTTTCTCAATACAATATTTAAATATTACATGATAAAATTTAAATGTTAGCTTCCCTATGTTGTACAAGATATTTACCAACTAAGAAGGCACTCGTTTTGAGTGCCTTTTATCATTTAGAGATACGTCTTTTATTTAAATACATAACTAAACATATAATCCATGCCAAATTAAAAATAATGATACTTACAATAGCCTCAGGCGAGAGGGCTTCTTCTGAAGTTTCATTGTCTTCCAAAATTGCTAATGATTGTTCTTCTTGAGAATCGCTTTCTTCAATTGTATTTTCATCAGCAAATCCAGTTTCTTCATAAGCGCTATTATATGATTCTTCTTCATAATCAGTAGCTAATTCTTCTGGTTCCTCACGTCTTTCTGTTACATGACGTTCCATTTCTAACAATCTTTCTCTTCGCGCTTCTTTTTCTCTTTTAAAGGTGTCTATATAATACTGAGACGCTTCAGGTGAAATGCGATTTTGTTTTTGTAATTCTTTTATACGATTCATATTATCGTTATATACTTTTTGAAGATCAATGTTAGCGGTTTTCGCTCGATTCACTTTATCTTGAGAGATAACTGGTACAGATTTTTTAACTTCAGTGCTGTTCGATGGAGTCGGGAAATTGTATGTAGAATAGAATTTTTCACTTTGTATTTCCATATCTTTTAATGATTGTTGTATGTCCTTATCTAAAGATTTCATATATGGGTCATCATGTACGTGATACTGACCTGTGCTAAAACCGTTTTCTGCACAATTTATCCGGCACGTATGACCTCCGTTACTGTCAGTCCTTCCAGAATGAGAAAAAACAGTGTTAACATCGATACACGCGAAACACAAAAGCAAGCTTAACATTCTTAAACACTTCATTCCTTCACCCCTCCTTTAACACATCCCTACCAGCATTATACAAAATAAACGTTCACCGTATCATAATCTGTATAAAATAAAAAAAGCCCCATCGCTAAGTGGATTTCAAAAGTGGAACACTTTGTATGATCTACTTCATCCTTTACTAGCAAAACAGTAAAATCTCATTTCCCTATAGCTATAGTGGAAAGTATCTATACTAAACATTAGGAATTTTCCGTATTAATATTCTCAATTTACTGTATATTCAATTAATGTTAAACTATTAGTGTAGTAAGAATTTGTCAGAACCATGTCCCCAAGTCAAGGTTTTGAAATAGCCATCTCAATACGCGAGAACAAAACAAAAAGCCGATTTCCTGTATGCTAAGGAAAAATCGGCTTTTTGCTGTTAACTCGTTTTTGGAATAACGAGATGTAACAACTCCTTCCCTCCTATGAAGAAGGCGACTCAATATGTGAAGTGAAAAAGAGGGCCTACTCATAGTTGAGCAGACCCTCTTATTTATTTTGCGTCAATTATGTCTATAAACTTAAAGGCATTCTTATTATAAAATGCATTGGTACATACCACTGTTTGGTTTATAGGATTTATGTGAATCACGATCATATAATTAGTGAGTACATGGCCATTTTCATAATATGTAATCAGTATTTCTTCTTTGGATAGTAATGAACTTAACAATGTCCCCTCGATTATATCCTTTGCGTCTTGAGTTAATATCGGGCGTGGCACTTTCGTTTTTTCTTCGATAAGCTTTCGGTTCTGGTGCAAATATATGAAGAACACGGATAATAGTAGATTTCTAGCGGAATCGTATTTTATGCTATAAGTCCAAACACTTGGTGGATGAACTCTTTTTGATTTTGGACAGACTGATTGATATTATCCCCTTAAGGTAGACAGTGTAAAAAGACCATGAATAAACATGGATGTTACACTTTTACTTGGAGGGGATTTTATTATGGTTAAAAAAGGGGATAAATTTCAAACTTATTCAGATGAATTAAAGATACAAGTTGTAAAAAGTTATTTAAATGGTGAGGGCAGCCAAACAGCTATAGCTAAGAAATATAAGCTGAAAAGTAGAACACAGTTAATGAATTGGATCTGGAGATATCAAGAAACAGGCGATATTTCAGACTTGCGGGGAAACAACGGCGGCAATAACGGCTTAAAAAACCTCTTGAAAGGTCGTCCTCGTACGAAATTCGATAGTGTGGAAGAAGAATTGGAATACTACAAGGCGCAGGTGGCTTATTTAAAAAAGCAGTATCCAAATCTATAGGAGGTGTTCTTGCTCAAACGGCTAAGTACGAGATTATTGAAGAACTACGTTCTCGATACAAAGTAACCTGGCTGGTCGTCATTGCGCAGTTAAATCGATCTAGCTACTATAAGTGGCGCTCAACATGTACGCAAAGACAATTACGCCTTTCAAAGGATCATACATTGCGTGAACAGATTCAAGCCATTCACATAAAACACAAGGAATACGGTTATCCTCGCATGAAAATTGCCTTACTAGAGGCTGGATTTTTAGTGAACCACAAAAAAGTATGTAGACTTATGCGAGAACTTCAAATTCAATCAATCATCCGTAAAAAGCGACGCTTTTTTAACGGGAAATCCTCAAAGGTTTTTCCGAATGTAGTAGAACAACAATTCCGAAACCGCAAACCAAATGAGGTACTTGTCACAGATATCACTTATTTGCCATTCAAAGATAAATTTCTCTATTTATCGGTCGTTCAAGACATTTATAACAATGAAATCGTTGCTTGGAAACTCTCACATCGCAATGATTTACAACTTGTCCTAAAAACGTTAGATTTAGCAGCACAAAAAAGAGATGTGTATGGAACCATCATCCACTCAGATCAAGGATTCCAATATACATCTCATGCTTATTACCATACGCTTCAACAGCTAGGCGCCATCGGCAGCCACTCCCGCAAAGGAAACTGCCATGACAATGCTTGCATTGAATCATTCTTCTCTCATTTTAAATCTGAAATGTTTTATCTTAATTATTATCAAACAAAGGAAGAACTAATTCAAGCTATTGAAACATACATCTATCATTACAACTACAAACGATTCCAAAAAAGGCTTAACCATCGAGCTCCGATTGAATATCGAATCTCGATGGCTGCATAGTCTTTTTTTACAGCTGTCTACTTGACGGGGGTAAGACCAGATTCCGTAAATCAATCTGTCCCTTTTTTATCATATGCATGGCTTCAACGCCACTCAATATAGAGTTTGCTGTTTTAAATGATTTGAACCCCAACATAGAACGCACACGTTTTTTAATAAAACGATGATCTTGTTCCACTATATTATTGAGATATCTAACTTGCCTTAGCTTTATGCCTTCAGGCATATGTTTCTCTTCTTTCAACGCTCGAATTGCTATAGGATAGGCAGGGTTCTTATCTACTGTTATCACGCGAGGTTTAGAAACGTACGAAAAAGCCAAGGCTTTCTTGAAAAAGCGCTTAGCTGCTTGTCTATCTCTTGATTTACTTAGATAAAAATCAATGGTATTCCCTTCTGAATCAACAGCACGATATAAATACACCCATTGCCCTTTCACTTTAATATAGGTTTCATCGACTCTCCATGAATCATTTGTTGATTTAAGATGATGTCGTACTTTTTCTTCTAATTGAAGTCCATATTGATGAACCCAGCGCATAATGGTTGTGTGAGCAATGGATAATCCTCTTTCCTCCATCATTTCCACCAAGTTACGAAAGCTCAAATTGTACCGTAGGTACCACCTTACTGTTAATAAAATTAGTTCAGGCTGATAGTGCTTCCATTTGAACAAATTTTCTTTTTCCATACCGATCACACACCTTTATTTAGAGTAATACTATCAGTATGTCCAAGTTTAGGAGATTACTTGCAAGAGCTTTAGAGTTTTTGCACCAGAACCGTTTGTACTCCATACTCAATGATACGATTAATAAATAAATCTATTTGTTTCAAATTGTTTTTGAATTTCAACACGCCCCATCGAAATGTCGCAGCTCAAACATAGCTTACGAAATGCTTTTAAACGAATGTCATCTTTTAATAAATCAAATCGTTCCAAATAGGATTCTAGATCAAAGCACTTGTGTTCTTCAGATATCTCTTCAGCTTCCTCTTCTTGTATTCCTTCACTTCTCTGTTCGATTTCTTCTATATCTAATTCATCATAACCATTTTCAAGCAATATATCTTTTACCGCTAAGCGAAAAGATTCTTGAATAATTGAGTCCAGCATGATTGCTGAGACATGATTGGAATGCCCCACGTTCACTAGTGCTTTAACAGTGGATTGAACCAGGTTGATGTAATTTTCAGCATTAAACTCCCCTTGCACGATTGCTTGGCTTTGCTCTTCTTGGACATTGATAGCTAATACAAAGTCTCCTGTAGATTCTTGAACGAGTCCTTCTTTATCAGACACTTTTACTTGTACATTTCCCATTATCTGTTCGCCCCTCATTATAAACGTATGGATGCTATGACCCTATACTTAAATATAACGTTGATTTTTACGTTATGAAAGGATTTGTCAAAAAATAATAAAAACTTGGTTGGTCTTTTTTTATGGACAAATTCGAAAATGAAAATAAAAGCCATATTCATTTATTGTAGGTGGAATTTAAAAAGGAAGGTGACATGGATGGGTCAATATCAAATGCTGTATAGCACCCCTTATCTATATTCTTCAAACACGCTCCGTCAAATGTATAAAGGGACAAAAAAGGAAGATGACATTTGTGCAATACAAGAGCACATGCTACGTCATGAGGTATACCTGGACCGACAATACCGAGGTTACTATTATTTAAGTCAAAAAATTGAAGAGGATCTGTATGGTGATGAACATGCTTTGTCCTGGAATGAGTTACTGGATGAATATCAACTTTATAGGGATCGTAAAGGGAATTTGTCTATTAAACCGAAAGGATGGTGAACATGACAATCATTGGAGAATTAGGGGTTGTTTATGGTGTGACCGGAGCTTCAGTTTTGGGGATTAAATTACTGAAAAAGAAAGGTCTTTACCTTCCAGGATGGTTGCTACGTGCGGGTCTCAAATGCTTGTTGATTGGGAGTGTTTGGTACGTTCTAATGGATATACTAGATGTGTTTCTACGTTAGTATTACATCTGGTAGTTGAAAGTGATTATAATAGCGCATCTTAAACGTTTTTTTCTAAGCTTCCATACAGGCTCAACTACCTTAAGGAGGTATGGAGGGAATGTTGTCACTTTTATTAATTCCAGCAACCTTTATAACTGTAGCTTATTTTTATCACAGTAACGGAATGAGTGATAAGAAAAAAATCACAACGTTTTTTGAAATTGCAAAGATATGTGTTCAACATAAAGGTGAATTACAATACCCCATTTTTATAAAAGAAGTAGAAGATGACATAAGTATGAATTATGTTTACAAGTTACCGCTCGGTGTACCTAGTCAACTTATCCAAAAGTTAGCTGAAGTATTAGAAGAAGGCCTATATAAACCTGTTAAAATATCGTTTCATCAAAGAGAGCTTCATATTCGAGTATTTAACCAACAAATACCTGAAATGTGGAATTGGTCTAAGGATCTATTAAAAGAGCATACATGGAGAGTTATGATGGGGAAAGCGTTAGATAAATACGTATATCATGATTTCGAGAAAACGCCACATATGTGCGTAAGTGGAATGACTCGTTTTGGAAAGACAGTATTCTTAAAAAATGTGATGACTAGTTTGACTTTGCAACAACCTCAATATGTGAAGTTTTTTATTATTGACCTGAAGGAAGGATTAGAATTTAGTCCTTACAAGGATCTGTCTCAAGTAGTAGAAGTAGCTGAAAATCCAGAACAGGCGTTAGAAATGTTGGCTAAAGTACGTGAGAAAATGGTTAGACAAATTGAGGTAATGAAAAATTCCTACTTTACTAATATCATAGACACATCAATTAGAGAACGTTGCTTCATCATAGTAGATGAAGGAGCAAATCTTTGTCCAACGCAAGGTTTACCTAAAAAACAACGGGATTTATTATTTATGTGCCAGGAGATGTTATCTGAAATCGCAAGAATCGGGGGTGGTTTAGGATTTCGGCTCATATTTTGTACGCAATATCCAACCTCTGATACATTGCCAAGGCAAATCAAACAAAATGCTGATGCAAAGCTAGGTTTTCGATTACCAACAGCGGTTGCGTCACAAGTTGCTTTGGATGAACCAGGTCTTGAGGATCTGCCTTCCCTTCCAGGAAGAGCATTATTTAAGACAGATCGTACAGAAGAAATTCAGGTACCTTATTTAAAGGACATGGACATGTGGGAGTTGCTGAAGCAATATAAGGTGGTGAAGCAAAATGAGGCATCAAACACTCAAACAGAAAGCGAGACAAATCGAGATTTTATCCACTTTGAGTAAGTTAGATTTTGCAACTAGGAGGCAATTACAAGCCATCCATTGTCTAGGGAGTATCCGAAATGCAAATCGTGTATTAAAGGATCTACATTCATATTGTCACATTACAAAAATGGCTCGTGAACACGTATATTATTTAAATAAAAAGGGACGGGATTTATTAGGCATTACAAAGGAAGTAAAGAAAAGTAATCAATTACAGCACATATTAATGCGAAACGAAAGCTGGATGTGGCTTGGATTTCCAGAATGGAAAACAGAAAGACCTATCGAGTTTTCAATCAATGGTCAACGGTATCAGATCATTCCTGACGCAACGTATTTTGAGGATAATGTCCCTCATTTTATTGAAATAGATCGTATGCAACATATGAAGGCAAACGAACATAAAATACAGTTATATGGCCATATAACAAATATCTATAAAAGACAGAATGCTATTGTTCCAGTAATTATCTTTTTCACATTATCAGACTATCGACAATCAAAGTTAGAGCAATACGCTATAAAGCAAAATTTGTTTATGAGAACATTTGTGATGGAAGATGTTTTTAGTTAATTTAAGCCCAAAAATCAGTAGAATCTATGCTTTTTCCGGTTAATTTTCTTAAAGCTTTTATAATACGATTTGAATTCTTAGTTGTCGGTGATACGCTGTCCAAACTACACAATCGACTGACAGTAGAACGAGTTACACCACTTTTTGAAGATAGTTCTTCTTGTGTAATCTTGTGCTTATCTAAAAAACGCCCTAAAGCTGATCTAGGTTTAGAATACCAATTCATCAAATTCACTTCCTTATGTTTTTTACTTATAGCCTGTCCAATAATCCCATTTTTTAAAAGTCACTGAAAACAGGAATTTTATTAATAATTGAGCATAGTATTGAATAAGAAGTAAAGACAAAAAAATATGTAATAATTTTGTGGAATCTAGCATTCATAGTAATAGCTACAAGTTGCTGATACACTAGCCTAATGGCAACTTGTTGCAAACGGTATTCCTACAAAATAAAAAGCTTGAATCCATTGATACAAAAGGGTTTAAGCTTTTCTTAATTTCTGAAGTAATGAAAACGAGTTTAATAAATTAAGAGATAGTATATGGTTCAGTGGTCGAATTTTGAAGAATTATATATAATTTCACGTACCATAAAGATAATAAAAAAACATTTTCTAAAGGATTGTATAATGCGAAGCAAAAGGCTTATAATAAGAACAAACGTTCTGTTTTTGGAGGGTAAAGTGATGTTCGATTACTCAAAATGTATGAATCGAATGATATTCTGTATCGACCTTTGTTCATTTTTTGCTAGTTGTGCTTGTGTTATGCGAGGACTAGATCCATTAAAAGTGAAATTAGCTGTTGTTGGAGATGTAAATCGAAATGGATCTATTGTATTGGCTGCCACTCCTGAACTGAAGAAATTAGGGATTTCTACAGCAACTAGATTATACGAAATACCAAGAGACCCAAATATCATTATTGTAAATGCAACAATGAAAAGGTTTGTTGAAATTTCAAATCAAATCACAGAAATTTATACGAAGTATGTAGCTTTAGAGGATCTGCATGTTTACTCAATAGATGAGTGCTTTCTAGACATGCAACAAACAGCTCATCTTTTCGGACGTGATCCAATTGTAATTGCTAAAAGGATTCAAAAAGAGATATATAATACAACTGGCATAACCGCATCAATCGGAATAGCACCTAACCTATTCCTCTCAAAAGTTGCTTTAGATGTGGAAAGTAAACATTCAAACTCTAGGATTGCAGTGTGGACATACAAAGATGTTTCAAAGAAATTATGGAATATCAAACCACTTCAAAAGGTATGGGGAATCGGATCAGCCACTCAGGAAGCTTTACATGGGATGGGACTGTTTTCCTTAAAGGATGTTGCCAAAACTCCCAAAGAGCACTTAATAAAGCGTTTTGGCAAAGTCAAAGGTGAAGAGCTATATCGTTTTGCCTATGGCATTGATGAAAGCCGTATTGCTAATAAATACATTCCTAAAAGTACCTCCATAACAAAAGGGCAAATCTTATTAGAAGATTGCTTTAGTCTAAATAAATTAAAATTACTCATTTTAGAACAGATTGAGGAAACTTGTTTTCGTCTACGTTCTATGGATAAATGTTGTAGAACGGTTGAGCTTGCAATAGGCTATAGCAAATATATTGGTGGAGGATTTAAGCGAGCCATTACGCTGGATCAATCCACATGTTTAACTGAAGATGTTTATGAAGCCTGCTTAGAGTTATTAAAGAAATTTCATAGTGGTCATCCAGTGAGACAAATACATATAACTTTAAAGAATTTGACCAGAGATGATGCAATTCAAATGTCATTGTTTGATGATACTTCAAGAAAAGATGCTCAAAGGAAATTAGCAAAAACAATGGATGGTATCCGGCATAAGTTCGGTAAAAATTCAATTATGAGAGGTGTTAGCTACATTAAAGGGGCTACTCAAAGGGAAAGAAACGGGAAAATAGGTGGTCATAAGGCATAAGGAGGAATACAAGTCATGATTGATCGAGGTATGATGAGATGGGCACCATTTTCAGCAATAAAAGAACAATTTGAAGGATTAAATGAAATATATGATAAACAAAATGAAATACCAATGCCTATTTTAGATGAGCAACAATTAGAAGAAATAAATGATGTTGTGTGTGGGGCAATGTCTGAAAATCTAGAAGTAACCATCTCCTACTCTAAACATAATAAAATTCATTTTGAAACAGGGAATATTCATTATTATGATACATCTCGAAATGAGTTAAGAGTTATTGATAAGCAGGATAAGGTGCTATACATAAACATCAATTATATTACAGATATAAAATATACATAAATTGAAAAATAGGATAGGTAGCTATATTGAAACGAACAGGTGAGGATGTAATTGGACTGATTGGTGCATTGCTAGGATTTCTATGTTCATTAGTCATTTTGTTTCTAGGAAGACTAGCTGACGAAATGGGACGGATGGAAGGTGCTGAAAAAGCTCTTACCATTGGATGTATGGGAATATTATTTTCTATTTTAGGATTTTTTGGATTCATAAAAGCCAAAAGTTCATTTAAAGAGGCTGGATTTTTAATGATTGCATCTGCAATAGGTTTATTTGTCTGTGTACATCAAATTACCTTTTATTCATTCCCTTGCCTGGCACTTTTACTTAGTGGATTAAATAATATTTTTGGCAAGAAATGATAAGAGACATATTATGTTTTAGTATCAAGGAAATCTCGAATTTTTCCATGATAACTCCTTCAGACCCTAGATATCCCTTCCTTAATTTATTTAACACTTAAAATACAGTAAGCACCTAGGGTATAGATCGGTGGAAATAAGAGAAGAGGACAATATATATTCCCCCTCTCTTGCTTTACGTTTGTGAGTGGATTCAAAAACAATCAATTGTTGCCGTAGCCGTAAAGTGATTGGTATTCTCCTATGTGAAATATTCTAATTTTGCATTGGGAAAGAATTTCTCCATATAAGAATAAAGATAATTTTTTATATCTTCTTCTTCTTCTTTTTGATAAATGTATTTTCCAATGCCATATTTCCCCCATTTATATCTTCTTTTCTCTTCATCTAATTCTAATTTTGTCATGGGATAATTTTTTTCAATTACTCGTTTGGCAGGCTTTGTAAATCGATGTTGAATAAATTCAAATGTGATATCATCACGTGCATCAAGTGGTAATTCAGCATCAAGACGTTCAAACATATGATAGTACCCATCCTGCCAACCTTCATGCAGATAAATAGGGGCCACAATGAACCCAAGTGGATATCCGGCTCTTGCTACTTTTCCAGCGGCCTCAATCCGTTTTGCTAGGGGAGAGGTGCCGGGCTCAAAATTTTTAATAACATAGTCAGCGTTTACACTAAACCGAAATCTTGTTTTCCCGTTATGTTTTGCATCAAGTAAATGATCTACATGATGAAACTTAGTAACAAACCTCAATTTTCCATACTCAGATTCTCCAAAATGCTCTATTGCGTGCTTAAGAGTATGAGTTAAGTGATCAATCCCTACAATATCAGATGTACAGGATGCTTCAAATCTTGTCAGTTTAGGTGCTCGTTCCTCGATATATTTGTCAGCAGCCTCAAGAATTTCGGCCACATTTACATAAGTACGGATATATGGTTTACTTCCCATCGTTGTTTGTAAATAGCAATAATGACAATGGCCCATACACCCTGTTGCAAAGGGAATAGCATACTCAGCTGAAGGCTTTGAGGTATCAAATTTTAGTGTCTTTCTCACACCAACGACAAGAGTAGATTTTGCTACCCTATACTTTTGAAAATCATTTTCTCCTGGGAGATCTCTCACTTGGTTATGTGAGGTGGTATACCGAATTTCTACATCCATTTTTTTGAATTTTTCTTGAAGTTCTCTTCCTAACGGATAATCTAATGCATTTGGTTCAAAGTATACTAGCTTAGGTATAAATGGATTATTCATTCTAATATCCCCTCTAAATCATCTCCATAATAGTAATTGTAAGCTTGATTTGCCTCTTCTTCTGTAGAATAAACAGCCATTTCATTTGATAATGGATAATAAGTTTCATAAAGAAATAAAGCTAATTCATTTGGATTTTCAGGGTTATTTACAACGGCTGCTGCTTGTATATTTGCTACATCCTGGGTGTGGGGGTTTCGGTAAAAAACATAGACAATATCTCCAGCATGATAAGTTTTGCCTTCGTTAAACAGTTCCATTCCATCACCTTTTCTTTTATAAAATCTATTGGGTACAGTTATTCATTATTAAATTTTTATCTTTAGTGCCTAAAATTATGTCTTCTTTATTATGGAAAAGCTTTTAGCTAATTGATTTAACCCATGTGGGACATACTTCGTTGCAAATCAATAGATTTAATTCAATTCTTTCTTTTGGTGTTCTTTTTTTCAACAATGGGCAATTAAAAATGTTTTAGACTATAGAAAATTGATGTAATTATAATATTTTTTCAAGAAATTTTAGATTTAAAGAGAACATCTTGCATATACATGTTATAAGTTTTTTTGTGAGATTTGGTTATCTAAGAAGGGAGAGATATTTTGAAGAAAGTACTATTATTTGGAGATCCAGGTATTGATGATTCCTTAGCTATCATATATGGTCTGTTAAATCCTAAGATTGAAATTGTTGGAATTGTTACGAGTTATGGAAATGTTACCAAAGAACAAACCACTAGAAATGCTGTTTATCTTTTGCAATTAGCTGGACGAAAAGATATTCCTGTTATAAGCGGCGCTACTTTACCATTCTTTAATGGGTTTACTGCTTATTATCCAGAAATACATGGTGAGGAAGGGCTTGGGCCTATTCAGCCACCAGAAAGTGTAGCATCTATTCCCATTCATGACTTTAGTCTAATCCCATCAATTGTTGAAAAGTACAAGGGAGAACTAACAATTGTTGATGTAGGTAGATCTACCTCTCTCGCAATTGCTTTAAACCTTTGGAAAGAAATGATGCAGAGTATAAAAGAAGTATATATTATGTCTGGGGTATTTCTACAACCTGGAAATGTCACACCCGCAGCAGAGGCAAATGCATATGGAGATCCAGTCTCAACTCAATTTGTAATTAATCAATCAAAAAATTTAACAATGATTCCTTTAAATATAACGAATTCAGCTATTTTGCTTCCAAGCCAAGTAAATTACATTGTGGAACAGACAAATATCCCATTTAAATCGTTAATTAAACCAATCTATGATTATTATTACAGTGCTTATAAAAAATTAAATCCAAGCATTAAAGGAGCACCTTTACACGATGTTGTTGCAATGAGTGCATTGGCCAATCCCGAATTTTTTCAATACATGTACCGTAAAGTAGAAGTAGATGTAAAATCTTTTAGAGGACAAACTGTTGCTGATTTTCGTCCAGGTGCAAAAACTACAGGGGTGCGGATTGGGTTGAAAATCAATCAAAAAGAATTTATTAAGGATTTTATTGATACAATGATAAGTACGGGAAGACATTAATTAAAAGAATCCACTTGGATTCTTTTATATATATATCATTTAATTTATACATAAGGAAAAACATTTAATTAATTGATATAATTTATTGTTGTTTTAGTAACCATTCTTCAATTACTTTAACCGTTTCCTCACGTTGAGCTTTTGACGTAATTAAACTAGCATTATCCCCTTTTTGCTTACCATACATACCAAAGTTAGCATGATTACCACTTTTTATCATGTGCATGGTTGCATTCTTTGACATTAACTTCTCTCGATTTTTTATTTTTTCTACAGTTGCTAAACCGTCTATTTCACCATAAATTGATAACATTGGAATCAATTTAGTAGAGAAATCATCTGCAGGATAAGAAGCTAAGAAAATGATACCGTCTACCTTTTTTTCATGGTTAAAAGCATAACTAGAAATCATGGAACCACCCATTGAATGTCCAGCAACATACCATTTTTCAATTTTAGGATATCTTTTAATAATGGTTTTAACGTCATTTGTCCCAAGTATTGCCAAGTTTAATGGTAGTTCTGGAATTACAACAAAATAACCTTCTTTTTCAAGTTCATATCCAATATAACTATATGATTCTTTTTCTACTTTCGCTCCCTGGTAAAAAATAATACCGATTTTAGCCTCTTTCTTTCCATAAATAAGATTTTCTTTATCTTTTTGTTCTACTAATGACCAAGCTTCTTTCGTTGGTGTGTAAGTAAATTGCGACCAAGTAATAAAGAAAATTGTTCCTATAGATATTATACTGAGGGTTCTGTTGCAAAGTTTTTTTACACATAGAGATATGGGAAGATTGTGGTCAAATTTTATGAAACCGTTAATAAATTCTGTAATTCGTTATACGCCGAAAAGACGGAGTCTGATTGAAGACTTCGTCTTTGTTTGTATATGGCATGAAGCGTTTCTATCCCTTTTATCGTACGTGAGGCATGACGAAGACTTTGAAATCCTAAGGAACGAGCGAAACGGCGCTTCACGTGTCGATGATCTTGCTCAATGAGATTATTGAGATATTTTGTTGTACGATGAAAGGTATTTTTGTAAAAGTCTATCCTCTGTAATTTTTTAAATGCGCAAATTAAAGAAGGAGCCTTATCTGTAGTCAGAACCGTTGGTTCTCCATAAGTTCGAACCAGTCTTTTCATAAAAGCATATGCCGCTTGTGTATCTCTCTTTTTACGCAGTTGAATATCAAGCGTTTGCCCCTCTTTGTCAATGGCACGATATAAATAACACCATTTTCCTTTGACTTTAATATAGGTTTCATCCAAACGCCAAGATAACTGTACCGTTTTGTTTTTCTTTTTCCAAATTTGATACATCAGATTGCCATATTCATGTACCCAGCGCATAATCGTTGTGGGATGAACTGAAATACCACGTTCCTTCAGAATTTCAGACACATCACGATAGCTTAGAGAAAAACGACAATAGTAGCCAACGGCTACTAAAATGATATCTTTCTTAAACTGTTTTCCTTTAAAATATCTCATCTTGTCGTGCTCCTACTCATTTTTTCTAAAATGTAACGTGGTTTAGAGAACTTTGCAACAGAACCATACTGAGTATAGAATATATGGTTCTGGTGCAAAAACGATTACGTAGATAATCCAACATGAATGTTATATTTTTATGTAAATGAGTTGTTCGGGAATTAGTATAAAAATCCATATTTTTATACTTTGTAAAGATTGAATGTTCGTAATTAATCTCATATTTTTGTGTGTATTTTGACAGCATTCGAGGTTTGCACCAGAGCCGTCTACTTCCTACAACCCACATATCCCCAGAGCGAAGATGATTACATAATTCTGAAAAGACACCGAACTCATAGTAATGACGATCAATACCATTTTCTTTAATCACATGCTTGAACCATTTAGATTTAAGAAAATCCATCGGGGCTGTTTCAGGGATTTTTCGTTTTCCTGTTAGATTGATTTCTTTCAACATCTCTAGAGCCTGAAATAAAGTATTGCTCGCCTTAGAGGTTTTAAATACATAAGTTCTTAATAATCTGGGTGCAAACTTCCGAAAATGTCCATAGTGATTATCTAGTAGTTCTAAATAATCAAATTCTGCTGGTCTAGCTAATTCTTCTGCCTGTTCTACTGATTGTACAAATTGTTCCCATGAAATGATAGATTGTAAAGATTCAAAAGGGTCTTGTTCTAATTCTTTTGCTTCAATTAAAGCCTTTCCAATTTTTGCGTACAAACGAACTTTTTCGTTAATCGCTTTTCCATCCTTTTGAAAATGTTCCTTATGTATCTTTTCTCCACGATTAAACATTCTACCCATTAGCTTCTCAAGCATCTCTATTCCTTGATCTGTTAAAAAAGCATAAATATGAATGAGAAAGGCCATAAGAGTCGCATGTCGTTTGCGTTCATGAAACCTAGATAAATGTTGATTAGAATAACGTGAGCCTTCACGTGCCATCTGTAGCAATCGATTCTGATGCACTTCTCTTCCGTTATCTAAAGGTAGAATTAAATTTTGGATAAACTCTATTCGATCCATAATCTTGTGAAAATTTTTAACAGAAACAACACCTGGAGGTTGTCGGAGCCATGATAAATACGAATACTTGTATCCTTTTCCTACACTTAATAACTTGTCTAGTTGCTTACATTGAGAAGAAGTAAGATTTCTTGTTAATTGTTTGAAAATCCTTCTATGTGCTCGTTCACGTACAGCCCATGCTAAATGTTCAACTGCATATACCGCTGGAAGAATAATTTTTCTTTTTCTCATTTCTATAATAAGAGCTTCCACCAAAAGGTGCCCTTTATCCGTTTTCATTGCAATAGGAAGAAGCCAACGTGCTAATTCTCGATAGTCTTTCAAAGTAAATGTCCGAAATCCTAATGCACTTCTAATTTTAATTAGATGTTCTTGACGAGTTGTATCCCGCCCGCGTGCGTAATTTTTTATAGCTGAAGGTGAAATTCCTAGTTGTATAGCAATTGTATGTACAATAAAATTTGGAACTTTTTCATTTGCAGATAAGGGACGTCCTGGAAAACGTAAATAAGCGATTTGTATTGCAAAACCTAATCTATTAGCGGCTCCACGTTGTTTATTTATAATTTGTAATTCTTCATCAGATATTGTGTAATAGCGTAAAATTTCTCTCTCGTCCATATATTCAGGAATTCCATAGAAGCTTTCTCTTTGTGATGTAGTAAGAAGTTCTCTTGTTTTCAATTTTTTATCCCCTTTTCTACATTATTTTTTATAGAATACAAGGCTAAGCATCTAAAAAGGTAGAAGGCGTATCAGGAAGTGAAAAAGCTGGATTGAATAAATATATTTAAAAAGAAGAAACACAGAGATTTGTTACTTCTGTGTTTCTTCTAGTTTTCTTTGATTGATTGCTCGATAGAGAGAACCTTGGGATATTTCAGTTCCTTCTACAATTTCTTTAATGGAATATTCTTTACTATCATACATACGTAATGCAATCGAGAGCTTTTCTTTTTCTAATTTTGGCCTACCTAACTTTTTGCCACGCTTTTTACTTGCTTCCAATCCTTCTTTGACCCGTTCTGCAATTAAGTTTCTTTCTAATTCTGCGATAACACACATCATTTGCAACATGGCTTTACCTGTAGGCGTTCCTGTATCCATATTCTCCTTCAATGATAGGAATTGAATCCCTGTTTCTTCGAATTGTTGAATAATACTTAAGATGTCTAGTGTTTTGCGCCCTAAACGTGAAATACTTTCAACTACAACAGTATCTCCTTTTCTTATCACATCAAACAATTTTGTAAGACCCTGTCTTTCTCGAATTGTTCCAGTAAATTTTTCTTGAATGATTTTTTCGCATCCGTATTCAGTAAGTAAATGAACCTGACGGTCTAGGCTTTGATCAAAAGTAGACACACGGGCATAACCAATAATCATCTGTTTCCTCCTGTACAATCATATAATTTCATTGTACCGAAGGTTCATTTATTGTAAAGGTATTTTGTAATACTTTTGGTAACTATTTTTTGTAACTTAAAAACCTTTATAAATAAGGAAATATGAATGAGATGGGAGACGTTACAAAAATTATGGTTTTTGGTAAAGAGATTATAATTGTTTTTTATGAATTTGGAAAAATTTTTAGATGTGGCGGTTCATTCACCGAATCTTTCATATACCCCTATAAAGTGCTGTCTTCAAATGAAACATAAAAAGTTTCAAAAACCTTATGTTTTTGAGACTGAATAGGTGCGTCGCTTACATTGTACCTTCTTTTGACATCAAAAATAAAAAGCACTTCATTAAACAGAAGCACTTAAAAAGTTTCTGAGAGTGAACGAAATAAGTAAAATTCTCTTTTTTCATTGTCACCCCTTATGTTTGAACAGATTTTTCTGTGCTAACAGATCGTTGTTTCCTCATGAACATAAGTAACATAAATGCAGTTATTATCGAACGATAAATATGAAATGACACTGTTAATTCACACCTAGATGCAAAACCTTTCCCTTGAAATACAGGCGTAATTTCAAGCTCTGGTATATCAATAATATGCATATATTCTCCAACAACTCCGACAACCATTCCTTTTGTTGACCACGCAAATCCTGTTACGATTCCAGTACTAGCTGGGTTCTGTTGCAAAGTTTCCGAAGACATAAAGAGATGGGGAATATTGCGGACCAGTTTTATGAAACTATTAATAATTCATGTAATGCGTTATACGTCGAAAAAACGAAGTTTGGTTGAAGACTTCGCTTTTGTTTGTATATGGCATGAACAGTTTCTATACCTTTAATAGTACGTGAGGCATGGCGAAGACTTTGAAAGCCTAAGGAACGGGAAAATCGACGTTTCACATGTCGATGATCTTGCTCGATGATATTATTGAGGTACTTTATTGTACGATGAAAGGTATTTTTGTAAAGACCTATCTCCTTTAATTTTTTGAATGCGGAAGCTAAAGAAGGAGCCTTATCTGTCGTCAGAACCGTTGGTTCTCCAAAAGTTCGAGCGAGTCTTTTCATAAAAGCATATGCTGCTTGTTTGTCTCGTTTTTGACGAAGTTGAATATCAAGTGTTTGTCCCTCTTTATCAATTGCTCGATATAAATAACACCACTTTCCTTTAATTTTGATATAGGTTTCATCCAAACGCCAAGATAACAATGTGTTTTTGTTTTTCTTCTTCCAAATTTGATAGATAAGATTTCCATATTCATGAACCCAGCGCATGATAGTTGTTGGATGAATAGAAATACCACGTTCTTTGAGAATTTCAGACACATCGCGATAGCTTAAAGAAAAACGACAATAGTAGCCAACGGCTACCAAGATAATATCTTTCTCGAACTGTTTTCCTTTAAAATATCCCATTTGTTACGCTCCTTGTTTGTTTTTTACAGAGTTTAGCTTACTTTAGAAAACTTTGCAACAGAACCTTAAAAAAGATGCTGCACTCACATTCCAAAAAGAATTACTTAGAGCTAAGGCCAAAGGCCCGGTCACCATTTTCATGTCATCCAGTACGGACCCTTATCAACCAATCGAACACAAGGAGAAAATTACGCAGTCTTTACTGGAAATTATGGTGGACAATCCCCCGGACTTCTTGCTTGTTCAAACACGAAGCCCGCTTGTCCGCAGGGACATGAAGATGCTGCAACAGTTGGGAACCAAAGTTCGGGTAAGTATGACAGTAGAGACCGATAGGGAAGATATTCGCAAGCATTTTACGCCCTACGCTCCCCCTATTCCAGCAAGACTTAAAACACTCCAACTGCTTGCTGAATTCGGTATTCCTGCACAGGTTGCCATCGCACCCGTATTACCAAGTAGCGAGGGATTTGCTGAAATATTGCGTCCCTTGGTTAACCGAGTATGTATTGACGATTATTTTATGGGGGACGGCAGCGGTGGTAAACGAACACACAGGATGGGCTTACAAGCGTTATATAGAAATCTAGAAATGGAAGAATGGTATCATCCATCCGTCTATCAATTGGTTTATAAACGAATGCGGCAGTATTTTTCGGAAGATGAACTTTTCATTAGCCAGAAGGGTTTCGAGCCCTAACGTTATAATAGGGGTCACCATACATGCCCATCAACTTAAGGATGGAAACAAAATAAACTTTCGTTCAAATGAACTAAAAAACTCTTAAAATACTTTTTGTCCTTAAAAATGAGCATGCCAAATAAACCTTGGTAGGTATAGTTTCAAAAATTATGCTGCTTTCTTTTGTTTTTCCAATCGATTATACTCATAGACAACACCCAGAATATCAAAGACTGTTTTCTTCTCATATCGATGAGATTTCCGCCCGTTTTTCTGTAGTAGGGTAAACAGGCGAACTAGGATCTTTGTTATTCTTTGGGTGTTTTCTCGTATAGCTTGATACAAAATGTATAAATGATCTTGGATCATTCCAATCGCTTTATATTCACTCAATTCTTTTTGTTTTTTTTGTAGAATTAGTTGCCGCATTTTAAACATTGTAGAGGAACAAAGAAAAATGGCAATCAATTTTCCATAAACATGGCATTCTAATCGTTCTTGTTTGATATCGTGCCAATGGTGGATTTGAAATAATGATTTCCAAGTTTTAAAGATAATCTCAATTTGCCAACGGAGCGTATAATAATCATGTACTTGTTCCATCGGAACAATTTCCCAAGGTGTATTGGTAATATATATGTTAATTCCAGTTAATCGTTTGCTCTTTTCAGAATACGTAATTCCCTTCTTACTCTCGGTATACACTTGCTTTTTTCTACGTTCATGAAGTTGTTTTTCGGTTAAACGATAGATGATAACTCGTGTGAATAATTTTTTATCCCTTCCAATGTAAGCATTTTTCATTTCATAAACTTGCCCTGGTTGTAAGGTATTCATAATGTGTTCTAAATCGACTTTGATGTGTTGAGACTGTTTTTTAACTGTCCCATTTCGAAAGTATTCAGGAAACTCATTTTTGATATATACCATATTGTTTAATTTAAGCCGTGATATATAATACACACCACGTTGGTCCATTTGATCTAAATCTTCCAGTGAATAATAGCCTAAATCTCGAATACAGAGATCCCCTGGCCGCAAAGTCGTTAAACATTCTGTTCCAAAGGTCTTATCATTATTTTTCCCTGGTTCAACTTGAAAATTTAAAAACTGTCCACTATGTAAATCATATTCTAATTGAATCTTTATACCGGCTGTTTGGGCACAACCACCCGATCCAGGATACACGCTAGCTAAATGTTTCGGCACTTGGAAAATCGTTGCATCTAAAATACGAATTCGTTGAAAATAGGTTAATGATGAGCTTGAAATTACTGATGTTTCGCAAACTTTACTTTGCCATAATGCAGAAAAAATATGTTTTAAAAACTTAACAGCTTTTTTATTAAAGCGCTTATTGAGTCCTTCAGGACTCATGAGGATTCCTGTGGCTGCATGTAATTGGCTACATAATCGAACGAGAGAATCGCTCGCTATCCGTTGACTCACCCAAATACAAATTGTAGCTAATTCATTCCCTGAAAACTTTCGTTTTCTTTTCACAAAACCCAATTCTCTCGCGAGTTCTTCCAAAATAGAAGGTGTTAAATGTTGATGAAGCTCTTCAGCAAATAGTTGTAATTCATCTTGAATCGAGAGATTCATAAAAAACGTCATCCTTTCTCAATCAGCTTGTTTAGAAAGAATAACGTTTTTTTACACTTGAAGGTAGTGAAGATTTTTAAGTTGATGGGCATGGGGTCACCATATCAAAAAAAGAAAATTGTACGTTTAGACACATTTTAGACACAAATTAGCCGGTTTCCTGTACGTTAAGGAACCGGCTATCTATTTTACTGCTTTTTGATGGAATTTTTGTCTTGTAATGGTGATAGTTATTGGTTTTGGTTACCTTGTTTCTTTTGGTTGTTAGGCGTAATTTCATCGGCAAACTCCATATTTGCCAAGTTTACTTTGGATGGAATAAATGTTCTTGTTGTATTTTGAAAACCTTGGAACATACGTTGGATAGGTTTCATCATATTTGAATTACGTGTTGCTAATACACCAAAAACTGTTCCTAACCCTAGTAAAGAAGCCCAAATCCATCCTCTATTATTATTCCGTCTATTTCTAAACAATTTAAACATTTGCTGAGTTCTTCTTCCAGAATTGAATAATGACATCAAGAAGTTAAGAATATTCATTTTTTGCCCCCTGTAAAAATAAATTCGGAAAAAGAAACACTAGGTTCAATTCCACATGATTTATGTTGCGATATTTTATAGAAACTTATGATGCCAACTTATACTAATACTTCTTGATTTTTTCACTAAAAATTCTAATATTACCCAAATGTTTTTTGCTGAAATATGCAAAATAGTTTTATGAAAAATTCAAAAAGGAAATGAAAAGTTATGTATTATTGGTTTGGAACTTTATTGATTCAGTATATTCTAAATTCACTCGTTTAACTTATATTCATAATGAAACTCACATGAAAGTGTGAGTAAAAGACAAACAAGATTAGTACTTTTTAATCTCTATTCATATTAAGAGCTAAGATGAAATTTATGTCCATATTATGCAAAAGAAGCTATTCTCTTTGTTATAACATAAAGAATGGTGCTTTTTCTTTATGAGGATAAACCAACCTTAGCTTGATGAGGATGGAGAAGAGCTTCTATAAGTATTATTAATAAAAAATATTGAAATGAAAGTAGTCTTTTAATGTCCATTAAGGCTTAAAGCATAATTTAGTTCCATTGTTACATAGATTCCTCTAAATTCACTCTTTTATTAATTCTTTTTTAATAGTCGGTTATGTAATGTTGAAAGGGTGAGTAACGCAAGAATCGAACCCACTAAGGCAAGTGACATATCCCATTGTGCATCCCATATATCGCCTTGCATACCTAAAAAGCCTTTTGCTGCTTTTCCTCCCTTTGCTATTTTAAAAGCTAACCATTCGATGATTTCGTATAATGCAGCAACAGCAAGCGAAATGCTTATACTAATCGTAACTAACCAAGGGCCTTCGGTTAGTTGCGTTTTCCGTAACAATATTTCTCTTATCACAATTGTAAACAAGCCTTTTATCAAATGTCCAAATCGATCGTAGTGATTTCGATTCAAATCAAAAACATCTTTTATCCAATTAAAAAGAGGAACCTTTGAGTATGTGTAATGACCGCCGACAAACATTATTATGGCTAGTAATGCAATAATGATATAAGAGAGAGTGGTGAGACGAAACTTATTGTACGTTGCAATTATAATGATTAGACCGAGAACGGCTGGAATAGCCTCCGCTGCCCATGTCAAGTATCCTGCAGGCTTAATAACAGACCATATAAAAACTGCGGTAACAACCAATAATAAAAATAGGTGAATCACTGTACTTTTGTTTCTTATCACTTTTTTCACTCCTATTGAAAGGTTTTTTGCTTAAAGTATTTGAAAAAACACAATTTCGTATACAGAATAATTAGGGCTGTTAACCTTAGTTTGCATTTTACAGTAAACTTACAGATATCTAAGTAATTCCAGTTTTTTAATAATTGGATTTGATTCTAATTTGATATACAGGAAAAAAATGCTGAAAAAACTTAAGCATATTCTTTTTTTAAAAGTAGATGATAATAGCATAAATATTTACCTGAAAGGAGCAATAATCACGTGAAGAAAAGAAAATATTTATTTGCTCTTATGTCTACTATTTTATCTGTAGGTTTTTTGTGTGGTTGCAATGGCGTTGATGAAGATGAACCAGATCCAACTGAAGAACCTTCTGAGGAAATTCAAGAAAACAATAATCAATAACAGGATAATGTAAGTATTATCATTAGCATACTGTTAATTCATAAATATAAAACAGCCTAATTGGAGTAGAGCAATATAAAGAGTGATCCAATAGAATAGGACAAGCCAAAAAACACCTCTTATATCGTATTTAATTAGATACGAATATATGGAGGTGTTTTTGTTTATGGGGGCATCTCAAAACTCGTGCAGTTTTTTGTTCTTTGTAACAATTATCATTTTAACCATGCTATTTACCTAAGTATCTTGATTGTACAACAAAAAAATTTTTATATAGAACGCCACACAACTTTCTTCGATTGGAAAAATACACTGATGCATAATTTTCTGAATTTGTATAATATTCCTTGAACATGTCGATAATGGATATGGAATGAAAGGATGATAGGCATGAAGTGGCTTGTAATCGGAATTGGGATTGTTCTATTGCTTATTTTGTTTATATTGTTTTTGAAAATATCCTTGAAAGTTACTTTTTTATATTCAGAAATGGAAAAACAGTGTTTACTACAAGTGAAAATATGGAACATTAAATATACGTTTGATGTGTTAGAAAGAATGGAAAAACAGAAAAAAAAGACTGGACAAAAAATTGAAAAAGCAGAAGAAGAGGGCGGTATTGAAAATAAAGTAATGGCACAGCTCGATAGCATTGGAGAGATAGTAAAAAAGTTGCAAGAGATTCATTCTATAATTAAAAAAAATCTGAAAAAAGTTAAAATCAATCAATGGAGATGGCATTCACAAATTGGAACAGGGGACGCAGCTAGTGGTTCTGTTGCAAAGTTTTCTAAAGTAAGCTAAACTCTGTAAAAAACAAACAAGGAGCGTAACAAATGGGATATTTTAAAGGAAAACAGTTCGAGAAAGATATTATCTTGGTAGCCGTTGGCTACTATTGTCGTTTTTCTTTAAGCTATCGCGATGTGTCTGAAATTCTCAAAGAACGTGGTATTTCTATTCATCCAACAACTATCATGCGCTGGGTTCATGAATATGGAAATCTTATCTATCAAATTTGGAAGAAGAAAAACAAAAACACATTGTTATCTTGGCGTTTGGATGAAACCTATATCAAAATTAAAGGAAAGTGGTGTTATTTATATCGAGCAATTGATAAAGAGGGACAAACACTTGATATTCAACTTCGTCAAAAACGAGACAAACAAGCAGCATATGCTTTTATGAAAAGACTCGCTCGAACTTTTGGAGAACCAACGGTTCTGACGACAGATAAGGCTCCTTCTTTAGCTTCCGCATTCAAAAAATTAAAGGAGATAGGTCTTTACAAAAATACCTTTCATCGTACAATAAAGTACCTCAATAATATCATCGAGCAAGATCATCGACATGTGAAACGTCGATTTTCCCGTTCCTTAGGCTTTCAAAGTCTTCGCCATGCCTCACGTACTATTAAAGGTATAGAAACTGTTCATGCCATATACAAACAAAAGCGAAGTCTTCAACCAAACTTCGTTTTTTCGACGTATAACGCATTACATGAATTATTAATAGTTTCATAAAACTGGTCCGCAATATTCCCCATCTCTTTATGTCTTCGGAAACTTTGCAACAGAACCTTTAATTGTGTTGCATTCAAAAACTGTACATTTAAAATAAATTGTGTTGCGTTAGAGCGGTAAATAGATCTCTTTTACTCTTCTAATGCAACACAAATGATGTTGTGTTGTATTAAAAATATCCTTAACGTGGCAAAACTCATATCATTTTAAGTCGAAATTTGCTTAACGTGGGTTTTTTCCGATTTGCGGTCTGTACCCCTACAAGAACTGATTGAAAAAAGTAAAGTAACAGGAATGGAAGTTGAAACAGTCATCGCTGACACGGCTTATTCAGGGAAAAACAATTTACTTTATACAAAAGAACAAAGCATTCAACTGATTTCTAAGTTAAATCCAATGATTACTCAAAATGGGCGAGCAAACGGAAAAGAATTTGACTTTAATAAAGATGCAGGTTTATTTGTATGTCCAGCAGGACATTTAGCAAAAAGAAAAAGTAAAAAACCAGATTCACATCCAGGAGCAAGTGCAAGAATGGTTTATTTTTTTGACGTTGAAAAATGTAAGGTCTGTCCACTCCGAGAAGGATGTTTTAAAGAAAGTGCAAAAAATAAAACCTATTCTGTCGCCATTAAATCAGAGGAACATTTAGACCAACAAGCTTTTCAAGAAACAGAAGAATTTAAACGCTTAGCTCGAGAACGCTATAAAATCGAAGCGAAAAATAGTGAGTTAAAAAATAAACACGGGTACGATCAAGCATCGGCTGCGGGTTTATTTGGCATGCAAATTCAGGGAGCAACGACGATATTCGCTGTCAATCTAAAAAGAATCATGAAGCTTCTGAATGAAAAAGAGTAATAAATAGACAAAAAAATAGGGCGTTTCCTGTTCAAAATTGAACAAGAAGCGCCCTATTTTTCTCTATAATGAATTTATTTATAAAAAACGCAAGTTTTTCAGTGACTTCGTACATTACCGAATTCATGCCCAACAAGCCGCCTAACGAAATAACTTGTCTAACTTTATGGGGTCACTTCATTTCTGGGATTCTTTTTCTTGTTTAAAGTTTGCTCACACAAATGATCTGTATATCAACTAACTATCAGTTGATATACAGATCATTTGTATAATAATTTTAAAAAATAAGTGCAGAGAATTATATTACATGAATGCTTTTATAAGTGTTGTTACTAATGGAAATACTCCACCTAAGAATGTTAAAACTGCCATTGCGATTGCCATAATCATTTCCTCCTTTTTAATATTAAGATGTTATGAATCTTTATACTCTCATTATAGTAAGCACATGTATTAATATCAATATATTTTAATATGAAATATTACATCTTAAAATCATGTTTTATACTGTTATAATAGAATAGATAAATTCTACAGCATTTTTCGATGAACTAAACAGCTAATGAACATGAAATTTCTCGTAAATGGGGTAGTGACACATGCCCATCAAGCTAAGGTCTTGAAGTACCCCCTAAACGAAATTTTTACTTTTCTACAGTTATTTATGTGAATTCAACTCGTTTTTTTCGTTTTGGGGGGTGATTGATTTCTTAGGTTGATGGCGATGTATGGTGACCCCTATTTGCGTATTAGGTAATGGTATGTAGAATACTATGTTATTATTTTGCAAACATTTTTAAATTAATCATTTAAAATGTTTAATTTATATAAATCCATTTTAACTTTTCAACATATAAGTCGCTGCTATGCAGAACAAAACATGACATGCTCTTGCTTTCTCCTTTTGATGTGGTGGGAAAAAGTCATGACCGTTTCTATACGCGGCCAGATACTCCCCTTCAAAATTATATATAGGTATAATTTTTACGTGTATGAAATAAGAGAGGGGGGATAAGTAAATTTAAGAAGTAGTCATAGTAAGAGGAATATTTATTGAGTTAACGTAATAAAAGGATATAAAGTGATAGTGAGGAAATCAGCGTTTCGTATGAACGTTAGAATGGATTTAAATGAAAGGACTGATTTATATGAGTAGAAGAAAGAATCATAGATTACAAAAACCAATGAAAGTACTTATGACATCTGCTGTTTTGACAACGACATTATTTACATCTATGACTGTAAATAGTTTGAACATTCATGCTGAAACTACACAAACCCAGGCGCAATATGAAGAGAGGAAGTTTGAACTTCCAAGTACAGGACATTATATGGGTGAAGCAGAAAGAGAAAGAAGAAGTCAGCAACGAAACTATGTGCCAACAGGAATTTATGTAAAACCGAATGAACAAGTCACAATTGAAGTATCGGGACTATCAGGATTAGAAAAGCTTGGAGCAACTATTGGGACAAATGAATATGATAAAGAAGGGGGAAAAGCATTTCGTCTTTCTCCTGGTTCTAACACCATCTCCTCTCCAAACGGTGGTTTATTAGGACTTGATAACTCTGAAGGGAAAGGAACTGTTAAGGTGAAAGTAACACAAGGCGGGAGCCCTGTTCCATTCTTTGAATTAGGGAAGCATACGAAAGAAGACTGGATTGCTATGATGGACAAGTATCCAGATGCGCATGCCGTTCAATTAAAGTCAAAGAAAGCAGTACTTACCGTTACTCAGGAAAGTGCCAAGAAATATATTGTGGATCAAGATCCTGTTCCCCTATTAAAAAAATATGATGAAATGATTCTAGCGCAAGACAAAATATCGGGACTATCTGAAACAAGTTCTAATCCGTTACATCGTTCAACTCGCCGCCTTTGGGCTTTTGTAGAGAACCCTAACAACCCACCGGGCATGTACATGTATGCAGGTCGGGATGGAGTCGTATTTACTACTGCTTATGACGCAATTAAAAGTGCTTTAAATATAAATGAATTTGGATGGGGACAAATGCATGAAGCAGGACACACAAGGCAACAATACCCTTGGACGTGGGCTTCGAATGGAATGACTGAAGTCACTGTTAATATATATTCTTTAGCTGCACAAAAACAATTATTCCCGAATCAACCAACACGTTTAGAAAAAGAGGGGGATTACGATAGAGCCTTTAAATACTTAAAACAAACAGATAAAGAGTATAAAAATATTGATGACTTGTTTGTGAAACTTGTTATGTTTTGGCAACTTCATTTAGCATATGGGGAAGATTTTTATCCGAATCTTCACAAACTATATCGAGAGTTACCAAAGGATAAACTTCCAGAAACTGATGAAGATGAAATACAAGCATTTATTTACAATACATCGAAGGTAGCGAAACAAAATTTACTTCCATTTTTTGATCAATGGGGACTAAAAGCATCACAAGAAACAAGAAAAAAAGTAGAAGCTTTGAACTATCCAACATTAACTGCCCCTATATGGGAAGCGACGGATGCGAAACCTGTTAAACCAATTGCCGCGTATGGTCCAAGAAAATAATGAAAGCAAGTGTGTGATCTAGCTAGTAATGCAATCGATGACAATCCAAATACAATTTGGCATAGCTAATGGAGCACATCATATAATTCCTTATAAACAAGGGAGATTACGTAAGTACATAGAGAAATATGGTATAGATGGGAATTTAGCCAGCATTTTTCTAAATCATTGACAGTTATACATGCGCGTGTGCCGGTTGGCAGGATTGTGCAGATTAGAAGATCTGTGAATCAGTGATACCTATATATCTTTTTTAGAAAAAGGTATTATGATAATTTTATTCTATTATTCACTACTGATTATTTGGAAAAGGGGCTACTTCGGGTTAAACTGTAGGGTAGCCTCCATTGCTATCAAGCTAACAAAACAAAATTCCCCTAAAATGAAAAAATACGCTATTCTTTCTGTAGAATCATAGGAAAGGATGGCGTTTTTGTATGTCAATTTCTGTATCTGATGAATTACAACTATTTGCTCAAGAAATCCAAAGCTTTTTATCCCCTAATATCTTACGAAATCTTGCTAGAGATGTTGGCTTTGTACAACGAACAAGTAAGTACCAAGCCAAAGATTTATGGTTCTGGTGCAAAAACTTTAATATACGTGTAAGTAATCTCTAACACTTGGACATACTGATCCTATTACTCTAGAAAAGGTGTGATCGGTATGGCAAAGGAACATGTATTCAAGTGGAAACATTATCAGCCTGATGTTATCTTATTAACGGTAAGATGGTACCTACGGTACAACCTCAGTTTTCGTGATTTAGTCGAAATGATGGAGGAACGGGGCTTATCCATTGCTCATACAACGATTATGCGTTGGGTTCACCAATATGGTCCTGAGTTAGATAAGAGAGTTCGTCGTCATCTTAAGAAAACGAATGATTCTTGGCGAGTAGACGAGACGTATATTAAGGTCAAAGGAAAGTGGATGTATTTATATCGTGCAGTTGATTCAGAAGGAAACACCATTGATTTCTACCTAAGCAAAACAAGAAATCACAAGGCTGCAAAGCGTTTCTTCAAGAAAGCTTTGCAGTCTTTTCATGTTTCACAGCCTCGTGTGATAACCATCGATAAGAATCCCGCCTATCCTATAGCAATTGAAGAGTTGAAGAATGAAAAAAAGATGCCTGTAGGCATCCAAATAAGGCGAGTGAAATATCTCAATAACATCGTGGAACAAGATCATCGATTTATTAAAAAGCGAGTGCGTTCGATGTTAGGATTCAAGTCATTTCGTACAGCCACTTACATACTGAGTGGCATAGAAGCGATGCATATGATGAAAAAGAAGCAACTTCATCAAGGGGTAAAGTCTGCCCAAAATCAAAAAGATTTCATTGATAAATTGTTTGGTATCGCATCATAATCTGTAATTTAGTAGGAAATTCAGGTCCTACTTTTTTTATAATTTATTTTTGCACCAGAACCTTTATTATCACATTGAAATTGTAAATGAACTATCTAATTACCTTACATAAAGATGACACTTTTGTAAGATTTCATAAGTGAAAAAAATGAAAGTAAGTTTTATATGGTAGTTTAAATTGGTGAATTTATTTAAAAATTAACAGTTCATTGAGAAGGTTCTGTTGCAAAGTTTCCGAAGACATAAAGAGATGGGGAATATTGCGGACCATTTTTATGAAACTATTAATAATTCATGTAATGCGTTATACGTCGAAAAAACGAAGTTTGGTTGAAGACTTCGCTTTTGTTTGTATATGGCATGAACAGTTTCTATACCTTTAATAGTACGTGAGGCATGGCGAAGACTTTGAAAGCCTAAGGAACGGGAAAATCGACGTTTCACATGTCGATGATCTTGCTCGATGATATTATTGAGGTACTTTATTGTACGATGAAAGGTATTTTTGTAAAGACCTATCTCCTTTAATTTTTTGAATGCGGAAGCTAAAGAAGGAGCCTTATCTGTCGTCAGAACCGTTGGTTCTCCAAAAGTTCGAGCGAGTCTTTTCATAAAAGCATATGCTGCTTGTTTGTCTCGTTTTTGACGAAGTTGAATATCAAGTGTTTGTCCCTCTTTATCAATTGCTCGATATAAATAACACCACTTTCCTTTAATTTTGATATAGGTTTCATCCAAACGCCAAGATAACAATGTGTTTTTGTTTTTCTTCTTCCAAATTTGATAGATAAGATTTCCATATTCATGAACCCAGCGCATGATAGTTGTTGGATGAATAGAAATACCACGTTCTTTGAGAATTTCAGACACATCGCGATAGCTTAAAGAAAAACGACAATAGTAGCCAACGGCTACCAAGATAATATCTTTCTCGAACTGTTTTCCTTTAAAATATCCCATTTGTTACGCTCCTTGTTTGTTTTTTACAGAGTTTAGCTTACTTTAGAAAACTTTGCAACAGAACCTAAATTTAAATATACAAACCATGGATGAAATGGTATCATACGAATCACCCCCTTTACTACCATATAATATACTTATTTTCTCGTTGAATTTTAAGTCCGAAAACAATTGGAAGCATTAATATTAGTAGGTAATGGATATTTCGAATGAAAAGATTCATATGTAATAATTTACTTTTAATCAAAAAAAGAAAAACACTCCTCAGAGTGCTTTTCTTTTTAATAAATATCATCTATACTGTTTACTAGGAGTTGAGTTTAGAGTATATTCTCCTAGGTTTAATAAAGTTTTTATTTAACAAACCGCAAAATTGGCTGATTTTGTGGTTTGTTTTTATCCACGATAAAATTTAACATGGCTACCATTACGATCGAACCAACCTCTAAACGCCCAGTTAATCCATCCGCCATCACCTTGATTCGTAAATTCCCCATCTTCAAATACCCAAATTCCAAAAGTGATTCCATCATATACCGTTGTGCCGAAGAATTTAACACCGTTAAAATGATCATCATAGTTTTGATTTAAATTAAAAACCATAACATTATAGCGTTGACCTGCAGCATAAAATGCTGATTCCATTACGCCTTTTACAAATCCTGAACGATTAGTTTGAGTATTGATAGAATCTCTAATCATATTAGCAATACCCAATACGTCTACATTTACACTTAAATTTGCACTAGCTTTCGCTTCTTTTGGTAATTGAGATTCAACAAAATTAATAGGTAATTCAGTAGATAGGTTAGTAGGAACATTTGTTGTAGAAGGAGAGATCTCGGCCGCACTTGCATCTGTTGGTGCAAACGCTCCTAATCCTCCTAAACCGATAGCTCCAGCTAAAGCAATGTTCGTCAACTTTTTCATTTTTTTCATTTAAAAAACCTCCTTTATATTTTTATAAGATATTACCCTTACATTCCAAAGTATATATTTCTATACAGAGGAGGTAAACAATTTAATTAGAGATACATTTAATTGTTAAAAGTCGAAAAAGAATAAATATACACAAATAATATATTTTATGTATATTTGAAACTAGATGTAAGGTGAATATACATTTATAGGAATAAAAAATTATTAACTGAATATTTTGTTAAAAAATGAAAAACTTTTGTTGATTTTAATATCTTGGATATCCATTATTACTCAATAGAATCCACTTTAAATTTATTTTAAAAACATGAAATGTAAATTTAAAACTATTTCTCTTTATCATGGGGTCTATGTAGTAATGGAACTTTTTTACGCAACAAGCATTAGCGGACATTCATTTTGGGGGTTATTTCGTATATTAGTGGGCATAAAAGGACGTTTTTTAACGATGTGATGTCCACTAATAGTACTTATAGGACATTCCACATGAGATATGTCTTTGAATATTTTCTAAAAATGGCTTGTGAAATTAAAAATCACCACATCTTAACATGAAAAAGCGGCATTTTTATTGCTTATAATGTCCGCTAATGCTTATTGCGTGATTCGGTTCCATTACTACACAGACCCCATATACAGATCATTTGTATAATAATTTTAAAAAATAAGTGCAGAGAATTATATTACATGAATGTTTTTATAAGTGTTGTTACTAATGGAAGTACTCCACCTAAGAATGTTAAAACTGCTGTTGCAATCGCCATAATCATTTCCTCCTTTTTAATATTAAGATATTATGGATCTTTATACTCTTATAATAGTAAGCGCTTATAATATTATTAATACATTTCGATATGTAATATTGAATATAAATAATTTATATATTTAATTAAAAAGATTCACTATAAAGCTAATGAACATGCGGGTTTTCTTTTTTGTTTGTTAGTTTCATCTGCAAATACATCAGACCTTTGAAAGACTTTTGTAACATTTATGAAAGAAAATTGAAAGATATATATAATAAGATAAATATATCGAAAGTGATTTTATTTTAGTACGAAGTAACAAGTATAGGCAATGTACGGTATAATTTCATCTTTTGAATCCCCCTTATATAATGACATAGAATATGTATTCTATGTCATTATTCGTGTAATTAAAAAATTTTAGATTCCTATATTCTCAATGAACTGTTAATTTTTAAATAAATTCACCAATTTAAACTACCATATAAAACTTACTTTCATTTTTTTCACTTATGAAATCTTACAAAAGTGTCATCTTTATGTAAGGTAATTAGATAGTTCATTTACAATTTCAATGTGATAATAAATGTATAAGAAATAATAAATTTTTAGATATTATAGGAGAGTGCTAGTAATGATTGTAACAACAACTAATACTATTCAGGGTAAAGAAATTATTGAGTATGTAGACATCGTAAACGGTGAAGCAATTATGGGTGCAAATATCGTACGTGATATCTTCGCTTCTGTTCGTGACGTTGTCGGTGGCCGTTCTGGTGCATATGAAAGTAAATTGAAAGAAGCACGTGATATTGCAATGGAAGAAATGAAAGTTCTTGCGAAGCAAAAAGGTGCAAATGCAATTGTCGGTATTGATGTAGACTACGAAGTCGTTCGTGATGGAATGTTAATGGTGGCTGTAAGCGGTACAGCGGTACGTGTGTAACAATACATAAAAAAGGAAGAGAATTATAAAAATTCTCTTCCTTTTTTATGTGTTCATAGATTTAGTGATACAGAAAAAGGGGTACGGAAACGATTCGAAGAATAACCCACCACAACCGAAAATTTTTCCAATTTAGGCGGGTGTTTTTTCTTATATTTTATCTTGTAGTTTTCTATATAAAGCGGATCTTGAAACATTGGTAATTTCACAAATTTGTTTTACTGTCATATTTCCTTCCTCATAAAGTTTAAGGGCATAATGCATTCCAGCATGTTTTTCATGGTACTTTTTAACCCGTCCTTGATACATTCCGCATCTAATTTAAATTAGATGCTTTTTTGTTTTGTCGAAAATATATGAGGTACCATCAACAAACGTTAAAATGTTGATGGTACCTCATATAGGGCGGATTAGCATTTTTCTTAGTCCCCTTTATAGGGTGTTTTTTATAAACTGGACTGTAATTTAAGATTCTTTTTCATACCTCTTTCGGACGGGAACACCAATTGACCATTTGTAATCAATAAAAAACGCTCCATTTGTGGAATTAGTACATGTATGATTTTTATACCATTGGAAAACTCTTTGACTGGAGAATAATAGATAGAAAAATGTTGTTGGTGCAATCGTTCTTGCATTTCTTCGATGTAAAGTATTAAATTACGTTCTGAAAATCTCGGAAAATCCTCAAACGAAACATAAGTTGCTGGAAATTGATTAAATACGGAACACATATTCATTTCTGCACAAGCATAATGACGAGGATACGGCTGTAATTGATTCAAAAAATGCTCTCGATGTGCTAGCTCATCACCAATATTTGCAGAAGCGATATGATTCACTTGAACCAATTCTGTAATACTTCGCAAGATAGCATATTCAGGGTATAAAGATGTACCGAGCCCAAATATACCAGTATGCTTTTTATTTTTTGTAACAGCTAATATAGTTGGAATTGCAACTTCCGTTGTTATATTCAATAGTATAATTTCCTCTTGTAACTCCTCTTCTGCATGTACAATCGTTTCTTTTAGGGATGATGGAAGTGTATTTGGATGAATTATATTTAATGTATGATCTGGCATATCATAGTAGAAATGCCGAAGTAGGAATAAAGAAAAGGCATCCCTTTCAATGACTTCATTCGTTGCATGAATAATCGCTTCATGTAAAGTGGAACCAATAGCTGTTCCACTATTAGAACTGTATCGTTGTACTTTCTGATACTGATAAGTATCCGTTTCAATTGGATGTTGCATATAATGTGGATTGGCAATAAAAAATGGATACCATACATGTTGTTGTGTATTATTCAAAGCATAGTATTTTTTACAAAGTAATTGTTGATCTGGTTCTTCTACTATCAATTGCATAACACGCTCTCCGTTAAATATCGGGTTCTTCGCAATATGATGAGAAGAAAAATAATCACACTCTTTCATTGGCATGTTCTCCAGAGTATAATGCTCTAAGGCCTCAAACAATGCGCCTAATTCATTGTACTTCCCTTTTCCTACGCCGAATGATTCAATCTGTTGATTTAAATTAAATAATTCCACGTATGTGGTTTGTATTTTATCTCCAAAAGCTCTTTTTTTCACCGAAAAACTTAATTCTTTGAACGTATCCATAATACGTTGATGCGCAATTTCTTCTAAGGTTTCTCTTTCCCAAGAATATAGCATTCTAATAACCTCCAGTTAAATAAAATAAAGTAAATGAATACAATCTTTCATGGATTTATGTATAGATAAAGAGGACATCATAAGACTGTCCTCTTTATCTTCTTTATTTTTTTTCTTGTAGTTTCTGTAATTCTTTTGTTTCAGACACTGTTAATTTAGGTTCATGATTTTCACTTGTTACTATAATCCAACGTCCCATTATGAACTCCTCCTTCATTATATAATCATGTGGTACATCCAAATTATAGAGGGAAAATATTGGAAAAACAACCTATTTTTATGAAAATTCTAATTTCTCAATAAATTAAATTTCTATAATTACACTTTTGAGTGTAATTATAATTTTTATGTATTTAGTGATAAGGAGAACTCCCAATATTTCCATATAAGTGTACCTTTACGAACGAAAAAAACTCCTTCCACGATTGGTGAAAGGAGTTGCCATATTTTGAAAGGGTATTTTCATTTTAATATATAAGGTAAAAAACTTGTATTGATAAAGTATACCTTTTGGAACAAAAATTTTCTCAAGGCGAAATATCGATTTTTCAGGATAATTATTGCATCTTGATATTAAAAATCAATAATGAATAATATATAATACAACTAATCCCCTTTCCCAATTGTACGAGAAGCTTTCACCATTCGGGATTCAGAATTTTCTTTCACAAACTATTAAAATGAAAAATTTTCAAGAAACACAATTCGACGCTGAGAATACTTTTTATAGGAGGTTTTATGATGAATAAAAAAATATACTTAAGTATATTTTGTTCTTTAGCTGCGTTAACGAGTAGTAATACGATAGCATATGCTGAAAACGTTACTAAACCTTTTTCGGTACAAACAAATCAAAATCCATCAAATTTTTTAGCGACTTTACAATTTGATGGAACAGATTGGTTCGATTCCGGAGAACAAAATTTCCCGCAAGCTTTTAAGTTTCAATCTTATGATGAAAATATTGAGCACAACAAGGAAAATCTAATCAGATTTAAAATTGGAGAATCAATATTTGGAACCGGTTCAACAGGATGGGAAAATAGAGGTCCAAATGATCAAAGACCTGCTGTATACTTTCATAGTGTTACAAAAGGTGAATATGAAGTATATGAGTATTGGTTATATTATGCAGACAATGATTGGATTAATGATCATGAACATGATTGGGAAAAGTATTTTGTGTATTTAAAAAATGGAGAACCCACACATTTACTCATATCTAATCATAATAGCTATAAAATAAAGCCTTGGTCAGATATCCCTAAAGATAATGGTCATCCTCTTATTGGAGTAGATGGCGGTTCACATGCAATGAAATGGCAATCAGAAGATGGTGTGCAGATTCGTTATAATGGAGAAATTTCCAAAAATAATGGACGTTTAGATGAAGGGAATAATTCTATTCAGCCATGGATTATCTATAGTAATGATACTTTAAAAGGTGTAATACCATATTTGAATCAACCAGATATTTTCTATTATGGTGATCCAGAATATAAATTGAATCCTAATGAATATGGTGATCCTAGAGATGCTCCTTGGAAGAGATCTGAATGGAATAACCCTCCACTTCCATAAAGAATATAATCTTCTTTATAAGAACAGTATGTTTTATAAATGTTTTAACTTCATAAAAGTATAGTAGAATCAAAGTAATAGACTTCTATTCTGATGTTATGATGATTTTATAAAAATAAACCTCTTTACAAGAGGTTTATTTTTATAAAGTGATTCATATTCTAGATTTAATGTATTGCGTAAACATTAACAGTAAAGTTTCCATTCGCTCCGGATGGATTTGAGATATAAAAAGATCTGTGTGTTTTAACATCTGTAGAATTCCCGCTATAAATATTGTTCCAAATAACTGGGTCTTTACCAGCAGAAACATCTCTCATAACATTAAAACGAATCCCGTCTGATGCACCAGCAATAACCCATTTTAATGCATATGTGTTCTCTGGTAAATTTTGAATACTGAAATTTCCACTTGAACGATTTTTTTGTCCGCCCATTGGAGTTGGTGAGGAAGTGACTGAAGCTACTAATGTTTCTGATGCTATTAATGATTTTCCTTGAGTGTTGTAGTTTGTTTGAATAACAGAGGCTGGATTCGCTGTATTAATTGTATCTGTAGAACTTACCTTTCCGCTAGTTGTTTGAGCACCAGCCATTGTTGTACCCCCTGATAAAATTGCTAAAGAACATAATGTGCTTACAAGTATTTTTTTCTTCATTGTAAAACCTCCATTTTTTTCATTTTCTTCTAATTGCATGTGCCTACAGGCTTGATAAATCCAATAATATTGCACAAGTTACTAAACCTGTAGAGCGCATATCAATGACACGTTTCAACATTATTACTCCTTAATAAAAATAACTTGCAAGTTAATCATACAGTTATATAGAACAAATTGTAATATATGTAAAAATTTATCAACATATAGGATATATTATAATAATAAAATATATGTATTTCCGGTTCTGGTGCAAATATATGAAGAAGAACGCGGATAATAGTAGATTCCTAGTGAAATCGTATTTTATGCTATAAGTCCAAACACTTGGTGGATAAACTCTTTCTGATTTTGGACAGACTGATTCCGTAAATCAATCTGTTACTTTTTTATCATATGCATGGCTTCAACACCATTCAATATAGAGGTTGCTGTTTTAAATGACTTGAACCCTAACATAGAGCGCACACGTTTCTTAATAAAACGATGATCTTGTTCCACTATATTATTGAGATATCTAACTTGCCTTAGTTGTATGCCTTCAGGCATATATTTCTCTTCTTTCAACTGTTGAGAGCACAAATTTTCATTTAGGTAGTAATTCAAACCCTAAGCTTGATGGCAATGTATAGTGAATCCTATTAATAATAAAAAGCCTTGCGTGATTTTTCGCAAAGCTTTTTTAATTACATGTATTATAATAATAATTTTCGTATTTCTTCCGTAGTTAGACCTGTGAATTTTGCAATGTCTTCTAATGGCATACCATTCTTATGCATACCACGGATTAATTGGATTTTTCCTTGCTCAATTCCTTCTTCTCTTCCTTTTTGGACCCCTTTTTCTAAACCTTCCTCTAATCCTTCTTCACGAGCGTGTGCCAACTTAGCTTGCTCATCTAGAAGTAACTTCTCACGAGCTTCATAAGCTGTTCGGAATGAGGAGTCATGGCTCATATTTTCCCATTTATTCATTGCCTTTTGTAAAATTGGATCTTGATTCATCGCAATCTCCTCCAATGTTTGAGTTAAATGTTCATCTTCATGTGCTGGTAGTAATAACATCCAACGAACAAATGCATTTTCCCATGGATTTACTTTTTCTTCATGCCATTGTTTGACCAATTTTGGAATTTCTACAAAATGAATTTCAATATCATCACTTAGTATCTGTTGCTTTTTGGGATTCCATAATTGTCCTATGGTGTGAAATGAATCATCCTGGGAGAATAATATAAAATCTAATAAGTTAATGGTAATTGTTTTCCGAAGTGAACGATACGGCATCCCTTCTTGCATTTGGGATGTATAGAGTTTACTCCAGTAATATAAAGATCGCTTCACCATATCGTGTGTATTGCGAAGCTGTATCTCGATATTCACTTGCGTTCCGTTGTCTAATGTTGCTAATAAATCTAAAATGGATAACTTATCATCTTCATAAGCCTTATGAAGATGTGGGTCTTCCAATTGTAGAGATGTAATAGGTGCCTCTAAAGATTCCTCTAAAATAGCATTCAAGAAACCAGTTAAGATCTCTTCGTTCCCTTTCGTTCCGAATAACTGTTTAAAAGCAAAATCAATTCGTAAATTTACTAATTTTGTGGACATGGGTTTCCTCTCCCTGTCTTTCTTTTCTTCTTATTATTTTATAAGATAACTTGTTATATAAGCAAATGTTTACCTTACCATTGTAGCTCCAATTCATCACAGTACACATCTAATTCAGTAAAACAGTTTTGTAAATCCGCTTCAAAATCAATTTCATGAATTATGCTGTCTACCTTTTTTTCTAAATCTGAAATTGTGGTGTAAGGAACATAGAATATGTACTCTCCCGAATGTTGTTCCATATTGTATTGTGATATGAGAAAGGATTCGATATTCCTTCGAACTTTCCCCTTTCCTCGTACAAATTTATTATTATTTTCTACACGTAACAACATACGGATAGTTGCTGTTTTTTCTTCTGTTTCCTCATTCTTTTGTACTTGTTTGTTTTCTCGTATGTATCGGTAGAGCGTAGCTTGACTAATACCTGTCATGTTTACAATTTCTTGTATGCTATATTGCTCTGATTTATATAAGTTTAATGCCTTTTGAATATAGGTATCTTTAACACGAGGACGCCCACCAACTCTTCCTCTGGCTCTTGCGCTTACAAGACCTTCTTGTGTTCGTTGGGCGATCAAGTCTCTTTCAAATTGGCTAAATGCCTGAAATACTGTTAACATCAATTTCCCTTGAGGTGTATTGGTATCAAATTGTTCTTTGATACTAATTAGCTTAACTCCCTTATTCTCAAAAAAATCAACAAGTTCAATTAAATCTTTGGTACTTCTGCCTAATCTAGAAAAGCTTTCTACTACTAACGTGTCACCAGGTCTAATTTTATCTTTCAATCGAATAAGTTCTGGACGATCACTTTTCGTACCTGTCATTTTTTCAGTCAAAATTTCAGTACAGTTATAATTTTGAAGCATATCTATTTGACGAATTAAATCTTGTTGTTGGGTACTTACCCGTGCATAACCATAAATGTATGAATTCATAAAATCACCTACCCTTTACATGATAATTTTATCATAAAGGGTGGTTAAAGTTAATTTGATTTTGACAATAGTTTTGATAACGAAGTTAAGCGATTTATACGATCAAAATTTTGGCTTTTTTCGCATTATCAAAAACCATCGTTTTTGAGATTAGTGATATCGCTTAGAGTATTAAATTCAACGTTTTTTTATGTCGAATTTTGCTTAGCGTATATTTTCGTGAAAATGTGGGCGGTACTCCTTCCTAAAATATTAATATTGTCTTGGTCTATTGAAGAGGGATACGGAAACATTCAATATTCAAATAAAAGGATATTTATGTTAAAAAATAGAATTTTTACCTTTGGTGGGTAATTTAAACTAAGGGGTATAAATTCGATGCGAAGAGAAAAGGTTTTGTTAAAGCAATGGAAGGCGGATTTACAAGCTGTTCAAGAAGAGAAGCGGTTGAAGAAGAAGACTAAGAAAAAGAATAAGAAATATAGCATTCCTGGCAATACAGCTGACTTTATGAATGGCAAGAACACTTATCGTAAAGAGAATGGGGTATGGAAACAAAGAAATAAATAATGTGAGGATAAATGGGGCACGGCAAGAATTCCTTCTTTTTTGAGCCACTCACTAGAGGACAGTTATATAATTATGTTTTTACATTTAATGGAGATGGAATTATTGAAGGCCTATTAGGGAGAACACGCACATTTTAACAAATGTGGACGGGACCCCATGCCCATCAACTTAAGAATTCAGAATTACCCCAAAACGAAAAAACGAGCTTTTTTGTTACAAATTAGCACAAAATTTCGTTCTGGGGGGCTATAAAATTTTAGCTTGATAGCGATGTTACCGTGGGCCTTAGATACATTTTTCAACCGCTTCCTGTACGTTAAGGGATTGGTTGTTTTTTATAATGAAATTCTAAATATCTAATGATAATAGATGAAAAAGACGATCAATAGTTGGGGTACGGAAATGATTCGAATTTACATTCTTTCTCAATACATATTATGGATAAATAAAGTAAAATATGGGCTGAGGGTATGTCTCATGTTGTGTTAATCCTAACAATAACTAAGGATACATAATATGCTTTCATACCCTTAAATAATTTTGTTATAGAAGGGATGGAGATTTAAATGGCTCAAATTGTTGATATTGATAGATACCTTTGTACTGGGGCTTTAATCTATATGAGTGAGGGCCTTTTCCCTAAGCCTAGGAGGTAAGGAACAGTAAACAGCCACCTATACAATATGAATAGAGGAGAGGAATGCCTTATGAAAATACGTAGTCAAATTACATTTGCAAGTCTGGCCCTTTTAATAGCTGGAAGTTCTCTGTTATACACAACACCAATCTCAATTGTAAAAGCAGAGCCCACTCAAAATGTATCTAGTTCGTCACACACAAGCACTCAACGAGATCGTAATTCCGTCAAGCAAGCAATGCGGGATACATTGCAACTTGGATACCCGGGGATACTTGCTAAAACTTCTGAGGGTGGAAAAACGTGGGGTTATGCCGCTGGGATAGCGGATCTGAGAACCAAGAAACCAATGAAAACAGATTTTCGCTTTCGCATTGGCAGTGTGACGAAGACGTTCACCGCAACAGTTGTACTTCAATTAGCTGGAGAGAACCGCCTGAATCTAGACGACTCCATCGAAAAATGGTTGCCTGGTGCCATTCAAGGAAATGGATATGATGGTAACCAGATTACTATCCGGCAGATATTGAACCATACAAGTGGTATCGCTGAATACTCAAGGTCAAAAGACGCTGATTTTACGGATACAAAAAAATCGTATACGGCTGAAGAGTTAGTGAAGATGGGGATTTCTCTGCCCCCAGACTTTGCCCCAGGAAAGGGCTGGTCTTATTCAAACACAGGATACGTATTACTGGGTATTCTTATTGAAAAAGTAACCAGAAACAGCTATGCGGAAGAGATTGAAAATCGGATTATTGAACCACTTGAATTGTCGAATACATTCCTACCTGGCAATTCAAGCGTTATTCCAGGCACCAACCATGCCCGTGGATATGTCCAACCAGACGGAGCAAGTGAGCTAAAAGACGTTACTTATTATAACCCAAGTGCAGGTAGCTCTGCTGGAGATATGATTTCTACTGCTGACGACGTAAACAAATTCTTCTCTTACTTGCTCGGTGGCAAATTACTGAAAGAACAACAACTAAAACAAATGCTTACTACAGTTCCTACAGGAAGAGAAGGAATCGATGGATATGGTCTTGGAATCTATGAAACTAAGCTTCCGAACGGTGTCTCGATATGGGGACACACAGGTGGCATTCTAGGGTTTACTACTCTTGTTGGAGGTACACTTGGAGGCAAGCATACGTTGGTCGTCAATTGGAACAGTTTGGGTAGAGCTGACAGTCCTAATCCTTTTAAAAATATTTTACTTGCTGAATTTAGCAAGTAGGCAAAAAGGAAAAACGGAAAAAAACGGATAAATTTTGTCATAGTTTTTATAATTAAAAATAAATTTGGGGCTTTTTGGAATTGGGGTACAGCCGCATGCCCATCAACTTAAGAAATTGGTAGTTCCCCAAAACGAAGAAAATGAGAACCACATATAGGGAAGTAAAAAGACTTTATTTAAGCAAAATCGGTAAATGGTTTCGAAAAATAGAAAGCACATGGGACGTACAAACATCCAATAATGAAGACAAAAAAACATTAGAAGAAAAACTTGAAAAGAAGAACCCTTAAAATTAAGGTTCTTCTTTTCATTTCATTTTAGAAGGATATTTCCAATCACGATTTCCTTTAGAAACAGTCGAAGAGGTTTCACTTTGTTTAGTTAGGCTTTGTTTCTCTATGTTTTCCAGAGATTTTTGCATCTGTTCCATTTGTTCTTTTACTTCTTTTATTTCAAACTTCATTTCCATAAGTAACCGTAAAATAGCATCTCCTTTATTCATTGCAACATACTCCCTTCATTTTTCTCTTATTGCTTTTCTATTAACTGAATTTGAAAAATATCTGATTCCTTTATACCTAGAACTCTCATTTCATCTTTAAAAGTTCGCCAGGACGCAACTTTAATGGATTTTGTACTTTTATCCTTTAATGTGTACACTCTTATGTACTGTATTTCCTGTTTCTCATTTCTTTCCACGTTGTCTTCCTCCGTTATTTTTGATTGATGTAATCACAATATCTTTTTAACGAAAGTTTAGATTTAAAGCCTACTTGTTTTATAATTTCTTCCTCTGAAACATGATGCTCAATAAGTCTTAAAATGAACGTGTTCCGTAAGTGTTGCGCTGAGATCCCTTTACGTAAATTTGCTCGAGCAACTTCAAGTCGAATCATCTTTTGAACAGCAATCTCTGTTAGGGCTTTCGGTGCATCGTTTTCATATGACCAACGATAAGTATTCCGAGTAAAATCGAAGGCTACGAATAAGGGATCATTACTATGATATTTAGGACGAACAGGTTCAGGAATGATTTTATAATAGTTAAACAATCGTTTTTTATCATCATCAGTTAAAAGGATTGTTCTTTCTATACCCACTATTTTTGGTACTGAGATTGTATTGTTTTCAAAATGAACGTGCTTCATCTGTAAACTTACAAGTTCCTGTAAGGATAATCCATTATTGATGAGTAAATGTACAATAGAAATGTTGCGATCCATAAGTACTGGACGAACAGAACGTTGTTTTTCCGTTAATTCTTCTAATGAAGTTAAAATATACTTTAACCTTTTTTCTTCCTCTTTTGAGATAAAGTCTCCATCACGTGACGCACGATTGGGTTGAATACTAAATTGCATCTCTTCTAACGGATTTGGCAGTTGTAAATACTGATACATTCTATTTAAGACAATATAGATACGATGCATTGTTTTATCAGAGTACTGTCGTTGCTGTTTTAAATCATAGAAATACGCTTCATAATCCTTTGTACCAAGCGTCGTCCATATATTGCGTGTAGGGAGTTTTTTAGATTTTTGCAACCAATGACCAAAATCTTCAAGATCATAGACGTATCGTTTAATTGTGGAAGGTTTTCGACCTTTATTCAATAAAAATGAAGAAAAATTTTGTATTGTATCTTGAAATTCTTTTGTTGGCATACCCTTATCATCCTAATTTTTTCTTTTAGTATATCAAATTTTAATACATACATTAGAAGTGTCGATTTAGTGTATTCCCATTTTCTCAATATACAATATAGATAAATATGGTAAAATGGTAAGTGGATGGGAGTCCAGCACTCATATTATTAAAAGTAAAGTGGTTCAAGTCGAAGAAAGGCACTCTAATGAGTGCCTTTCTTTTTTAATGTAAACAGTTTACATTCACTTAAATGGGCACGGCAACGATTACTGCTTTTTGGGGCCACTCGCCATTTTAAGTTAATAGAACTGTAATTCCGTTAACCTTTTTAGATGAATTTGACAAGGTTTGTTTACAGAACACCTGTAAACAGTGATGAAAATAAGGGAATTGTATCATAATCTGGAATTGAACAGATTGTGTAGGTTCTCTATGTCTCTATTAAATGATTTTTGCACCAGAACCCAATAATAAAAATCGTAGGAATTAATAAGTCCTACGATTTTTATTATTAAAACTGGCTAATTATTAATTGCAATTTAAAACTTCATTAATCTGGACAAGCATCCAAAACATCATGAAAAAGGGCATACTCTACAGTTACTTGAGGACCAAAAAAGGACACATCTTTTTGAAATTGAATTTCTTCAATAACCTCATTTATTTCAGCATAAGAAAGAGACATGTACCCCTCTAGTAATAAGGTTTTATTTATGACTTGTTCTAATTTTTGTTGTTGAATAGTATAGGGCTGTCCATCATATCCATTCAGTACTGGCATAAGTAGGTTTTCATCAGGACTTTCAATCTCAAATTCATGTTGCAAGTAAAAAATAGGTAGTAATTTAGATATTAGTAATGTACTACTATATCTCATTGTAAATCCGCCTTTTTTAAATGCTCGAAATTCAAATATGAATTTTGTAGATGGCCATATATCTTCACTATTCAAATCTGTAATATCTATTTCATTTTTATTTAAATACACATTTAATTCTGATGGCAATTGCAATATTTCTCCACACTTTAATAAATAATTTTCTACATCTTTTTTTTCATAGTACTTTTGTATTGTACTTTTTAACAATTCATTCATATATGACTCCTATTTGGCTAGCTCATTTTTAAATCGTGTCCACCTGATTTATCAGCGGGTTTTGTTGAATTTAAATTAAAATCTACTTCACCTTGATGTTTACCTTTTTTATTAACAACTTCAAATCTTCCATGTTGTGTATCTAAAGCATAATAATTCTTTGTGTTAGAATCAAAATACACATCCCTGTTATTTATTCTAGTAAGTTTAGAATCTTTTTTCCAGCTATTTTGTTTGGCGATATCCACTGATGTTGATTTTATTAAAGCTATTTTTTCATTTACATTCATTTTAGCTATTTTTTTATCAAACTCTGCAACAGCAAAACCACTGTTAGAAACGTTTTTAGCAGCCTTCTCTAGGTTTTTCGCTTTTTTCTCAAGATCACCGACTGTACCAACTACCTTGCCCAGAGTTTTCGTAACGCCGCCTGACGTAACATTTAATACCCCAAAAGCATAATCAGAAGGCTCATATTTCCTATCCGTGCCAAGCTCTTTTCCTTGATACATTTGAATAGCTTCTTTAGCTACATTAATACCAGGATAAATATCAAGTGTGGTGGACATCAATTTATTGGTTGCCTTTTGCTCTTCTATAAACTTATTATATCTTTCTGGTGGGACACCCAAATCACGTAAATTATTCGTTAAATCAATATTTCCAATATTATGTGCTGCAGCTGGAATATCTACCTTATGACTCGCAATTCTATTTGCCGAATCCATTAAGTTACTTACGCTATCTAAACCTGCATTCGCATCTGCATAAATCCCTGGTGCTAATTGTTGTATTTTTTCATAATTCTTATATACCTGAGTCTTGAATTCTTTCGTTTGTTGTACCAATGGAACTAGTTCTGTTTTAAGTTGATGAAGAGAAGATTGGAACTTTTCTGCGTCTTGCTTAATGACTTTAATCTCTTGGGCGGTTTGTTTATAATCAATTTTATACTTATATCTAAAGTAAGCATCAGTTAATGCATCCCAGTCTGTTTGCACCCTAGGCATAGTGGTTTTTAAGTATTCCATCTTTTTATGTTCATTATTATACAGCTGGGTTAGTATATCATTTGTAGCATCCCATGTATTAAGAATCTCTTCTGCAACTGCATCTGTAATTGTGATACCACCCGCAAGAAGTTGTTGTTTTAACTCTTGTGCAGATTTTTTTAGCTCCTTTGCTGTCGCTTTTATTTTTGGAAGTTCCGCTTGTATATTATCCGATACTTCAGTAGTAAATGTATTAAAGTCTTCTGCAGTATGTCCAGAATCTTCTATAGCTTTTAACGTATCTGCAACAAAGGTTTGATCACTTTTATTATACTCCACAAGAAATTTTAAAACAGTTCCCTTTTCAATTAAACTGACTAAAGGTTTTTTCTTCTCTTGATCAAAAATAATAGCATCATGTATTCGAACATATCCTTTTTGTCCTTGATAATTTACGACATACCATGAACCGTATTTTCCTGTGACTTCAATGACTTCTCCACCTTTTACGTTCTGGGCTCTCAAAACACGTTTTAAATCTGGTTCTGGATAGACTTTTTTTACAAGAGATTCTAATGTAATCCAACCTCTTTCCATTTCTCCCTTTTGGTTAAAGTAAAACCCTTTGTCTTTATATGTAAAATCTCCTGTCTGCAATGCTCCTGTAGGATGAGAAAAATACCATTCATAGTCCTTTTTAATCCATCCAGCAGTCATTTCTCCTGAGCCTTCAATATAATAAGGCTTGCCATCTATGGTTTGATATCCAACAGATAATTGGCCAGCTTCATTAAAATAATAGTATTTCCCACTAATTTGTTGTAATCCTTTTTGCATCATACCTGATTCGCTAAAATAATAGCGAGTATTTTCATCTTCAAGCCATCCTTTATGCATAGCTCCGTTTGTATCAAAATAATACTTTTTATCATCAATTATTTGAAAACCAGTTACATGAGTCCCATCTTTATTGTAATAATACCAGTTGTTATTTTCCTGAACCCATCCTCTTTTGTTATCTAACTTAGTCATGGATTCAATCTTAAATATAAAGTCTGCTCCTTTAGAAAATAGTTCTGAATAAAGATTTATTGCTTCCTTCAAATTTTTTAGTTGGTTAGGAGGAAATACTAGTTCTTGATTTTTTTGATATAAATTTAGAAAAGAATGAGTAAAAAGGGCTTTGTTTCTCGATAATTCTATTGAATTGGGTGCTTTTTGATCAAATATGAGAGAATCTGTTGTTCTAACATATCCCACTTCCCCCTGATACTTAACTTTATACCACATACCATACTTTTCAATTACCTCAAGTACTTCGCCATCTTTAACACGCTTAGATTCTACAATAAATTTAGTCTCTGGTTTAGGATATACTCTCTTAATAAAAGATTGTAAGATGATCCATCCTCTATCCATTTCCCCGTACTTATTAAAATGAAATTCTTTTCCCTTATATGTCAGAGGTCCTGTTTTAATTTCTCCATTAGTACTTAAATAAAACTTATCATCTACTGTATCCATCCAGCCAGTTCTTGCTGTTCCTGAATCATCCAAATAATGTGTTTTCCCATTAATGATTTGATAAGAAAAGAGTGATTTTCCACTACTATCAATGTAATAGTTTTTCCCCTCAAGCTCTAACCAGCCAGTATGTTTGACGCCTGGTTTATCGAAGTAGTACTTTTCATTTCCTTCTTGTACCCAGCCAATCTTGTTTGAATCAAAGTTCTCTGCTGCGAATGCAAGAGAGGGAGCAAATGTAGAACATAATAAAAATAACGAAAGTATAATACCTGTAAGCTTCCTCATTTATTCATCTCCTTTTGAAATATATAATTGTTATAGCCTTACAATTATATATAATATTTCTTTATTTTAAAATATATAAATTTAATAATATTAAATCGTGTCCATCGCTTCAATAGGGTGTACTCTATTGGGATACACTTGTGGGTTCTGTTGCAAAGTTTTCGAAACTCAAGTACACTTTGGAAAAAGATGAACGGGAGCGTAACAAATGGGATATTTTAAAGAAAAACGACAATAGTAGCCGTCGGCTACTATTGTCGTTTTTCTTTAAGCTATCGCGATGTAACTGAAATACTGAAGGACCGTGGGGTGTCTGTTTACCCAACAACCATCATGCGCTGGGTTCATGAATATGGTAACTTGATCTATCAAATATGGAAGAAGAAAAAGAAGGAAATTTCTTCTGAAACTGAACTTTCCTAACCTTAGCTTGATAGCGATGTGACGCTATCCTATTATAAAAAAGCTATATGATAAGGATGTCGGAAGAGATAAGATCTTTTATAACATACATTACCCCGTTATATCATGTTTATTAAATTATACTTTATGGCATATTGAACAAGTTCACTTTTTTTAGAAAGATTAAGTTTGTTCAACATTCTCGTCTTATGAGTATCAACCGTTTTTATACTGATAGTTAATTCTTGAGCAATTTCAGACAATGAAAATCCTTTAACAAGAAACTGCAATACCTCCCGTTCACGTGGGCTTAGAATTACATAAGGATTTCGAGACTCTGTTTCGTTTTGCAATCTTTTTAGCATCGTTGAAATTTCCTTTGGGCGAAGGTATAGGTATCCATCCATAACGGAATCAATAGCAGTGTATAATTCTTCATCTACGGCTGCTTTAGGGACGTAACCTGAAGCTCCCGCGTTCATGATTAATGTTATATAGTCTTCGTCTTCGTGCATGGTGAGCACTATGACTTTCGCTTGTTCATAACGTAATTTAATCTTTGTGAGAACTTGGATTCCATCTAAGCGCGGCAAAGATATATCCAATATCAGAATATCGGGCCTTAAAATATCGTAAAGCCGGAGTGCTTCAAGTCCATCAGAGGCTTCACCTACAACTTTTAAGGACGGTCTTTTTTGCAATAGTAGTTTTAAACCTGATCTCATCAAGGCGTGGTCATCAACTAGCATTATGTTGATTGTCTTTTTCATCATGACACCCTTCTCTCTGTTTTAATGGGATAGACACCATAACTTCGGTCCCACCGATATTGTGAGTTTTGATAAAAAATGAACCACCCAGTAATTCGGCTCTTTCCTTCATTCCATATATTCCGATCCGATTTTGCTGGCGAGCTTTTTCAAAATCGGTCTCACGTATACCGTGACCGTTATCATGGATGCTCAACTCGATAGAACAATCCTTGATTTCCATGTTAATCACAATCTCAGTTGCTACTGTATGTTTCACTACATTGGTAAGACTTTCTTGAACAAGTCGGTATAGCGCTACAGCAGTATGACTATCTATGGCAGCAATGTCATCATCGGGAACGTGTAGAATTACAGTAAGAGCGAACTTTTCTTCAAACTTTCTTGCATGTTTCCTTAATGCCGGAATTAAACCTATATCATCAAGGATGGGTGGTCTTAATTCTACCGCTAAATCTCTAATTTCTCGCAAAATACTTGCCGCAGTTTCTCGGCTTACATTAAGTAGCTCCTGTTGCTCGATATCTTTAGCTTCATTAGCCAAAATCCGCATTGTAACCATTAGAAAAGTAAGGGCTTGGCTTGTTTCATCATGAAGTTCACGAGAAATTCTTTTTCTCTCCTCCTCATGAGCGGATAATAGTTTCAAAATCAACGTATCTCGAAGGGCATCCTTTTCTTGAAGTTCCTTCAATAATTTTTCTACTGCAGTGCTGGAACTAATTAGGTTGTCAGCCATTTCATTAAAAGCCCGTGCTAATTTTCCAACTTCATCGTCACCCTCTGCTTTAGCCCTTAAGGATAAATTACCGGCTGATATGCCTGTTGCTGTATCAACTAAACTATTGATTGGTCGAGTAATGATACGAGTCACATAATAAGCTATACCTGCAGCCCCCATACAGACCAAAAATGTAGCAACAACCAATTCTATTATTTTAGTAAAAATATAGCTTTTCGCCTGTTTTTCTGCCATTCCAACTCTAACAAATCCTACATCTCCCTCTTCGATTGGAACCAGTATGTCATGGATATTTCCTTCATCTGAAGTTAGTATAGCGTAATTTCCAGTATTGATATCATCAGGCTTATGTGCGTTTAATATTCCTTTCGGTAAGTGTTTGGAGAATGTATTTCCGACAAGAACATTATTATTGTTAATGACCAGTATATAACGAACGTCTTTGTTAGCTTCCTGTGCCCGGGTAATGAGAAGATGAATCGAATAGTAGTCATCAGTCAGAATGTAATCCGAAGACAATGCCGCAATATTTTCAGCAATATTTACACCACGTTTTTTAAGGTCCTCTGTCATGATTTTTGTGAGTGATTCCCAAATGATACATCCCAATACTAGAGCGAGAAAGAGTAGCGAAACGAATATAGCTCCAAATATCTTTTGGTTTATTTGTAATTTATTCATCCATTTCATAGGTGACCCTCATATAATTGGGGTTCAAATGGAACAAAACGATCAATGAACAGTCCCTGAAACGCTGGTTTTATTATTTCTTGTTCGTGCATAGAAATGAAACTTTCCTTGATAATTCGCTTCTCTTCATTAGGTAAATTACTGCTGATGACAACAGGACCGGTACCAATCGGTTCCGTTTTTTCAATAATTTTCAAATCCTTAATCAGTTCTGGATTTTTAAGTTTGGTACGCTCAAAGACTAAGCTATCAACAGCTGCAGCGTCAACAACACCATTTATCACAGCGCTTAGGGAGCTTTCATGATTATATGTAAAAACATAACGACCAAAGAAATGCTCGGGCGTTTCACTTAATTCAGCTAATTTTTTCCTCACAAAAATATATCCGGAATAACTGGTTGGATCGCTAAAAGCAACGTTTTTCCCTCTTAAATCATGTATACTGGATAGTTCATTTTTGCGGTTTACGACGACATAACCATAATAATATGGAACTCCCATTCGCTCTTGCATGGCAATTGCTTCAAGTCCTTCAACATGTCTGTAGGTAATATATGCTCCTGTTGAAAGTATGGCTATATCAGCACCTCCATTCATCATCAACATACTAATTTCATTATAACTCTTGCGCTGAATTAGAATTACAGGTCTATGAAGCTTCTCTCCAATATAGTTAGCTATTTTCCTATAGTACATAATTGTATCAGTCGGTGATAACACACTTGAAATTGCGATCCGTACAGGAGAGGGCTTGTCATCTTGTGAACCAACAGGCATGGTGTCAGATTCGGAGAAAATAATTTGAGGGCTTGAACGCTCATGCTGACATCCTATTGAAAGTAAAGTAATAAGCAATATAAAAAAAAGCCTCAACCAGTTTATCATACTTTCCTCCATTCTTGCAGGCGAGGGATTTATGTATTATGTGAAAATACCCTAATTGAATCCGATTTACCGAATCCTACTCGATTCAGGGTTTTCAAAATTCATATTTATATATTACTTCAGAACGATCCACGAAATCTATGGAAGATTGTATACAAAACTACTATTCATGTCGAAGTTGTGACAGCAAATAGCCATAAATGTTTTTATGTAGGATATTATCTTACATAAAATCAGATATTTGCTGATAGTTTAACGAGTTGACATATAAGATAATTTAACAAAGGAGGGATGATATAACACAAGTATTTTTGAAAACGTTTCCGACAAGTTGGTCTCTATTGAAATACTAAATTTTATGCCAATCTAAGTTTTTTCCGTAAATCAAAGTAAAGAAATCGAGGTAGATAGTATGTTCTCATTTTTGAAACCTAAAATCGCTACTACAAAAATAGCATCAGACCAGGTTCAAAAAACCTATAGGCTTTTCCGGCTACAATCTTTATTAGGCGTGTTCTTCGGTTATATAGCTTACTATATAGTACGTAACAATTTTGCCTTATCTACTCCTTATCTGAAGGAACAACTCAATCTTAGTGCTACAGAAGTAGGATTATTAAGCAGTTCCATGCTTATCGCTTATGGAATTAGTAAGGGTTTAATGAGTAGTATAGCAGACAAAGCTAATCCTAAAAGGTATATGGTGCTTGGTTTGCTTCTGTGCGCTATGGTCAATATTATGATGGGCTTCAGCACGGCATTCTGGATGTTTGCAGTTCTCGTTGTTCTCAATGGATTTTTTCAGGGAATGGGAGTTGGACCTAGCTTTATTACTATTGCAAACTGGTTCCCGCGTAAGGAAAGAGGAACTGTCGGTGCCATATGGAATATTTCGCACAATATAGGTGGAGGCATCGTAGCGCCTATCGTTGGTGTCAGTTTTGCTATGTTAGGCTCCAATCACTGGCAAGCAGCAAACTACCAGGTTCCGGCTGCAGTAGCTATTGTTATTGCAATGGTGATACTAACCCTTATTAAAGGCTCACCGGTAAGCGAGGGCTTGCCTCTGTTAAGCGAAATCATCAAGGATGAACCCGATTCGAAAATGCAACAAAGGGCTGATTCCAAACCGCCAGTAGACATGAATGCTTGGCAGATTTTTAGGAATTATGTTTTATTTAACAAAAATGCATGGTTCGTTTCCTTGGTGGATGTTTTTGTTTACATGGTTCGTTTCGGCATTATAAGCTGGTTGCCCATTTATTTGTTGAATGTAAAACATTTCACTAAAGAAGAGATGAGTGTTGCCTTTTTATTCTTTGAATGGGCAGCCATTCCTTCTACTCTTCTAGCCGGTTATCTATCAGACAAGTTATTCAAAGGGCACCGCATGCCGCCAGCAATCATTGCTATGACATTGATATTCATCTGTATCATTGGTTACTGGCAAAGTACATCTTTACATTGGGTCACTATTTTCGCTGCTATTATTGGATGCTTGATTTACATTCCGCAGTTTCTGGCTTCAGTACAAACTATGGAGGTGGTTCCACCTTTCGCCGTTGGTTCTGCAGTTGGTTTGCGAGGTTTTATGAGTTACATTCTAGGTGCATCTTTAGGTACTACCCTCTTTGGTGTAATGGTTGACAAGGTAGGATGGAATGGTGGTTTCTATGTATTACTAGCGGCAACTGTATGTTGCATCATATGCTGCATATTGACCCATCGAGGAGCAAAAGAATTCAACAAAAAACAGGTACTTCAATCCTGAAACAACTATATTCTGAGGATATTTCCATTATACAATACTCAAAGTCAGTGTGCTGCTCAACGTAACCAATTTGGTGTCGATGCAGATATAAAGGAGGACGGTTTTTTCTCGAACGGGAATCGAGGGTTCTGGTGCAAATATATGAAGAAGAACACGGATAATAGTAGATTTCTAGCTGAATCGTATTTTATGCTATAAGTCCAAACACTTGGTGGATGAACTCTTTTTGATTTTGGACAGACTGATTGGTCTTACCCCCGTCAAGTAGACAACTGTAAAAAAGACTATGCCGCCATCGAAATTCGATATTCAATTGGAGCTCGATGGTTGAGTCTTTTTTGAAATCGTTTGTAATTATAGTGATAGATGTAGGTTTCAATTGTTTGAATGAGTTCTTTCTCGTTTTGATAAGAATTAAGATTAAACATTTCAGATTTAAAATGAGAGAAGAATGATTCAATGCAAGCATTATATGGCAGTTTCCTTTGCGAGAGTGGCTGCCGATGGCACCTAGTTGTTGAAGCGCATGATAATAAGCACGAGATGTATATTGGAATCCTTGATCTGAGTGGATGATGGTTCCATACACATCTCTTTTTTGTGCTGCTAAACCTAATGTTTTTAGAACAAGTTGTAAATCATTGCGATGCGAGAGTTTCCAAGCTACGATTTCATTGTTATAAATGTCTTGAACGACTGATAAATAGAGAAATTTATCTTTGAATGACAAATAAGTGATATCTGTAACAAGTACCTCATTTGGCTTTCGATTTCGGAATTGTTGTTCTACTACATTTGGAAAAACCTTTGAGGATTTACCTTTGAAAAAGCGTCGCTTTTTACGGATGATTGATTGAATTTGGAGTTCTCGCATAAGTCTGTATACCTTTTTGTGGCTCACTAAAAATCCAGCATCTCGCAAGGCAACTTTCATGCGAGGATAACCGTATTCCTTGTGTTTTATATGAATGGCCTGAATCTGTTCACGCAGTGTATAATCTTTTGAAAGGCGTAATTGTCTTTGTATACATGTTGAGCGCCACTTATAGTAACTAGAGCGATTTAACTGCGCAATGATGACAAGCCATGTTACTTTATATTGAGAACGTAGTTCTTCAATAATCTCATACTTAGCTGTTTGGGCAAGAACACCTCCTATAGATTTGGATACCGCTTTTTTAAATACGCTACCTGAGCCTTGTAATATTCTAATTCCTCTTCAACACTATTGAATTTCGTACGAAGACGACCTTTCAAGGGGGTTTTTAAACCACTATTACCACCGTTGTTTCTTCGTAAATCTGAAATGTCGCCTGTTTCTTGATATTTCCGAACCCAATTCATTAACTGTGTTCTACTTTTCAGCTTATATTTCTTAGCTATAGCTTATTGGCTACCCTCACCATTTAAATAACTTTTTACAACTTGTATCTTTAATTCATTTGAATACGTTTGAAATGTATCTACTTTTTTAACCATAATAAAATCCCCTCCAAGTAAAAGTGTAACACCCATGTCTATTCATGGTCTTTTTACACTGTCTACCTTAAGGGGATAATATCAATCAGTCTGTCCAAAATCAAAAAGAGTTCATCCACCAAGTGTTTGGACTTATAGCATAAAATACGATTCCGCTAGGAATCTACTATTATTCGTGTTCTTCTTCAAATATTTGCACCAGAACCCGAATTACAGGAATTATGGTTCTGGTGCAAAAAATTCAAAATATCTGGAAGTAATCTCCCAAACTTGGACATACTGATACTAGTACTCTAAAAAGGACGTGATCAGTATGAAAAAGCAAAATCTATTCAAGTGGAAACATTATCAACCTGATATTATTTTATTAACCGTAAGATGGTACCTACGGTACAATCTCAGTTTTCGTGATTTAGTCGAAATGATGGAAGAACGCGGGCTATTTATTGCTCATACAACCATCATGCGCTGGGTTCATCAATATGGCCCTGAATTAGATGAGCGATTAAGGTGTCATCTTAAGCCAACCAATGATTCTTGGCGAGTCGATGAGACGTATGTGAAAGTCAAAGGTCAATGGATGTACCTATATCGTTCCGTTGATTCAAAAGGAAATACGATTGATTTTTATTTAAGTAAAACAAGAGATCATAAGGCTGCAAAGCGCTTTTTCAAGAAAGCTTTGCGGTCTTTTCATGTTTCAAAGCCCCGTGTTATCACAGTAGACAAGAACCCAGCCTATCCTATGGCAATTGAAGAGTTGAAGAAAGAGAAAAAGATGCCCGTAGGCATCCAAATAAGGCAGGTAAAATATCTGAATAACATTGTGGAACAAGACCACCGGTTTATTAAAAGACGAGTTCGTTCTATGTTAGGATTAAAGTCATTTAAAACAGCAATCTCTATATTGAGTGGTGTTGAAGCCATGCATATGATGAAAAAAGGGCAACTTGTTTTAATGGACAAATCTGTCCAAAACCAGAAAGAATTTATTCATAAATTGTTTGGCTTAGCTTCATAAAATAGAAATGTAGGGGAAATTGCTACTCTATGTTTCTCTCTAATATTTTTGCACCAAAACCTTATTTTCGAGCTTTCTGGTATTGCAAAAGCAAAGAATGTCCAATTGTCTTTGAATGGTGATAACAGCGTCATTTATGGGAATACAGATTTACTTTACCGTGCGTTTTATAACCTTGTTGAAAACGGTATAAAATATAATGTGAATGGTGGAAGTGTCACCATTGAAGTGTCGATTGAATCTGCCGAAAAGATTTTAATCTCTGTAAAGGATACAGGTATTGGTATTTCTGAAATCAATAAGAAAAATATTTTTGAACCATTTTATCGTGTTGATAAATCTCGTTCCCGTGAAATGGGAGGAGCAGGCTTAGGCCTTTCTATTGTAGAAACCATCATTAAAAGGCATAAAGGCACTATTACTGTAAATGACACCGAAAGTGGTGGTACCTGCTTTACTGTAACTTTAAATAAAATGAAATAAAGTAACATATAAATACAGAGCTTTAAATAGAGGGTCATCCTCATATTTTAAAGCTCTGTATTTTGTGTTCATAGCTGCATTTTCTTAACAAGGATTTAACATCAGTTGCGATAAAATGACGCTATCCAATCAAGTGGGAAGTTTTATCACTTGTGAAGAAATAGATTAATGGAGGCTAAAGTTAATGTTTCAAATTAAAAATGTATACAAGCAGTATAAAAATGGATTTGCTTTATACAATGTTTCAATGAATATCAACAAAGGACTAAACTTTATTGTTGGTGCTTCGGGCAGTGGCAAAACTACACTGCTGAAAATCATTAGCGGTATGGAACAAGACTTTGATGGAGAGGTTCTGTATTGCGGTAAAAATATCAAAGATTTAACGAACAATGAAAAAAGTTATTTTTACAATAACATATTTGGCTTTGTGTGGCAGGATTTTAACTTACTTGAGGAAGCAACCGTTTTAGAAAATGTACTGTTGTCTGGGTATCTAAAAGAGGCACAAAATAAAGAGAATGCGGAAAAAATCCTTAAAGATTTGAAGATTTTTAACTTCGCACAGAAAAAGGTGAAAGATCTTTCGGGTGGTCAAAAGCAGCGTGTTGCCATAGCACGAGAACTTATGAAAAATCCACAGGTCATTATTGCTGATGAACCAACAAGTGCCTTAGACGAAAAAAACGCAAAAATAACAATGGATATTTTAAGAGCTATTTCGAAAAATCGAACGGTTATTGTTGTAACCCATGATACTTCTTTAATTTCTGAAAAGGATCATATATTTGAACTTGATAAGGGCGAGCTTTTTTCAAAGTCAGAAATTCAATTTACAAAAACACCAACACTAAAAATGCAAAGTCGTCCTAATTTATCGCTGAAAAATTCTTTGGTACTTGCAAAATCCAATATAAAAAATAAATTTGGCCGTTTTGTAGTAGCTACTCTCTCTTTTATGGTAGCAGCTATACTGTTGCTTACAACAGTGAATGGAGCAATTAATAACGAGAGTCAAGCGGAGTTTGACAAGTTGTTTGATACTTATGGTGAAGGTATGTTGAACATTACCGTAGTTGATAGTTTTACAAGTGCAAGCGGTTCAGATGGAAATAAGGATGAGAAGCCAAATGCTGATGTAACACAAAAAATTGGAGGGTTATACGAACAATATGTAAATGATGAGCGCGTGAAATTTACCCTGTTTGAACAAAGTTTTAATAATATACGCATCGATGTTGATGGAAAAGAACACGAAGTTGAAAGAACTGGTTCCGCACCTTACATTAATAAATTATTAGCAGGAAAAATGCCTATGGGAAATAGTAATGAGATAGTTGTTCCTGAAAGCTTTGTAAAAAAATTAGGCATTGGGAATGAACAAGTAATTGGAAAAGAAATTACCTTTAATGGTTCGGTCTTTAATGGTTCGGTCTCTAATGGGAACAGTGGAGAACCTATTTTAAAAGACGTATCGATAAAAGCAAAGATTGTTGGTGTAATTGATACAAAGGTAGTATATGAATATAACGGGAAAACGACGGATCATTATATTAATGACGCTTTCTTTTTCAGTAAAACAGCACTTGATGAAATGGGAAAACAGGCGGAAATCAATAATGAACAGATGAATTTTATAATTCGTGCAAAAACTCCAACAGATATGATTTCTATTAAAGATGAGTTAAATACAAAAGGTATTGTTCCTCTTGGAGATTTTGAACGTGTTGAGGACATTGTAAGACTTAATGCACAAACGACCGAACAGACTGAATCTGCAAGCCTTAGCATTAATCTTTTATCAGTTGTGATGGTAATTGCAATCTTTCTTATTACAGGCATTATGAGAAAGAGAGAATATGCAATTTATAAAATCAGCGGTTATAATAACAAGCATTTAAGCTTGCTCATTTTCACTGAAATATTCATTACAACGGCTACGGCAATCCTTTTCTTACTTGTTACCTCCCCCCTCATTAATTTGGTAACTAAAGCCGAGTTTAGTGTTAATATTTTAAGTGCAAAAATGCTGTTCACAGGTGTACTTATGTTAATGGGAGTTGCAGTTGTGGCATTTGGAGTAACGATCACTACTTTTGTAAAACTCAATGTATCTGCTGTACTCAAAACTGGTGATCGATAATGATACAGATAAAGAATCTTACAAAAAAGTATGAGAAAGCACTTATTTTTGACAATATGAGTTTTGATTTTCCTAACAAAGGATTGATCTGTCTTTTAGGTGCATCAGGTAGCGGTAAAAGTACGCTTCTTAATATACTTGCTGGCTTTGACAGCGACTATGAAGGTGACGTATCCGTAGGTGATACATCAATTAGTAGAATGAGAGTAGATGAGCTTTGTGCATATCGAAGGGATAATATTGGCTTTGTTTTTCAAGACTATCATCTTTTACGTGGATATACCGTACGTGAAAACATCTTACTTCCATCAGAGTTATATCCAGGGGATAAAGTAGAATATATCAATAATGCCCAGAAGCTGTTAGATCAACTTGGATTGTCATCGAAGACAAATGAAAAAATAGAAAATCTTTCAGGTGGTCAAAAACAAAGAGTTGCCATAGCGAGAGCATTAAGTAGCAATCCGTCTATTATTTTGGCGGATGAACCGACTGGAGCGCTAGACCGAAGCAATTCAACAGAAATAATGAAGCTTTTGAAAGAAATATCAAAAGACTGTTTAGTCATAGTCATCACACATGATCAAAAAATATGTGACTTCGCTGATGAGGTAATCTCTATTGAAAAGGGTAAAATTGTCGCTGACTATACAGCGGTAAAATGCGTAAAAAAAAGCGAGAAAAAGGTTATATATAATCAGACTGTAAGAGTTTCAGCTTTTAAACGAGGACTTATGAATTTTAAGGTGCATTTTATGCGATATATTTTGGTTAGTTTAGCGATTTCTATCGGCATCCTTGCCTTTATGTTGTCCTTATCATCGGGAAATATTATGGAACAGTCTATTGCTGATTTCAAGGAAAAAAACACTGCTTTTAACAATGGATACATCAAAGGTGAAGATGACGGAACAGTTTTTGAATTGTTAAAATCCGATCAGCGTATCGAAAATGTTTATTATCAATACAAAATTGATAATGTGTCTTTAAGCCTAGAAGATAAATCTGAAACAATGATTGAGAAATATCCAATGCCAAAAGCTACCGAAAGTATGTCTTATGGCACTATGCCAAAGAAAGGGACAAATGAAATATCCCTTACGCCAAGCCTCGCGAAAAAATTCGATAAAGATATAAAAGGTTTAATTGGTCAAAGACTCACATTGAAGTATGACGGAAAAGTTTACAAGTTGACCGTTAGCGGTATATATAACGCTGGCTATGATGATTTCATCGTATCCTCTGATGTTGAACAGAAGTTTTATAAGAATATCAAGGATAAAGAATGTTATTCAATTAGCTATGATGTGATAAACTTCGATGATATTGTTTCTGTGAGCGAAATGCTGAAAGCAAAAGATGTAAAAAGCAAAAATGTTTCAAGCGAAGTTGCAGCCTTGCAAAACACTTTTAATAGTCTTAGTCGTTTGTTCTTACTATTATCTAGTTTGATTTTAGTAATTGGTCTCTTTATCAGCATTATTATGCTTGTTAAATTACAAAATTCAAGATTTAGGGAATTGGGACTATTATCTGCGCTAGGTTTTAGTAAAGGTACAATACGAAGAATGATTATTTGCGAGAATATATTGTTGTCGGGATTGGCGTCTGTTTTTAATGCTGTTCTAATTGGTTGCATCTATGTAGTAAGTGGTGCTTTTGAATTTAGTTTAGTTATCACGATCCAACAAATGTTTCTCTCCATTCTTGTGACAGCAATTGTTGTCATCGTTATCAGCATAATTGCAAGCCATAGGCTTATTCATACTGAGCCTGCTGTTGCATTAAGAAAGTAAATGTCTCAAACGAAACATGTGGTTACCTATCAAATAAAAAAATGGAGATTGTACTACAAGGGGTACAGCCACACATCCATCAACTTAAGGATTTAGACTATTCTTGAAGTTAAAAGCACGTTACTATTCTCTTATGTTAATGAGAAAGGATGACGTGCTTTTTATGAATATGCATCAAAAACAAGAGTTGTCTTTATTTGCTGAAGAGTTATATCGATATATGTCTCCCGCTACACTTAATCAATTAGCTATAGAAGCAGGCGGAATGAAACGAAAACGGAAATGCCATGGGCACCATTTTTTATCTTTATGTGTATGGTTAAATCAACAAATCGCTACTACCTCTCTTACTCAACTTTGTAGTCAATTAGAAACTTCAACAGGAATTTTATTAAGTCCTGAGGGACTTAATCGACGATTTAACTCGGCTTCTGTAGCCTTCTTTCGAACTGTATTTACTACACTTCTACAAGCTAAAATTGGGGGATTATCTAAGATTTCTCATTCTCTTTCTGCTTACTTTGAGCGTATTCTTATCCTTGATTCTACAACATTTCAAGTGCCGGATCGATTTGTATCTACTTATCCTGGTGCCGGAGGATGTAGTCATAAAGCTGGTGTGAAAATTCAACTAGAGTATGACTTGTTGAGTGGAGAATTTTCTGATGTGAAAATTGAACCAGGAAAACGAAGTGATCAGGCGTATGGTGCGACTCGAACAGGCATGGCACAAAAGAATGAACTATATATTCGTGACTTAGGATATTTTCGTTTACAAGACTTTAAGTCTATTCAAGATAAGCAAGGATATTATTTATCACGTCTTAAGTTACCAACTAAGATATATAGAAAAGAATTCGAAACAGTCGTGTTTAAAACAAAACCCGCTCAACTGAGGCCGGTATATATACAAATTCATTTGGAAGACATCATGAACCAATTACAACCTGGCCAAGTGTATGAATTACATGATGTATATGTAGGGAGCAAAGACAAACTACCTACTCGCATTGTGGTTTATAAATGTACGGAGGAGCAAAAACAAAAACGCCTACGTGATCGAGCTATTCGTGAAAAGAAAAAAGGAATTACATATACAGAGCGTACGAAACTTTTACAAGGAATTACGGTATATATGACAAACATTCCTACGGAATGGGTACCAAAAGAGAAAATCTATGATTTATATTCACTACGTTGGCAAATTGAACTGTTATTTAAAATATGGAAATCCTGGTTTCAAATTCATCGTTGTAAATCTATTAAACAAGAGCGATTAGAATGTCATCTTTATGGACAACTCATTAGTATCCTATTATGTTCTTCTACAATGTTTAAGATGAGAGAACTCCTGTTACGTAAGAAACAGAAAGAGCTAAGTGAATATAAAGCGATGTACATAATTAAAGATTATTTTTCACTTTTTTACCAAGCATTACACAAAAACACCCAAGAGCTATCAAAGGTTCTCCTTCGTCTGTTTAACCTCCTACAGCGCAACGGACGAAAATCTCATCGATACGAGAAAAAGACAGTCTTTGATATTTTGGGTGTTGTGTATGAGTATACCACTTCTACTCATCAGGTAGCATAGTAAAAAAATTCAAACCCGTCAGGGTTTATTTGATATGCCTACTTTTATAACATCTATAAACGATAATAAAATACTACGTGAAAAAACCGCGTTTTGTATAAAAATATACCTTAAGTTGATGGATGTGGGGTACAGCCACATGCCCATCAAGCTAATATTTTGAAGTGTCCCCAAAACGAAAATTTTATTATTTTATAGTTATTTATGAGAATTCAACTCATTTTCTTCGTTTTGGGGAACTACCAATTTCTTAAGTTGATGGGCATGTATAGTGACCCCTATTTAAACTATGAATAACCTATACATATGAAGTTTACATAAAACATCATTATCTGTAGCAAAAATGTTAATACCGTAATTACATAAAGAAAAAGAATCCCTTATGATTTCTGGGATTCTTTTTCTTGTTTAAAGTTTGCTCACACAAATGATCTGCACATCAATTCATTCTTGATATACAGATCATTTGTATGATATTTTTTTACATATAATTGCAATTGCGGAATAATGAACTTACATTACTGCTTTTAAAAGCTCTCCTACTAATGGGATTATTGCACCTAAGAATGATAAAACTGCCATTGCGATTGCCATATTATTTCCTCCTCCTATTTTGTATAGTAAGATAATGAACTTACATTACTGCTTTTAAAAGTTCTGCTACGAACGGGATGATTCCACCTAAAAATTTTAAAACTGCCATTGCGATTGCCATATTATTTCCTCCTCTTATTTTGTATAGTATGTTGTAAATCTTTATACCCTTATAATAGTAAGCGCTTACATATATATCAATACATTTTTATATGCAATATTGCATAATATTACATATGTTATTCATGTTATGTTTAAAAATTATAATATACTTAAAAAGTATATAATCATGAAAGGAGATACACTATGTTACCAAATACAACACGTAAACTTAACAAAAAGAAGAAATGGATTATCAGTGGGGTTATTACACTAATTGTTATCGTTGCAGCCATCAATATTTTTGTCATGCAAGGCAAGAAGAAGGGTGAGGCAAAGGCAGATGCTGTTAGCTTCGAAAAAGTAACAGAGCGTAAACTTAATAATACAAAATTGATTTCAGGGCAGGTGAAACCTGGGAATATTGAAAGCTTTTATGCAGATCCGACAAAAGGAAAAGTAAAGGATATTGAAGTGAAAGAAGGGCAAGAAGTAGAGAAAGGAACGAAATTATTCTCTTATGATAATGAAGAAATTAATTCACAGATGAAGCAAGCTGAACTTGATCAAAAAATGGCTATTATGCGTTATGATCAAGGGCAAAAGAAAATAGATTCCATAAAGAAAGAGATTAAGAAGGCGAAAGATAGCGGTGCTGGGAAAGAAGTAACAGATCCGTTAGAAGAGGAAGTAAGTCAATTAGAAGTACAGCAAAAAACAACTGACCTAGAGAAAGAAAAAGGTCAATTACAAACAGAGCAGTTAAAGAAAAAACAAAATGAACTTACTATTTATAGTAATTTTTCGGGTGTTGTACAAAAGCTAGATAAAGATGCAGCACAAAGCTCAGCGCGAGCAATGGGCGGACAAGGAAAAGCATTCTTACAAATTGCTTCTAAAGATCCATTCCAAATTCAAGGGACATTAACAGAAATTCAAAAATCAAAAATTCAAAAAGATCAAATATTCACTGTAACTACAAAAGCGAATAGTAAGAAGAAGTGGACAGGGAAGATCATAGAAGTAAGTGAGTTCCCAACGAGTGCAGAAATGACAGCAGCCGGCGCAGGCGGTGAAGCAACACAAAATATGTCTCAGTATACATATAAAGCTAGTTTAGATGGACAAGAAGGATTGTCTCCAGGCTATCATGTATCCTTACAAGTCAATTTAGAAAACAAGAATATGATTGCTGTTCCTAGCAAGAGCATTGTAGAAAAAGGCAAAGATGCATTTGTTTATGTAGAAGAAAAAGGAAAGCTTAGTAAACAAAGTGTGAAAAAAGGTTCTACTGATGGAGACTGGACAGAAGTTCTTGAAGGCGTAACAGTGGGGCAAAAGGTGGTCAAAAATCCTTCCGACAACGTGTATGACGGAATGGAAGTGAAAGAAAAATGATTACGTTAAATAACATTTATAAAACATATTATCAAGGGAAGCTTGCGGTACCGATTTTACACGGTATTAGCTTAACAATTCAAAGCGGTGAGTTTGTTTCTATTATGGGACCATCTGGTTCAGGGAAATCGACGCTCATGAATATTATCGGTTGTTTAGATCGTCCAACAGAAGGTGAATATATGTTGAATGATGTAAATATCTTAACAGCAGATGAGAAGAAACTTGCCCTCATTCGTAATGAATATATTGGCTTTGTTTTTCAACATTTTAACTTACTACCACGTCTTTCAGCAGTAGAAAATGTCGAACTTCCGCTTATATACAGCGGCGTAAAGAAAGCAGAGCGCCGCCAGCGGGCTCTTGAGGCACTTGGAAAAGTCGGATTGTCAGACCGAGTAAGTCATTTACCAAGTGAGCTATCAGGTGGGCAAAAGCAGCGTGTAGCTATCGCTCGCGCAATTGCAAATGATCCGACGTTTATTATGGCTGATGAGCCAACCGGTGCACTTGATACGAAATCTGGTGAACAGGTTATGGATATTTTTACAAAGTTAAATGCGGAAGGTACAACAATTGTTATGGTTACGCATGAAGAGGAAGTTGCTGCGTATTCTTCACGCCGAATTGTACTACGAGATGGGAAAATTACAGAAGATAGAAGGTGTGCGGTATGAGTTTACTAGATAGTATAAAAATTGCCCTATCTTCTATTCTAGCTCATAAACTGCGCTCAGCACTTACGATGCTCGGGATTATTATCGGCGTCGGTTCCATTATTATTGTTGTCGCGATTGGGCAGGGCGGGGAAGCCGCATTAAAATCACAATTTGTTGGTTCTGGAAATAGTGTGATTTCTATTCACTATAGTGCTGACATGAATGATCCATCCGGTATGGAATCAATGGGACAACCAAAATTGACGGAAGAAGATATTTTTGAAATTAAGAAGATTCCAGAGATTGCACATGTAATTAAGACAAATTCAAATATGGAAACACTTGATGTTAATGATAAAAAAGAGATGGTAAATATAAAAGGGCTAGACGGTGAATACTTTGCTGTAAATAAAGTTAAGGTGAAAAAAGGTCGTTCTTTAAATGATACAGATATTGAACAAGGAAATAATGTTGTCATGATTAGCACTGGTTTAGAAAAAAAGATATTTGAAAAAGAGAATCCCATTGGAAAAATCATCGAAATGAAAGGCCAACCAATGCAAATCATTGGTGTATATGAAGCTACAGGTGGATTTATGGGAATGGGAGATTCCGAGGCGTTAATTTCATTAACGTTATGGCCAACGTTGTATGGAACAGATGAAATTCAAAGTATTTCTGTTCAAGCGAAAAAAGTCGATAATTTAGATGCCGCTGGAAAGAAAGCAGCTGATGTATTAAATAGTCGTAAGCCAAGTGAGTTTACAGGTAAATATGAGGTACTAAACTTAAAAGAAATTCAAGAGGGTATTTCTAAAATGACAAATATCATGACGATGATTATCGGTGGTATTGCTGGTATCTCACTAGTCGTTGGTGGTATCGGTGTTATGAACATTATGCTTGTATCTGTAACAGAGCGTACTCGTGAGATTGGGGTACGTAAAGCACTTGGAGCAACGCGTAGTAAAATCTTATTACAGTTCTTAATTGAAGCTGTTATGTTAACGCTTCTTGGAGGACTAATTGGAATTGGCCTTGGTTATGGAGGTGCATATATTGTGTCAACATTTGCAAAATGGCCACCACTTGTTTCATGGCAAGTAGTCGTTGGCGGTGTGTTATTCTCTATGACACTTGGTATTATTTTCGGGTTGATTCCAGCGAACAAAGCAGCAAAATTAGATCCAATTGAAGCCCTTCGTTATGAATAAGTTTATTAGTAGAAAGCTCTTTATTTAATGTGGTTCTGATAAAAAGATAAAACAAAAAAGAATCCCTCGTTCCTTTTGGGATTCTTTTTTGTTTGCAAATGTATACCTTTACAAACGGTCGGCTTCTTTGAGGAAAAGCAAGCATGTACCGAAAGGTATTAATATTTTAAGAACGTTCCTAAAATATATTTTTGATATTTTGGAATGCTGTGTTTGTATTACTTTGCGTAATACAAAAAGGTGTACCTTTACGAACGAAAAAAACTCCTTCCACGATTGGTGAAAGGAGTTGCCATATTTTGAAAGGGTATTTTAATTTTAATATATGAGGTAAAAAACTTGTATTGATAAAGTATACCTTTTGGTATGTTTTTTTGCAGACGTATCAAGAACTCTTTTATGTTTAGATGCATGAGAATAAAAACTGCTCGAAAAGGTATACTTATATGGAAATATTGGGAGTTCTCCTTATCACTAAATACATAAAAATTATAATTACACTCAAAAGTGTAATTATAGAAATTTAATTTATTGAGAAATTAGAATTTTCATAAAAATAGGTTGTTTTTCCAATATTTTCCCTCTATAATTTGGATGTACCACATGATTATATAATGAAGGAGGAGTTCATAATGGGACGTTGGATTATAGTAACAAGTGAAAATCATGAACCTAAATTAACAGTGTCTGAAACAAAAGAATTACAGAAACTACAAGAAAAAAAATAAAGAAGATAAAGAGGACAGTCTTATGATGTCCTCTTTATCTATACATAAATCCATGAAAGATTGTATTCATTTACTTTATTTTATTTAACTGGAGGTTATTAGAATGCTATATTCTTGGGAAAGAGAAACCTTAGAAGAAATTGCGCATCAACGTATTATGGATACGTTCAAAGAATTAAGTTTTTCGGTGAAAAAAAGAGCTTTTGGAGATAAAATACAAACCACATACGTGGAATTATTTAATTTAAATCAACAGATTGAATCATTCGGCGTAGGAAAAGGGAAGTACAATGAATTAGGCGCATTGTTTGAGGCCTTAGAGCATTATACTCTGGAGAACATGCCAATGAAAGAGTGTGATTATTTTTCTTCTCATCATATTGCGAAGAACCCGATATTTAACGGAGAGCGTGTTATGCAATTGATAGTAGAAGAACCAGATCAACAATTACTTTGTAAAAAATACTATGCTTTGAATAATACACAACAACATGTATGGTATCCATTTTTTATTGCCAATCCACATTATATGCAACATCCAATTGAAACGGATACTTATCAGTATCAGAAAGTACAACGATACAGTTCTAATAGTGGAACAGCTATTGGTTCCACTTTACATGAAGCGATTATTCATGCAACGAATGAAGTCATTGAAAGGGATGCCTTTTCTTTATTCCTACTTCGGCATTTCTACTATGATATGCCAGATCATACATTAAATATAATTCATCCAAATACACTTCCATCATCCCTAAAAGAAACGATTGTACATGCAGAAGAGGAGTTACAAGAGGAAATTATACTATTGAATATAACAACGGAAGTTGCAATTCCAACTATATTAGCTGTTACAAAAAATAAAAAGCATACTGGTATATTTGGGCTCGGTACATCTTTATACCCTGAATATGCTATCTTGCGAAGTATTACAGAATTGGTTCAAGTGAATCATATCGCTTCTGCAAATATTGGTGATGAGCTAGCACATCGAGAGCATTTTTTGAATCAATTACAGCCGTATCCTCGTCATTATGCTTGTGCAGAAATGAATATGTGTTCCGTATTTAATCAATTTCCAGCAACTTATGTTTCGTTTGAGGATTTTCCGAGATTTTCAGAACGTAATTTAATACTTTACATCGAAGAAATGCAAGAACGATTGCACCAACAACATTTTTCTATCTATTATTCTCCAGTCAAAGAGTTTTCCAATGGTATAAAAATCATACATGTACTAATTCCACAAATGGAGCGTTTTTTATTGATTACAAATGGTCAATTGGTGTTCCCGTCCGAAAGAGGTATGAAAAAGAATCTTAAATTACAGTCCAGTTTATAAAAAACACCCTATAAAGGGGACTAAGAAAAATGCTAATCCGCCCTATATGAGGTACCATCAACATTTTAACGTTTGTTGATGGTACCTCATATATTTTCGACAAAACAAAAAAGCATCTAATTTAAATTAGATGCGGAATGTATCAAGGACGGGTTAAAAAGTACCATGAAAAACATGCTGGAATGCATTATGCCCTTAAACTTTATGAGGAAGGAAATATGACAGTAAAACAAATTTGTGAAATTACCAATGTTTCAAGATCCGCTTTATATAGAAAACTACAAGATAAAATATAAGAAAAAACACCCGCCTAAATTGGAAAAATTTTCGGTTGTGGTGGGTTATTCTTCGAATCGTTTCCGTACCCCTTTTTCTGTATCACTAAATCTATGAACACATAAAAAAGGAAGAGAATTTTTATAATTCTCTTCCTTTTTTATGTATTGTTACACACGTACCGCTGTACCGCTTACAGCCACCATTAACATTCCATCACGAACGACTTCGTAGTCTACATCAATACCGACAATTGCATTTGCACCTTTTTGCTTCGCAAGAACTTTCATTTCTTCCATTGCAATATCACGTGCTTCTTTCAATTTACTTTCATATGCACCAGAACGGCCACCGACAACGTCACGAACAGAAGCGAAGATATCACGTACGATATTTGCACCCATAATTGCTTCACCGTTTACGATGTCTACATACTCAATAATTTCTTTACCCTGAATAGTATTAGTTGTTGTTACAATCATTACTAGCACTCTCCTATAATATCTAAAAATTTATTATTTCTTATACATTTATTATGGTTCTGGTGCAAAAACTTTAATATACGTGTAAGTAATCTCTAACACTTGGACATACTGATCCTATTACTCTAGAAAAGGTGTGATCGGTATGGCAAAGGAACATGTATTCAAGTGGAAACATTATCAGCCTGATGTTATCTTATTAACGGTAAGATGGTACCTACGGTACAACCTCAGTTTTCGTGATTTAGTCGAAATGATGGAGGAACGGGGCTTATCCATTGCTCATACAACGATTATGCGTTGGGTTCACCAATATGGTCCTGAGTTAGATAAGAGAGTTCGTCGTCATCTTAAGAAAACGAATGATTCTTGGCGAGTAGACGAGACGTATATTAAGGTCAAAGGAAAGTGGATGTATTTATATCGTGCAGTTGATTCAGAAGGAAACACCATTGATTTCTACCTAAGCAAAACAAGAAATCACAAGGCTGCAAAGCGTTTCTTCAAGAAAGCTTTGCAGTCTTTTCATGTTTCACAGCCTCGTGTGATAACCATCGATAAGAATCCCGCCTATCCTATAGCAATTGAAGAGTTGAAGAATGAAAAAAAGATGCCTGTAGGCATCCAAATAAGGCGAGTGAAATATCTCAATAACATCGTGGAACAAGATCATCGATTTATTAAAAAGCGAGTGCGTTCGATGTTAGGATTCAAGTCATTTCGTACAGCCACTTACATACTGAGTGGCATAGAAGCGATGCATATGATGAAAAAGAAGCAACTTCATCAAGGGGTAAAGTCTGCCCAAAATCAAAAAGATTTCATTGATAAATTGTTTGGTATCGCATCATAATCTGTAATTTAGTAGGAAATTCAGGTCCTACTTTTTTTATAATTTATTTTTGCACCAGAACCCTTTTTTCTATAGTCTAAAACATTTTTTTAATGGGACATTTTCATGCATTTCAGAGGATTGTAGTCATGCTAGATTTTAATTTAATAATTTATCGAATTAATTAATTTCTACCTTTACTGCTAAAGTATTTATAGATTATTGCAACAAAAAAAGAACCACTAGAAGTACAGTGGTTCTTTTTTGATTGGTATCTTTCTAATGTGATGAAGATTTTAGTGTTTATACAACATATGTTGATTAATTTTATCTCGGATTGCACTTGCAATAAATTCTTCAATAGAACTGTTCGTCTCTTGTACAATTTTTGTAATTGAATGGTATTCATTGCTTGTGATCGTTACTGATTTAGTCACGCTGCTGCTATCTAAATACACGCTATTATTAACACGTCTTGTTAGTTTTCCTTCTATTATATACGGGGTTAAACAATCAATCCATTCTACCTGCATTTGCATTGGTAATTGAATAATAGATTGACGAACATCAAAATACCAGAATCCATCTTCCTCAGAAACCTTAATATTTCGTGGTGATACATGCTGTAGTACTAAATCAATTAAGTGAAAAATGTTACTACGTAATTGATCTGATTTAGGAAAACGAAATTTTACAAACTTTTGATGATGACTTCTTGGTTTATCGGATAGAACATATGAGGGCTTATACCCCATTTTAGTTGCATCTTCTAGTGTCATATTGTTTCCAAACTCATCAATAAGCAAAATATCCCCACGCTTCGGAATGGATATAATGCGTGCTAATTTATTACCCTCCATAAATTTTTGGAACAATACTACATTATGCTTTTGTGAGAATGTATAGAGAGTATTTGTCTGATCCAACTGCTGTACCAGTCCGTGTATCTCTTCCTCTTTTACAAATTTCGTTTCACGATTCCGATGTTTCTGTATAGTACAAGTCAAATCCCCTTCTTCTATCCACTTTTCAAGCTGATACATACTCACATTATAATCTTTAGTTGCCTGATATAAGGTAATTCCTTCTGTTTCACGTTCTTCTTTCAATTTTTCTATATCTTCTCGCTTAAATAAAAAACTGCCATCTAAACGCCAGGTATCTCTATTAATTGGATTTAATTGACCTTGCTTCAAAAGAGTATTGAAAATGAAGCCACTAATTTTTAAATAAGCCTTTACTTCATTCGTATTCATATTCATTTCTTGCATTTCAAACATTCTCTTTCCTCCTACGAGTAATCTTCTTTTATGTGAAATTTATAATTTTATTATGTAAAGTTAGGCTACTAAAATATATGATTTAAATTAATTATAACACAAGTAACACTTAATTTATTTTTAAACATATGTGAAAGATAAATTCATTTTCTAATTAAATTATCTTTTTTATAATTAGAAAACATATAAAAGATAATTTTTAAAAATAATTTAACTACAACCATAGAAAATGCGGGTTTTTCTATAGTTGTTATTCATTTACTAATAATTAAAGTTTAATTTCTTTATACAACTAGTTTTACATGTATATAGGTTATAATAGTAATATATTGTAATTCCGTTAGGAGTTGATATATGATGAAATTTGAAATAAATACACTACATAAGGATAGTTCTTTAGAAATTATTGAAAAACAAAAACAAGAATTTGCAAATATAATTGCAATTTGGAATGAAGATATTCTAAAACAAGCGGAGCACAGAAAAGAAAACAATGAACGAGAAGATAAACAAACGTATGATAGTTTTTCTGATGAAGAGATACTGTACTACTATTTAAACCGACAAACTCATTTTGATAAGGAAAAACGGATAAAGGATAATTCACGTGTTTTATATGCACGTGATCTAAGTCAGTTCTATTTTTTTATTAAACAAAGCAAAGAGTTTCTGCAGCAAGATGTAAAAGATTACGAAGATGGTCGTGTATGGAGGAATCTACGAAAACGTCATATCCGTAACTATCAGAGATGGTTGTCAGAGGAGGCAGTTTCCTATCAATCCAAGGAGAAATACAAACCGTCCACAATAAGTAGAAAGCTAGGTGTAATTCGATCCTATTTAAAATGGTTATATGAAATCGGATATATTCAGGAGCCACTTCATGTAGAAGTATTGAGTACCACAGTAGGCAAGCATCATAAACCAAAGAGGGATTTATCCTATGAAGAAGTAAAGCAGTTACTTCGCTATTATCAGGATAACGAGATTAATTATGCTTTATTATCTATTCTTGCGACAACGGGGTTACGTGTCGCGGAAGTTGCTCATGCGAAGTGGGAAAATCTTGAATTTGATTCAATACGTGATCGGTATTACTTGACTGTAGATACAAAGGGTAATGGTGAAAGAATTGTTTCTATTAATAAGGAGATTTTTCATCGTATTGTTGCCTTTCGTATACGCCGACGACTTCCTATTAGTATAGGTAATAAAAATGGTGGTACCATCTTTCAAACCAAAAATCATACAGCATATCGAGAAAATTATTTATCTCAGTACATTACAAAGATTATTAAGGATACGGAGCTACCGTTTACGAAAGATATTAGAATAACGCCTCACTTCTTTAGACACTTTTATGTACAGTACTTGTACGATTACAAAGAGTTACCACCGCATCTTATCGCAGCCGCAGTAGGTCATAAAGATGATAGAACGACAAAAGAAAATTATTTAAAACAAAGGCTGGTTAAAGATAATGATGCAGGAAATTTAATTAGTGAAGATGAATTTTAATATGTAATTAATACACAATAAATTTAAAAAAGGAAAGGTAAAACCGATATCGGTTTTACCTTTCCTTTTGAATTGTTTTAAATATTTATACTGCATAGACTTCAATTTTTGTAGGATTAGAAAAGCGACGTTCTAATTCTTTTTTGATTTTTTCAATAGCAAAGAACGCAGAAGATGCATATACAGTGATTACTTTTTTTATAAAAGTATTACCCGTTATTAAAATGTATCTTACTGAATATGATGAAATCATACTCTCACCCTTTCACATATCTATTGTATTTAATATATACGCTGACAGGTGTGGATATATTCTCAAAAGATATAAGGTAAGTAGACAAGTGGTATGAAAGGGTTTTTGCACCAAAACTAAAGAGCTGCTCCTGAATAGATACAGGAGCGGCTCTTTGAATGTAGTTGCTCGATTCATTGAATTCCATGCATTATAATAATATCTTTCGGATTTCTTCTGTACTTAGACCTGTGAATTTCGCAATGTCTGCTAACGGCATACCACTCTTATGCATACCACGAATTAATTAAGTTTTGCCTTTTTCCATACCCTCTTGTTCTGCATGTGCCAGCTTCGCTTGTTCATCAAGTAAAAGCTTTTCACGAGCTTCATATGCAAGTCGGAAAGAAGAATCATGACTCATATTTTCCCATTTATCCATCGCTTTTTGTAAGATTGGATCTTGATTCATAGCAATCTCCTCCAGTGTTTGAGTTAAATGTTCATCTTCATGTGCCGGTAATAATAACATCCAACGAACAAATGCATTTTCCCATGGGTTCACTTTTTCTTCGCGCCACTGTTTAACTAACTTTGGGATTTCTACAAAATGGATTTCCATATCATCACACAACACTTGATGGGTCCTTGTATTCCAGAGTTTCCCTGTTGTATGAAATGCTTCTTCACTAGAAAACAACTTGAAATCTAATAGGTTAATGGTTATTGTTTTTCGAAGCGAACGATAAGGCATGCCTTCTTGCATTTGAGAGGTATATAATTTAGACCAATAATAGAGGGAACGTTTAATCATATCATGCGTATTGCGGAGCTGTATCTCTACATTTATTTGTGTCCCATTATCAAGGGTTGCGAGTAAATCTAAAATGGACAATTTATCATCTTCATATGCTTTGTGGAGATGTGGGTCTTCCAATTGTAAAGATACAATCGGCACATCTAAAGATTCTTCTAAAATGGCATTAAGAAAGCCAGTGAGAATATCTTCACTTCCTTTTGTACCAAATAATTGTTTAAACGCAAAATCAATTCGTAAATTTACTAACTTATTGGACATGGATTTCCTCTCCCTGTCGTTTCTTTTTCTTAGTATTATTGTACAAGATAAATCGATTTGTATGCAAATCCCTCTTCTGTGTGTACAGTATTTCAGGGTGGTTATTTTTTCGTATGCATTGGTAAAGTATATCTTAACTGATACCTGTCCTTTCTAACCCTTCGCGTATACATGAATTTGTGAAAGTTCCTCTTTTACTCACCATTTCCGTGAAACAATCCCCAATTTTAAACAGCTCATAAGAGAATTATGTGTCGGGTAGTTCAAAAGATATTTGGTACATTACAAAATTGCTTTTTAGAAAAAGCTATTTACCATAATTTCCACCATGGTTTCTTCTTTGTTGCGGCTGTCTCTAATAATATTTTCTTTTCTTCTTGTATCTCTCTTATCACACTCATAAACTGCTGATCGCGTTTCTCTAACTTTTCATCAATATACCGCTGTTGTGCATCTAATTTATGTGTCAGTTTCTCTAGCAAATGGTTTTGCTGCTGAATCATTTCTTTCAGTTCATTATATCGTTCGTTATGTTGTTCGGCTTCTGTTATAACGTTTGTGTCATCCTCTGATACATCTTTCTCTTTTATCCATATCATTACTGCGTTACAAGCCTGTTTTAATGTCATATCAGGATGTGATTTAATCTCAATTAACCGTCTCAGCGTGATAACATCTTGATCTAGGAATCCCCTGTGGCCATGCTCATTCTTATGGAATGGGTATCCGGCTTCCTCTAGCATGATGCAGTACTTCCGTAAAGTTGACTCTTGAACCTTGAGCATCATCGCTACGTCCTTGCTAATATACACCAGCTGAGAGCTTCCTGCTTCATTAGCCATATCACCATCACCTCGCGTTATAGCATTCGTGATGTTAGAAAGAGATTCCTTGTCCTCGCCAAAACCCCCTATAAATAAACAATTTATTTATAATCTAGTTATCTTAAGTAGTATCATGGGTACAACCTAGCCTGCATACAATTTATACGAATGGTCCATGTGATATATGAAATTTATTTTAAAAAAAGAGATCCGTTTATTTTAAACAGATCTCTTTTTCTATGGCTGCATAGTCTTTTTCTACAGCTGTCTACTTGACGGGGGTAAGACCAATCAGTCTGTCCAAAATCAGAAAGAGTTCATCCACCAAATGTTTGGACTTATAGCATAAAATACGATTTCACTAGGAATCTACTATTATCCGCGTTCTTCTTCATATATTTGCACCAGAACCGTTTTCTTAAAGATCTAGTACTTGCTTCACATACATCAATCAAAGTTCTCTCAGGTCTTTTCTTCTTAACTGCTTTATTCGTTGTATTTGTTTTGGAGAAAAAGAAAAGGAATATGGCTAAATCATAGTGCTCCCAGTAGCACGACGTAGGGGTTTGCTGCTCTCTACAGGGAATAATGAGGATAAGGGGTATCTTTATTGGTGAAGGTGCTTGAATACATAACACAAAATATTGGGACCACCTGTAAAAAATGGACTTAACAACTTCTGATAACGATGATTATGTGAATGGAAAATCCCTTTTCAGGTTATAAATATCTTTTACAGTCTAAAACATTTTTATGAAATATAATTTAGTTATTTTAGAAAGAATAACATTTTTTATACTTGAGGATAGAAAAATTCTTAAGTTAATGAGTATGGCGTACCGCTCACATTTTAACGGAAATATACGCTAAGCAAAATTCGGCATGAAAAAGCGTTGATTTTACTAATCTAAGAAAATCACCTAATCTCAAAAACGTCGGTAAGTATTTGAGACAAATGCACTTCAACGTAAAATAAGCTAAAAATAGCTTAAATGGTGTCTCAAAACTTATCTTAAATTAAAATCCCAATTGAAATTATGCTATTGGTTTTTGAAAGTCTCTTAGCGTATAAAAATTTAAAAATGTGCGTGCTACACCTTTTTAAATTTCTGTTCAATCTTATCATGTACTGATTCGATTTTTTCAGGCAACACAAATAAATACTGGATAAGGACTTCTAATAATTCTGTTAATAAAGCTACTGTTTCATCATCAATTTCCTGTTTCAATTCAAGCATCCCATAAAGAGGACTGTCCGGATGAACGAGGTGGCCAACATCTTGAATCGGTTTAGTTAAATCGATATATTTTGGCAATTGCTCAAATTGCTGGGAAAGAGACTGCCCATTATTTTTCTCTCCAAGAAAATGTTTGAGGACACTTTCAAGAACTCGTTTTGACATTACTGCAGCAGCAGAGTTATCTTTTGACTGACTGACATTTAAAGTAGAGCGATATGCCCTAAAAAGGTCTATAGGGATATGTTTATTGCGTTCGAGCTGATCCAAAGGATCTCTTAAATCCGAAGGACTATAAATATAAACATCTACTTCCTCATTTATTCGATCCATATAATCATTAAACATAATCACAAATTCTGATGGCTTTTTACATTCAAAACAAAGCCCTTCTGCGAATAATCCTCTTTTTGTAACATGGTAAAAATTAGTTTTTAACGTAAATTCACCTGATTTACCGCATTTAGGACACTCGCTTTTTACATTTTTCGGAACCTTTAAATATCCATACTGGGTATAAGACAAAATGGCCCCTGGCAATATTTTTCTCATTTAAACCTCCTAAAAACTCACCCCTAATACGTAACTTATATAAATATTTCTGGTAACTATTCAGTCACCTCATGAAGATATAAGATAGTTAGAAAAATTTACTAAACAAATATGTTTACCTGTTTTATTACAAGATGTAGTGGTATCGCACATGTTTGTGTTGTAGCAAAAAAATAGACTGAATTTTCGCCTATGAAACTCCTAAATTAAAGGTATAGCTGAGTAGTTATTATTTCCATATAGTATATAATTGATAATAAAAATTTTTAAAGTTATACAAAAAGTATAACTTTAAAAATCATAATTACAATCTGTAATATATGGAAATGATAGTTTTTTCTAGTAGAGTATCACCATAAATGCCCACATTTTAACACCAAGGGGTAGCGCTAAAACAGAAAAACCAAGAGGGATTTTGGAACAATAAAAAAGTTATCATGAATAAGATAGCTTTTGATTAAATAACTATGTAAAATGCCTGGATGGTTACATAATATCCAGGGTTAACCCTTACGTGAGTGGAATATACCCTCCGCCTTAGAACGCTGAATCGCCCTAGCCTGTTGCAGTTTAATTCACAAAGGCTATTTTGAAATGGGTCTTAAATATTCATATAAACTCTAGAGAGTGATAGTAACAGGATAGTTACTATCAGATTGACATTCTATACAGTTCTTATAAAACATTGATCGTTATGAAAGTGGTTTTGGTGCAAAGAATCTCTTAAACTTGGACATACTGATACTATTACTCTGGAAAGGGTGCGTGATTGGTATGGAAAAGGAGAATGTATTCAAATGGAAGCATTACCAGCCTGAGATGATCCTTCTTACAGTGAGATGGTACCTACGGTATAATCTCAGCTTTCGTGATGTCTCTGAAATTCTGAAAGAACGTGGTGTTTCGGTTCACCCGACAACCATCATGCGTTGGGTTCACGAATATGGAAACCTTATTTATCAAATTTGGAAGAAGAAAAATAAAAACGTCCAATTATCTTGGAAGCTAGATGAAACCTATATAAAAGTCAAAGGAAAATGGTGTTATTTATATCGGGCAATAGATAAAGATGGGCACACATTGGATATTCAACTTCGTAAAAAACGGGATTATCAGGCTGCCCATGCCTTTATGAAAAGGTTAGTGAAAACATTTGGCGAACCAACGGTTCTCACAACAGACAAAGCGCCGGCATTACTATGCGCATTTAATAAATTAAGAAAACAAGGTTTTTATTCAAATACAACTCATTGTACAATCAAACATTTGAACAATCTCATCGAACAGGACCATCGACATGTCAAGAGATGTTTTGCCAAATCCTCCGGATTTCAAAATCTACGTCATGCTTCACGTACGATAAAAGGAATCGAAACCGTTCATGCCCTGTATAAACAAAGGCGAAGTCTTCAAATAGACTCCGCCTTTTCGGTGTATCATGAATTACAGCAATTACTAGTAGCCGCATAATATTTCTTCATATATTCAGGCCTTTGTTTATCTTTTAAGAAACTTTGCAACAGAACCCCTTACATAAAGGTGACAGTGTTGTAAGATTTCACAAATGAAAATATAAAAAGAATCATTCATATATAGGACTTTTAGTTTGTAATACAAGAAAAAATTCTTTCGTGTTAAAAGCGATCAAACTTAATTAGTAGGTTTTTTTATTAATTTTGTACTTACTAAAACGATAAATACGAAAAACCTTGAAAGGATTGATATTATTGGGTATTTTCTATTTGGGTATGCTTGTCTCTTCTCACTTTATATAGAAATAGCTCTATCACTGAAAGTAAACTAATATTTGAAAGTTTACATTCGCATTTATAAAAAATAAAAAGCACTTTTTAATGTTTTAAAAGTGCTTTAACTTGATGTTGATGTGACGGAACCTCAAGTATGTAGAAATTTAAAAAAGTCCCTTCATAATGCTAAAGGGACTTTGCTCACACAAATGATCTGTACATCAATTCATCTTTGATATACAGATCATTTGTATGATAATTTTAAAAAATAAGTGCAGAGAATTATATTACATGAATGCTTTTATAAGTGTTGTTACTAATGGAAGTACTCCACCTAAGAATGCTAAAACTGCCATTGCGATTGCCATATTATTTCCTCCTCTTTTTTCGTATTAAGATATGCTAATTTTTATAAATAATTGCTGAATAATGAACTTACATTACTGCTTTTAAAAGTTCTTGTACAAATGGAATGATTCCACCTAAAAATTTTAAAACTGCCATTGCGATTGCCATATTATTTCCTCCTCTTTTTTCGTATTAAGATATGCTAATTTTTATAAATAATTGCTGAATAATGAACTTACATTACTGCTTTTAAAAGTTCTTGTACAAATGGAATGATTCCACCTAAAAATTTTAAAACTGCCATTGCGATTGCCATATTATTTCCTCCTCTTTTTTCGTATTAAGATATGCTAATTTTTATAAATAATTGCTGAATAATGAACTTACATTACTGCTTTTAAAAGTTCTTGTACAAATGGAATGATTCCACCTAAAAATTTTAAAACTGCCATTGCGATTGCCATATTATTTCCTCCTCTTTTTTTGTATTAAGATGTGGTGAATCTTTATGCTTTTATTATAGTAAGTGCTTATAATTATATCAATATATTTTCATATGTAATATTGCATATGGAGGGTAAAGTCACGAAATATCACATTTTCGCATTAAGACATGTATTGGAAATTAATTGTTCCCTAAAACAAAAAAATGAACTGAATTCTTATAGATAACTGTGGTGAGATAAAATTTTTGTTTTGGGGTACTTCAAAATATTAGGTTGATAGCGATGTGGTGCTACCCTATATAAGCCATCCTATTCCTAATCCGATTAAGAAAGTAATAAATCCAAATCCGATGATCCTTAATATCGCTTCGAGAATTACTTCACTGAGTCCCATCATCCGCTTTCACCCCTTATCTTCTCTTATCGCCCTCAACTGTTCCATTTCCTTAAACACCGACTTGTCGATATCATCCGTTTCTTTTACTTCCTACGCCTTAACCACCTGAATCATAAGTAATAGGCAAAAGGCGAATCCTACTCCATATCCAATAAAGAAGCTCAACCACGTCATCCCATCACTTCCTTCGCAAAATAAAATAAGACGCTAAACCGATAACGGCAGCGCCTACAATAATTGCTATAAACTTAATCAAACTCATTTATCCTCACATTATTTATTTCTTTGTTTCCATACCCCATTCTCTTTACGATAAGTGTTCTTGCCATTCATAAAGTCAGCTGTATTGCCAGGAATGCTATATTTCTTATTCTTTTTCTTAGTCTTCTTCTTCAACCGCTTCTCTTCTTGAACAGCTTGTAAATCCGCCTTCCATTGCTTTAACAAAACCTTTTCTCTTCGCATCGAATTTATACCCCTTAGTTTAAATTACCCACCAAAGGTAAAAATTCTATTTTTTAACATAAATATCCTTTTATTTGAATATTGAATGTTTCCGTATCCCTCTTCAATAGACCAAGACAATATTAATATTTTAGGAAGAAATAGGGGTACGGCAACATCGCCATCAAGCTAAGGAAAACATAATACAGAAATATGTAAAATTTTCTTTGTAACACTTCAATAAAAAGAGGTATACAGAAAAAATGGCATGCTAAATAACCCTTAAGGGCTAGATTTTTTAAAACTATTTCATTTTTATTTTGATAGATGTTGTACGTATGCAATACCTAAGATATCAAACACCGTTTTCTTTCGATATCGATGTGACTTCTGTCCATTTTTATCAAGTAAATGAAACAAGCGAAGAAAACTTTTTGCTAACTGATTCGATTGATGTTGCATTTGTTGATATAGTACTCGAAAGTAATCATGAATCATATACATGGCTTTCCATTCACTCAGTTCTTTTTGTTTTTTAGCCAGTAGTAATTGTCGCATCTGGAACATCACTGTAGAAGATAATAAGAGCGCAATTAATTTTCCATAGATATGACACTCTAACCGTTCCTTTTTTATATTTGTATTGTGATGAATACGAAAAATCGATTTCCATGTTTTAAAAATGATTTCGATTTGCCAACGAAGGGAGTAGAATTCATGAATCGCTTCTTTTGAAACATATTCCGATGGAATATTAGTCACATACACATTGATTCCTTGCAATTTTTTAATTCGATCGCTAAAAGTTATCCTTTTCTTTTTCTCTTTATATGCACGATCTTTTCTACGTTGTGCTTCTTGCTCAGGAGTTAGCTTGTAAATCACGGCGCGTGCTGGAAGTCCATAATCACGACCAATGTAAACAACAGGAATTTCATAGCATTCACCTGGCTGTAGCTGATCCATAATGGCTTCTAAATCAATCATTGTGTATTGATATTTCTTCTTGATGGATCCGTTTTTAAAAGCAAGGATATGCTCATTTTTTTGAAATAGTTTGGTATTCATTTTTAGTCGAGATAAGTAGTAGGCCCCTTTTTGCTGTATCGCATCTAAATCAATTAAACTAAAATAACCTAAATCTCGTATGCATAGGTCTTGTAAATCAACAGTATGTTGAACTTCTTTTCCATAATTCACATCATTTTGTTTGCCAGGTCCCACTTCAACATGTAAAAACTGTCCACTCAGCAAATCATATTCTAGTTGTATTTTCACACCCGAAGCCTTCCCGCTTCCTCCAGATCCAGGATAGGACGCTGCAGAAACACTTGAGAACTAGAAAATTTTTTCATAGATATTCCTCCACTTTTTCTTAAATTTTATACAATAGAAAGAAAAAGGAAAGAGGGAATCAGACATGTATCCACTAGGTTCGAAAGAACATCCCATCATCGTAAAGGTTTCGTCTCAAACAAGAGCAGAGAAAGTGGCTGCGATTTGTGAGGCATACAATTTTTACTACATAGTTGGGCTAGAATTCAACGAAGATATATCGGATTTAAAAAAAGCAATCAAAGATTGCTCCAGACCAGCAAATATTTATGAGAATTGCCCTTGTAACAGTGGGAAGAAATACAAGTTTTGTTGCATGAACAAAGAAGTTGAGTTGGACATATAAAAAACGAGATACCTTCATTTTTTCGGTTTGGGGGTATCTTGATTTTGTTAACTTGATGGCGATGTTTCCGTACCCCCAAAACGAGAAAAACGAACTGAATTCCTATAGATAACTATAAAGAGATAAAATTTTCGTTTTGAGGATACTTTAAAATATTAGCTTGATGGGCATGTATAGTGACCCCTTATAGCAATAAAACCAGCTTATGTAATATTGCATATTAAAATGTATTGATATATATGTAAGCGCTTACTATAATAAGGGTATAAGGATTTACAACATCTTACTATACAAAATAAGAGGAGGAAATAATATGGCAATCGCAATGGCAGTTTTAAAATTTTTAGGTGGAATCATCCCATTCGTAGGAGAGCTTTTAAAAGCAGTAATGTAAGGGTTCTGGTGCAAATATAATCAAATTTGAAAAGAGATCGACAGATTCCGTTAGGAATCCACTGTTATGCAATGAGACCGAAGAGAGTATTGATAAGTTGTATCTGATTTCGGACAGACTTCTTTCCTTGAAGAGTTTGTCCCTTCTTGATCATATGCATAGCTTCAATACCAGCCAGCGTCGTTGACGCGGTTTGGAGAGACTGAAATCCAAGCATATACCGGATTCGTTTTTTGATAAACCGATGGTCTTGTTCGACCATATTGTTTAGATATTTTATTTGTCGTAACTGGGTTCCTAATGATAGGTTTCCTTCTTTTTGTGATTGTTTCACGGCTTTTGGATAGGCTGGATTTTTATCAACTGTGAGCACACGAGGTTTTGAGGTATGACAAGAAGCTAAGGCTTTTTTGAAGAAGCGTTTAGCTGATTTTGCTTTTCTATTTTTACTTAAATAAAAATCAACAGTGTTTCCTTCGGAATCCACCGCACGATATAAGTACATCCATTTTCCTTTCACTTTGATATAGGTTTCATCGACACGCCAAGAATCATTTGTTTTCTTTAAATGACGACGAACGCGTTTATCTAGCTCCGATCCATATCGATGAACCCAGCGCATAATCGTTGTATGAGCAATGGATAAACCACGTTCTTCCATCATTTCTATCAAATCTCGATAACTTAAACTGTACCGGAGGTACCATCTAACTGCTAACAGAATCATCTCCGGCTCATAACGCTTCCATTTAAAATCTACTGGTTTTGTCATTGTCATACACGTCCTTTATTTATTAATATTTTCCAGTGTACACAACGACAGTATTTTTTGCACCAGAACCCCCTTTCCAGAGTAATAGTATCAGTATGTCCAAGTTTAAGAGATTTTTTTGCACCAGAACCTCCAAAATTATCTTTTGTAGTTGAAGTTTTCCAAATAATAAGTTACATTTTTAAAGTTCAAGCAACTTTATGACAGTACAAAAAGAGGAGAAATATTGTTATTATGCCAAAAATGAAATGGAAGAACTATGTATGTTATTTTGTTATTCTTATACTTCTTGGAACAGCAGTAACAGTCAAACCAGCTATCTCTAAAGCTGAGGAATCTGATGTTAATATTACATTATTGGGTACTGCAGATATTCATGGTAGATTTATGCCTTGGGATTATGCGCTTGATGGTGCAAATATGAGTGGAAGTTTAACGCAGCTTTATACGGTTATAAAGAAGGTACGTCAAGAAAATCCAAATACCATATTATTAGATGCCGGGGATACAATTCAAGGAAACTCAGTAGAATTATTCAATGATAAGCCACAATCTCCAATGATGGTAGCGATGAATGCAATGGGATATGATGCTTGGGCATTTGGAAATCATGAATTCAACTTTGGATTAGATACATTGAAAAAAGTTAGTGAGCAATATAAGGGAAAGACGTTAGCAGGAAATATTTATAAGGAGAATGGAGAGCGTTTTCTTCCTGCATATACGATTGTTGAAAAAGGTGGAATTAAAGTTGGGATTATTGGCATGAATACACCAATGATTAGTGATTTTGAAAAAGGGACAGATCATTTGGCTGGTTTAGTGGTGAAAAATCCAGTAGAAGAGACAAAAAAGGTAATTAAAGAATTAGAAGGTAAAGTAGATGTAATGGTAGGGGTTATGCATATGGGACTAGAAAATGAGAATGGAATCCCTGGTACTGGGGTTCAAGATATTGCGAATGCTTGTCCGGAAATAAGCGCTATTTTTGCAGCTCATATGCATAAACTTGTTAAAAAAGAAGTTGTAAATGGTGTTATTATTACAGAACCAGATAAATATGGAACGCATATCTCACGTATTGACCTTACTTTTACAAAGCAAGATGGGAAGCTGGTTTTAAAAGATAAAACAGCTACCGCTTTACCTGTAAAAAATGCTGATGGAACAACGGTATTATCTGATCCTACACTTGAAGCAACACTAACACCTTTTCACGAGTATGCGAGAGGAGATGCAAATGTTGTAGTCGCTCAATTAAAGGGTAGAAATCTTGTTCCTGAAAATGAAATAAAGGGTATTCCAAGTGTGCAAATTCAAGAGACACCTTTATCAGATTTTTTTCATGAAGTCATGCTCTATTACAGCAAAGCAGATGTAGTAGCCCATCAAATTGATAACGATTATGCCCGTTTGGATGTAGGTCCTATTAAGAAGAAAGATATTGCGTATAATTACCAATATGCTTTGGGAGAAATTACAGTATATAAGATAACTGGGAAAGATTTAAAAGACTACATGGAATGGGCGGCAGGGTATTTTAACTCATCTCGTGCCGGAGATGTAACAGTTAGCTTTGATAAAACCCGCCGTGCGTCTAAATACAGTACGAACGATTTCTTTGGAGGCGTAAAATACGAAATTGACTTAACAAAACCATATGGAAGTAGAATTACAAATTTACGATCTATTCGTACAAATAAACCAATCAAAATGAGCGATGTTATGACGCTGGGAATGAATGCATATAGAATGGAGGCTCTTCAGGCAAAAGGGGGAGCTTTAGAGGGACGTAAGTTTGAACAAATTTGGTCATCTAAACAAGAGAATGCATTCGGAGAAACAGGTGGAACCATTCGTAACCTTGCTATTACATATTTAAAAGAGGTAAAGAATGGTGTATACACGCCAAAAGTTATGTATAATTGGAAAATTACTGGTGTAGATACACATTCTTCAGAGCATAAGGCTGTAGTGGATCTTGTAAATAAAGGAATTTTAGAAATTCCAAAAACAGAAGATGGAAAATATACAAATATAGCTTCTATAAATACTAAAGATTCAATTACAAAAGAAGAGATTGTAGCACTCTCTCAAAAAGCTAATATTAATCCGAATCAGTTTAATCATGTAAAAACAAAAGGTGAATTTTACAAAAAACTTAATAGGATTATTAAAAAAATATAAGAAAAATCTGGTTCTGGTGCAAAAAATCTCTTAAACTTGGACATACTGATATTACTACTCTACAAAAGGTGTGTGATCAGTATGGAAAAGGAAAATGTATTCAAATGGAAGCATTACCAGCCTGAGATTATCCTTCTTACAGTGAGATGGTACCTACGGTATAATCTCAGCTTTCGTGATTTGGTGGAAATGATGGAGGAACGGGGCTTATCCATTTCTCATACAACGATTATGCGTTGGGTTCATCAGTATGGTCCTGAATTGGACAAACGAATTCGTCGTCACCTCAAGCAAACAAATGACTCGTGGAGAGTCGATGAAACATATATCAAAGTAAAAGGTCAATGGATGTACCTGTACCGTGCTGTCGATTCGAAAGGAAACACAATCGATTTTTATCTAAGTAAATCAAGAGATAAACAAGCAGCCAAGCGCTTTTTCAAGAAAGCCTTGGCTTTTTCATACGTGTCTAAACCTCGTGTGATAACAGTAGATAAGAACCCTGCCTATCCTGTAGCGATGCAAGAGTTGAAAGAAGAGAACCATATGCCTGAAGGCATACAACTAAGGCAAGTTAGATATCTTAATAATATAGTGGAACAAGATCATCGTTTTATCAAGAAGCGTGTGCGTTCTATGTTGGGATTTAAGTCGTATAAAACAGCAACTTCTATATGGGGTACAGCCAACGTACTAACATAAAACCCACGTTAAGGGTTATTTGCACCGTAACAAAAACAATTTGTATCAAAACTATTTGATTACATTTTTGATACAGAACATTTTGGTTACTTACTATCTTTTGATACGGCAAAAACTCCTTAGCGTATGAAAATTAAGGTTTTAACTTCCAAAAAATGTATTAGCGTGGGTTCATTGACTTCACACCAAACTTCCTGATATCCTCAAAATTAACAACAAAAGTATACATTCAAAATACTGTAAATAAAGAGATCCAGAAATCTGTAAACAAAAAAACATCTCATTAATATAAAAAAGAATATCACCTTTAAAGGCGATATTCTTTTTTATATGTTCATCTAAGCAACTAAATAATTAAATGCCATATATATGGTTAAAAATACACCTAATACTAATTCAGGTTCTGTTGCAAAGTTTTCTAAAGTAAGCTAAACTCTGTAAAAAACAAACAAGGAGCGTAACAAATGGGATATTTTAAAGGAAAACAGTTCGAGAAAGATATTATCTTGGTAGCCGTTGGCTACTATTGTCGTTTTTCTTTAAGCTATCGCGATGTGTCTGAAATTCTCAAAGAACGTGGTATTTCTATTCATCCAACAACTATCATGCGCTGGGTTCATGAATATGGAAATCTTATCTATCAAATTTGGAAGAAGAAAAACAAAAACACATTGTTATCTTGGCGTTTGGATGAAACCTATATCAAAATTAAAGGAAAGTGGTGTTATTTATATCGAGCAATTGATAAAGAGGGACAAACACTTGATATTCAACTTCGTCAAAAACGAGACAAACAAGCAGCATATGCTTTTATGAAAAGACTCGCTCGAACTTTTGGAGAACCAACGGTTCTGACGACAGATAAGGCTCCTTCTTTAGCTTCCGCATTCAAAAAATTAAAGGAGATAGGTCTTTACAAAAATACCTTTCATCGTACAATAAAGTACCTCAATAATATCATCGAGCAAGATCATCGACATGTGAAACGTCGATTTTCCCGTTCCTTAGGCTTTCAAAGTCTTCGCCATGCCTCACGTACTATTAAAGGTATAGAAACTGTTCATGCCATATACAAACAAAAGCGAAGTCTTCAACCAAACTTCGTTTTTTCGACGTATAACGCATTACATGAATTATTAATAGTTTCATAAAACTGGTCCGCAATATTCCCCATCTCTTTATGTCTTCGGAAACTTTGCAACAGAACCACTATTATTAATATGATGAAAAACTGTAGCATAAACAAGAATCTAAAACAAATTAATTCTGGACATCCTCTTCAAGATAGGGTAATATGAAGTCAGCTTCACGTGAAGTTGACTTCATATAGAATTATGTTAGGAGTGATTTGTTTGAAAAATAAATTTAAAGATCTTTATTTATGCTCGTTTGCATTTATTACAATGGGTTTTATTGAAATAATTTTCAATCATATTGAAGCTAATTTTTCAGAAGGATATTATTGGGGTCATTTAAATGTACTTGTAGGAGCAATGATTTTAATTTTCGCTATAGTTTCTCAAACTAAATATAATACTAATCACAAACAGTTAGAAAGAGAGCTATCAAAGGAATATGATGAAAGAGATGATTTAATAGAAGGAAAAGCTGCACAATTTACCATAAGTATTTTAATGGTTATGATTTTAATTATGATGTTTCTTTCAAAATGGGTTACAATTCCAACAAATAATGGGCTATTTCTCATAATAATATGTTGCCTAATTACTAACATATTAGCTAAAAAATATTATAATTCTTTTCTTTAATTAGGAGATTTCTATGAAAAATAGAATAAAAGAGTTGCGTTTAAAACATGGAATAACACAACAAGAATTAGCTGATAAAGTATTTGTATCTTCACGAACGATTATTTCGTTAGAAAAACAACAATATAATCCATCTGTTTTACTAGCATATAGAATATCTGTGGTTTTTAACCTATCAATTGAAGAAGCTTTTATATTTGAAGAAGATGACTAATAGTAATATACAAATACAATTGATGAGAAAAATTTAAACAATACAGTAAAATACAAATAATGAATAGAGGTAAATATATTATGGCTTTAAAACTATTTATTATACTTTTTGGAGTAGTCTTAGTATTATGGGGGAGATATAGAATGAAAACGGATGATGCATTTGTAGGAAAAACTCAAACAAGAAAAAACATTTTCAATCTCTTAATTTTTGGAGAGGCGTCTGGACTCGGACAATTATTAGGTGGAATATTGTGTATAATTTTAGGGATTTTATCTTTTATTATTAAGTAATTGATAAAATTAGGTTCTGGTGCAAAAACGATTACGTAGATAATCCAACATGAATGTTATATTTTTATGTAAATGAGTTGTTCGGGAATTAGTATAAAAATCCATATTTTTATACTTTGTAAAGATTGAATGTTCGTAATTAATCTCATATTTTTGTGTGTATTTTGACAGCATTCGAGGTTTGCACCAGAGCCCTTAAATCCCAACATAGAACGCACACGTTTCTTGATAAAACGATGATCTTGTTCCACTATATTATTAAGATATCTAACTTGTCTTAGTTGTATGCCTTCGGGCATATGGCTCTCTTTTTTCAACTCTTGCATCGCTACAGGGTAGGCAGGGTTCTTATCTACTGTTATCACACGAGGTTTAGAAACATACGAAAAAGCCAAGGCTTTCTTGAAAAAGCGCTTGGCTGCTTGTTTATCTCTTGATTTACTAAGATAAAAATCAATGGTGTTCCCTTCGGAATCTACAGCACGATATAAATACATCCATTGACCTTTTACTTTGATATAGGTTTCATCAACTCTCCATGAGTCATTTGTTGATTTAAGATGATATCGTACTTTCTCTTCTAATTGAGGCCCATATTGATGAACCCAACGCATAATGGTTGTGTGAGCGATTGATACTCCTCGTTCTTCCATCATTTCCACCAGGTTACGAAAGCTTAAATTGTACCGCAGGTACCATCTTACTGTTAATAAGATTAGTTCAGGCTGATGGTGTTTCCACTTGAATAAGTTTTGCTTTTCCATACTAATCACGTCCTTTTTTAAAGTACTAGTATCAGTATGTCCAAGTTTCGAAGATTCGTTACATGAGCCTTATAGTTTTTGCACCAGAACCAAATATCTCATCTTGTCGTGCTTCTACTCATTTTTTCTAAAATGTAACGTGGTTTAGAGAACTTTGCAACAGAACCGAAATCCTTTCCTTGATATTATTAGTCTCAGAGACTCTCAATAACACTTATCAAAAATACATGCAAAAAGAGGGGTAAAAATGGTCTATGGATACGCTCGTGTAAGTGCACAAGATCAAAATCTAGATACACAGATCGAACAGCTCATGAAATATGGAGTAGATGAAATTATAAAAGAGAAAATAAGTGGAGTAACAAAACAAAAGCCAGAGTTAGACACTATACTTTCAAAACTAACTACTGGGGATACTTTGGTCGTAACTAGAATGGATCGTTTAGGTCGAAATACCATTCAGCTATTACAATTAGTAGAACAACTTCGGGAAAAGGATGTTCACTTTGCGATTTTAAATTTAGGAATAGATACTAGAACTCCAACAGGAAAATTCTTTTTAACTGTCATGGCTGCCTTTAGTGAACTAGATCGAGAAATGATTAGAGAAAAACAACGTGCGGGAATAAAGTTAGCGAAACAAAAAGGAGTGTATAGAGGAAGATTGAAGAAATACACGGATAAGCACCCAGGTATGAATCATGCGATTGAATTAAGGAAGCATACCAAAAAAACTGTTAAGGAAATATGCCAAATTACAGGAGTGAGTCAGGCCGCTCTGTATCGTAGATTAAAAGAACTTGAATAAAGTTCTTTTTTTATTTGTAATTAAATCCCAGAGTGGCCCCTCATACCCAGAATCGTTTCCGTACCCCTGATAGCGATGTGGCGGTACCCCTTACCAAAAAATGTTTTCAATATAACATAATCGTGATTTATGTATTTATTTACTTTATTTGGATATGCACAATTACATAAAATTATGTATGATTTCGTCTAAAAAAGTCTTTCCATGTCGATTCATGTAGATTAAACTTTAAATATAATGATTTTATGTTTTTGCTTCACCCTCTTCATAGGAGAAATGAAGGGTTGTTGTCATAGACGAAATTCAACAGAATAATTTATCAGACGGGGAGAAAATGATCGTATGTATCCAAAATTCATTGATAAAATAGCGTTTTCGAAGGCGCATAAAGATTTATTAATAAAACTGTATAATAAAGAAATTTCAAGAAGCGAGTATAATCAATTGGTAGATGCTTTTTATCGTCCACAACAAAAATAAATATGAAGTACGTGTGTATTGTTTTATGTCTTTTATAGCAACAAAGTTCGTTTTTATCATTTTTGTGGCGGTACCCCTTTAAGAGAAAAATTAAGCAGTTAGCCTTTGCTAACCGCTCTTTTATTAGAAATATTTACCTGTTGATATTACGTTATTATGATGAATATTTACATAATAATCTTTATATTTAGAAAGGAATAAAAAATGAAAAAATTCGCATCAACACTATGTATAGCTGGAGTGACTTTAACTATTTTAGGAGTATCTCCTCAAAGTAGCTATGCTCATCTCGATCAAATTGATTTAACTGAGAATGATCCTATTACTGCAGGATGGTCTGCAGAAGCTCCGTATCATTCTGATAAAAGTACACATTTATGGATTGCAAAACAAGCTATTGAAATTATGAAAACAGAATCTAATGTTGAAACAAATAAGCAGGCTGTGGACTTCTTAAATTATCCGCAATATAAAGATCTATTTTCTAAAGGATTATATGATGCAGATTATAATGCAGAGTTTAACGATGGTGGAACAGGAATAGGCGGCGTTTTTAAAGGCGGATGGAAATCTCATTTTTATGATCCTGATACTAAAGAAAATTATAGAGGAGAAACAAATCCAACGGCTCTTACACAAGGCAAGAAATACTTTTATGAATCTGGAGAACATTTACGAAATAAAGACTATGAAAAAGCTTTCTATTACTTAGGAGTAGCCACGCACTACTTTACAGATGCTACCCAACCTATGCATGCAGCAAATTTTACCGCAATTGATACGAGAGCTATAAAATATCATAGCTACTTTGAAAATTATGTTACAACCATTCAAGATCAATTTGCAGTCAATACTGGAGGGAATTATAACGACTCTCTATCCACACCTGAAGAATGGATTGATTATGCAGCCCGAGTAGCTAAACCTGAAATCCAAAATATTACTAATGATAAAACATTTAAGTATTATAATAGTGGTAAGGCGCAATTGTGGCAAGAAATGGTTACCCCAGCTGTGCAGCGAAGCTTAGGAGAAGCTCAGCGCAATACAGCAGGTTTCTTAAATCTTTGGTTTAAAACTTTTACTGAAAATGTGAAAGCTCCAAGTATAGAGACTGCATTAATCTATGATATAGAAGGTAACGTCATAGAAGCAGGGAAAAACTATTATATCGTACCAAGTGAATCTCCTTATCAAGGTCTAACATTTGAATGGTATGTAGCAAACCGTTACGATTATGTCTCACTTGCAAATAAAGAAAACAATGCTTTATCTGGTACACCTATAGAATTTGAATTCTACAAAGAAAATGATGCAAAGCTACACCACGGGGAGAGTATATATCTTCGCATGAAGCACTCAAATTACGATCAATTTCAATATTTAAATTGGTCTAATTATTCTAGTTGGATTCACCTTGCTCAAAAATCTGATAGTTTAGCTGACTTTAAAATTAAAATTAACCCGGATAATCCTACAGAATATAATATTTTTACAGATGACTATCCATTAAATTATGAAAATATAAATGCAGAGAAAAATTGGATCGTACTAGGTGAAAAAAAACAAAAACCTAGCTCATGGAAGTTTATACCTGTTAGATAACCTAAAAAGAAAAACACTCGTTCTTAATCAGAACGAGTGTTTTTTGGGGTTCAGCCGAGATACATGTAATTTTGGGTCATAGGCTGTATTTTATTTCCATTATCAGGTTTTGATGTAACAAAAGGGTGTTTTACTAATAATGTTACGAATTATTTTTGATACAGTATTTTGTTACAGCTAGTTCAACGGTTGGGATATTTCATATTTTCAAATACAAAACGTAACAAAAACGAACGTTTATGTTACAAATATCACCGAAAAACACATGTTGGTAAATAATGTATGGTTGTGACCTAGTTTTACACGTATCTCGGCTGAACCCCGAATAGAGGAACGTGAAATTTGGATTCCATATGGGGAAGTAAAGAGATATTATTTAAGTAAAATCGGTAAATGGTTTCGAAAAATCGAAAGCGAATGGGAAGCACAAACATCTAATAATGAAGAGCAGAAAACATTAGAAAAAAAGAACCTTTAAAATTAAGGTTCTTTTTTCATTTTCCTAATCCTACAGAAAATGATCGAGAAAAGCAACGGAAAATCATTAAATATAATCATTTAGTTGCAAATTGCCTCATTTTTTATAATGTATTTTCTTTATCTCGTATTCTTCATAATTACATACAAAGTGGGTGTGAATATGATGAAGAATTAATATCGTATTTAAGCCCTTATATAACCGTACATGTAAATCGTTTTGGAGAATATCGTATTGATTCTAACCGAAAAACACCCCAACTCCCGTTTGATGTAGTAATTAGGTAAGCGTAAAGCCATCGTTAAAGAAGGTAAGACGCAAAAGAAGCGTACTGTATACCTAGACTCCATTTTGGTCGAACTTTTTCAAAATGGAGTTTTTGATGTTTGTTCTTGAATAAGGATTAGCTAGTTCCTTATAATCAAACCTTATTACAATGCTACATGAATCGATAACATAGAATAACAAACAAAGATATACATAATGAAATTAGTATCTATTAAAAATACATAATATATAATACTTGGTATATCTATAATTTATGCAATTATGCATATCCAAATAAAGGGAACTTTTATACAGAATGTGATTAAATTATTTTACTACTATTTAAGCAGAATTAAACTATTTCTTTGTAGATTAAAATAGTTGTTTTTTCACCAGATATATTAAGTTATAACTATTATAATCACTTAAATGCAATTAAAAAGTAATTATAATAGTATAACATTTCCACCTACACTAATATGTAATAATTGAATTGTTGAATATAATCGACAAAATTCTACTATTTACGCATTAAAATATTAATGTTTTAATAAAGGTGTAATTGGTATGACCACTAAAAGGAGAGGAAATCAAGCTAATAAAAGTTGAGGGGAATTGTCAGTAACATCATGCTAAAATAATTATCTAAATATTCAATCTTTATAGGCGTGGTGTGGAGATCATCTAGAATCTCAAAAGTATCATATCTGTAAAAATAGCATTCTAAGTTTCTACATAACAAAAGTGATTTTGTTTTATTCAGAAGTAATAGTATAAGCAATGTACAGTATAATTTCAGCTTTTGTAATCTTGTAGAGATAATGAAAAGAAGAGGGGAAATAACATGAAACGTATGAAAAAAGTAATCCCAGCAGCATTTGTGTTAAGTTCAGCTTTATTTGTAGCACCAGGATTTTCTTCAGCAGATACAAATGTAGGAAATCTTCCAGTAGTAATTAGCGCTCAAGAAGGACAAGCACCTATGTCAGCCGAGCAAGTTGCTCAAAATGGTACGCAACTTCCATATATTCCTACGGGTCCTTATGAAGAATTCCCTGGTCAATGGCATGTTTCTACAGAAGATGGAAAAATTATTGATTATGTATATGTAGATGTTGTTGCACAACAAGATAATATATCAATGAGTGATATTATTAAGTTTTCAGGTTACAAGTATGTAAAACCTGATGGTACTTGGATTAAAGATGGTGAAAAATATGCACCATCTGGGAATAAAGGAGATGTGCTATATTCAATAGCAATTCCTAAAACAGATCCAATAGTAGCAGATACAAAATTACAAAAAAAGCTAGATTGGAAATTAATTGATTCAAATGTAGTAGATAAAAATTCAGGTTATCACTGGAGCAAAGCTGTTACAAGTGGTATTTCTCATAATATATCTGTAGGTTTATCTCAAACAATTGGGATGGAAGTAGGTATTGCAGGTTTTGTTAATATGTCAGCTTCATTAACTTGGAGTTTTGGTTATCAACATACAATTTCGGAAGAAAGTACAGTTACGAAGACATTTGATTTTAATCCAAAACCTGATTATGCATATGATCAATATAGAACTGCATTATATCAACAAGTAGCTAACTATTCAGTTATTCCAGGAGCAGGATTACAAAAATGGATGTCTGATAGAACTGCAGAAGATATGTTCAATAAAATGTCTAACATTTTTGGAAAAGGAAATACCGTAGAATATAAAGTGAAAAAATCAGTTGATTATCCAGTAGATGTTTTAGTTGCTCTTACTTCGAAATAATAAAAAAGCTAGCATTTTGCTAGCTTTTTTATTATTTCACCTATATATCAATTACAAATATAATTTAAGAGTGTGAAAAATAGATTTTGTTGATGGGGTAGCACGCATATTTTAATGTTTTTATACTCTAAGGGATTCTCAAAACTCAATAACACAATTTGAATTGTGATTTTGATTTAAAGATGAGTTTTGAGACACTATTTAAGCTATTTTCAGCACTTTTTATATTGAAGTTCCTTTGTCTCAAATACCTACGTTTTTGAGATTAAATGCTTCGCTTAGAGTAGTAAAATCAACGTTTTTTGATGTCGAAAATTGCTTAGCATATATTTTCGTTAAAATGTGGACGGTACGCCTTTCATACAAATATTCCTCCTTACTATATTTAAAAGGAGGAAATGTAAGGAGAGAAGAAGATGCAAAAAATTTTTTTAGCAAATTTAGTAGCATTTGCAATACTAACGAGTATGTATTTTGAACATAACGAAGTCGCAACGAATTTTAAAGAAGAAACTGAAGAGGTGGATTTAATGTCTATCTTGCCATTTGAGTATTAACAAAAAAACAATCACTAATGATAAACATAATGCCTCAATAATGAATGTTTTTTTTAAAAAAATTCTCCCTAAAATATATTATTTATTTAATTATAACAATTATAGGTTTTGTTTTCCTAGTGTTGTTCAGATTCGAAAAAGGAGAAACGTCAAGTAACTCCCAAATATACAATAAAGGTTGGTTTTAGAGTTGCTTGACGTTTGCTTCACTTCTTTTCGGTACTTTGCAACTAGGCCTAGTGACAGTATAGCTGTTCTTAGCCGCCATAAAATGTCCGTGAAATGGTAATTAATCATATAAATACAGAATTTAATAACACTTTAAAAATACCATCCCAATTAGGTAAATCCTATTGATACATAATGAAAACATCATTTAAATGGCTTCTCAATGTCTCAAAAGGCTTGTATCAAAATGCTTATCGTTGTAAATACGCATTTTCCTAACGCTACCCTAATTACAGGTTTGAGTCAGGCCGCCCTGTATCGTAGATTAAAAGAACTTGAATAAAGTTCTTTTTTAATTTGTAATTAAATCCCAGAGTGGCCCCTCATACCCAGAATCATTTCCATACCCCAACAAGAAATAGGAAAATTCACTAAAAATATGAATAATACGAAAATTTAATATATGCAATTTTGCATTAATGACTACAAGAATATGTTTTTTTTGTATACTCCCTAATAAGATGCATCTTTATTATACGTAGTATTAAGAGGAGAGATAGAAATGAAGAAATCCGTCGTTACATTACTAGCAACCGGAATGGTTTTAGGTGCTCCATTTTCAAGTGCCTTTGCAGCAGAACAAGTATCGCAACAAGAAGCTTTGAACAAAATGGAAGTCGTTCAAAAACAGTGGAATGATGAACAAGGAAATCCATCCTTCCTTTCAGGGGAATTATCTGATGGAAAAGTGGATTCAGAAAAAGCAGTAAAAGCGTTCCTTGAAGAAAATAAAGAATTATTTAAAATCAACCCACAAACTGACTTAACACTGAAAGAAGTAAAGTCAGATGATTTAGGAATGAAACATTATGTGTACATTCAATCTATTAATAAAGTTCCAGTTGATGGAGCACGTTTCATTGTTCATACAAATCGTGATGGAAAAGTAACAACAGTAAACGGAGACGTACATCCCGCTGCTGCTGACCGTTTGAAAGAAAATACAAAGGCAAAGATCTCAAATGAAACTGCCCTTTCAAATGCATGGAAACATATTAATCTAGCAAAAAAAGATACATTTGTAGAAACAAGTGGAACTCAGCTAGAACAAATTAAAGAAACCGCAAAATCTACAAATGAAAAGGCAGATTTAGTTGTTTATGAAAAAGACGGGAATTATTACTTAACTTATAAAGTACAATTACAATTCATTAAACCTTATGGAGCAAACTGGAAAATCTATGTAAACGCAGAAGATGGAACAATTGTAGATTCATATAATGCAGTTACAGATGCGGACACTCCGCAAAAAGGCTATGGCATCGGCGTATTTGGGGATCGAAAAAACCTGAATACAACTTATAGTAGTCAATCTGGAAATTACTATTTAAAAGACACAACAAAGCCGATGAATGGTGGCTTTATTGAGACAGCTACAGTTAATCATACCTCTGATTACGAGAATATAAAAAATTACTATCTATTTGATACAGATAATGCTTGGGTAGATAAGAACCAAGCTCCTGCAGTTGATGCTCATTTTAATGCAGGAAAAGTATATGATTATTATAAAAATGTTCATAACCGTAACAGTTTTGATGGAAAAGGTGCAACGATTCGTTCTGGAATCAATTTCGGAACCAACTACAATAATGCATTCTGGAATGGACAACAAATGATTTATGGTGATGGCGATGGTGTTGAATTCACACCGCTGTCAGGTTCTCTTGATGTTGTTGCACACGAACTAACACATGCGGTAACTGAAAAGTCAGCTGAGCTTGAATACCTAAATCAATCCGGGGCACTAAATGAATCTTTTTCTGATGTATTTGGATATTTCGTTGATCCAGCCAACTGGGATTTAGGAGAAGATGTATATACGCCTGGAGTTAAAGGAGATGCACTTCGCAGCTTATCAAATCCTGAAAAGTATGGCCAACCTACTCATATGAATGATTATCAATATTTACCACCAACAGAAGAAGGAGACAATGGCGGCGTACATATCAATAGCGGTATTCCAAATAAAGCTGCTTATTTAACAATTAATGCTATTGGTAAAGAAAAAGCAGAAAAAATCTATTACCGTGCTTTAACAACGTACCTTACACCAACAAGTGATTTCAGCAAGGCACGTGCTGCTTTATTACAATCTACTGTTGATTACTACGGTGTTAACAGTACGACATATCAAGCTGTACAAAAAGCTTGGAATGACGTAGGAGTAAAATAATAGTTTCATTGATAGAAAAATGTAAAAGGAAACACTTGCTAGGAGTATCTGGCGAGGGTGTCCTTTTTCACTGTATTAGGGATGGTTTTGGTGCAAGAAATCTAGTAAACTTGGACATACTGATACTAGTAGGGGTACAGCCGAGATATACACGTATCTCGGCTGTACCCGTGTTAAAGTCTCGTAAAAAAAGTGATAGGTCGGCAATATAATCGGTTCTGGTGCAAAAAATCTCTTAAACTTGGACATACTGATATTACTACTCTACAAAAGGTGTGTGATCAGTATGGAAAAGGAAAATGTATTCAAATGGAAGCATTACCAGCCTGAGATTATCCTTCTTACAGTGAGATGGTACCTACGGTATAATCTCAGCTTTCGTGATTTGGTGGAAATGATGGAGGAACGGGGCTTATCCATTTCTCATACAACGATTATGCGTTGGGTTCATCAGTATGGTCCTGAATTGGACAAACGAATTCGTCGTCACCTCAAGCAAACAAATGACTCGTGGAGAGTCGATGAAACATATATCAAAGTAAAAGGTCAATGGATGTACCTGTACCGTGCTGTCGATTCGAAAGGAAACACAATCGATTTTTATCTAAGTAAATCAAGAGATAAACAAGCAGCCAAGCGCTTTTTCAAGAAAGCCTTGGCTTTTTCATACGTGTCTAAACCTCGTGTGATAACAGTAGATAAGAACCCTGCCTATCCTGTAGCGATGCAAGAGTTGAAAGAAGAGAACCATATGCCTGAAGGCATACAACTAAGGCAAGTTAGATATCTTAATAATATAGTGGAACAAGATCATCGTTTTATCAAGAAGCGTGTGCGTTCTATGTTGGGATTTAAGTCGTATAAAACAGCAACTTCTATATTGAGTGGTGTGGAGGTCATGCATATGATAAAAAAAGGACAGATTGATCTACGGAATCAGTCTGTCCAAAATCAAAAAGAGTTCATTCACCAAGTGTTTGGACTTATAGCATAAAATACGATTCCGCTAGGAATCTACTATTATTCGTGTTCTTCTTCAAATATTTGCACCAGAACCGATTCTCTTATAAAAGCTTTACAATTTTTATTGCTAAATGAAAATCGAAGAGTAGAACACCTTCCTACTAATCTTGATTTATCATTCGCAAACGAGCAATGGAGGCAAACTCTTCGAGTTGGAAAGGATTCTAATTTATTGTATCGTAAACGTCTTGAAATCTGTATATTTTCCTATTTAGCTTCCGAATTAAAGACAGGTGACGTAAGTGTACAAGGTTCTGAAAAATACGCCGATTATAGGAAACAGTTATTACCTTGGGAAGAGTGCGAACCGCTAGTTAAGGAGTATTGTAAAGAACTTAATTTCCCTTCATTTCCTACTCATTTTGTTAAACAACTGAAACACAAGTTAACTTCTGTCGCCAATACGGTAGATTTAAATTATCCGAATAATGGCCAGGTGATTATAACAGAAGATGGAGAACTTATTTTAAAACGATTGGCACGAAGAGATGTGTCTACAAGTAGTAAATTGTTAGAAAAAGAAATTATACAACGTTTACCAGAACGAACCGTATTAGATATACATTTGTAATGTAGAACATTGGACTCATTGGACAAGACATTTTGGTCCTTTATCCGGATCTGATCCTAAATTAGAAAATCCAACGGAACGTTACATTGTTACTACATTTGGATATGGATGTAATTTAGGACCAACACAAACAGCCAAACATATGCGTAATACGATTACAGCTCACAGGCTTTCTTTTGTTAATCGTAGACATATTCATATTCCGAAATTAAATGCGGCACTTCAGGATGTTTTGAATCAATATAATACATTTAGTTTACCAAAACTATGGGGGACGGGAAAAGTAGCTTCAGCTGATGGAACAAAACATGATATGTATATAGAAAATTTAGTATCAGAATACCACATTCGTTATGGCGGATATGGAGGGCTTGCCTATCATCATGTTGCGGATAATTATATCGCTCTTTTTAGTCATTTTATCCCCTGTGGTGTTTGGGAAGCGGTATATATTATTGATGGGCTATTAAAAAATAAATCTGATATTCAACCAGATACTCTTCATGCGGATACACAAGGACAATCGACACCTGTATTTGCCTTATCCGGTTCTGGTGCAAAAACTATAAGGCTCATGTAACGAATCTTCGAAACTTGGACATACTGATACTAGTACTTTAAAAAAGGACGTGATTAGTATGGAAAAGCAAAACTTATTCAAGTGGAAACACTATCAGCCTGAACTAATCTTATTAACAGTAAGATGGTACCTGCGGTACAATTTAAGCTTTCGTAACCTGGTGGAAATGATGGAAGAACGAGGAGTATCAATCGCTCACACAACCATTATGCGTTGGGTTCATCAATATGGGCCTCAATTAGAAGAGAAAGTACGATATCATCTTAAATCAACAAATGACTCATGGAGAGTTGATGAAACCTATATCAAAGTAAAAGGTCAATGGATGTATTTATATCGTGCTGTAGATTCCGAAGGGAACACCATTGATTTTTATCTTAGTAAATCAAGAGATAAACAAGCAGCCAAGCGCTTTTTCAAGAAAGCCTTGGCTTTTTCGTATGTTTCTAAACCTCGCGTGATAACAGTAGATAAGAACCCCGCTTATCCTGTAGCAATTCGAGCGTTGAAAGAAGAAAAGCATATGCCTGAAGGCATAGAGCTAAGGCAAGTTAGATATCTCAATAACATAGTGGAACAAGATCATCGCTTTATTAAGAAACGTGTTCGTTCTATGTTAGGGTTCAAGTCTTTTGGCACAGCTACATCCATTCTTGCAGGAGTGGAAGCTATGCATATGATTAAAAAAGAACAGATTGATTTACGGGATCAGTCTGTCCAAAACCAGAAAGAATTCATCCATCGATTGTTTGGGCTTACAGCATAAAATAGAATTCCGCTAGAAATATATGAGCTATAGTCTCTTTTATTTTATCTTTGCACCAGAACCAATTTTAAAAATAAAGATGAAGCGCCAACATATCGCGGAAAACATACGTTAAGACAAATGAAAATTAATGAATAACATGCTGAAAACAGCTTTCAATCTATCTCAAAACTCATCTCTACATCAAAACCTCATTGAAATAAGTAATATTGAGTTTTTAGAATTTCTTAGCGTATAAAAATCTTTAAATGTGCGTGCTACCGCAAAGAAAATAGAATTTCAAAACTATAATGTTGACTGGTTGTTGTGTATTGTTTTTAAAAATAATACGGTACGTGAAATTATTTTGTATTATAATGAAAAAGCTCCCTGGAATCTAAATCCTATGGGAGCTCCCTGAAGTTCTTCGACTCAATACTACTGTAACAAGCTTTCTCCAAATATAAAGAGCATTATGATCCAAAACCAAACAATCAAGCTGAGTGTATTCTTGAATCCTCCCCACAAAGAAAATATTTCCTCTTTCACTTCTAACACCCTTCTACTTATTTTTTGGCTCTCCAAACCATTCATACATTGCCTGACGGCTTATGATCCATTCCTTGCGCTTTCCTTCAGGGTGCAAAAAGGGGTAGCACCAACATTTCGCGGATTTCGTACGTTTAGATGAACCGACAAATAGGTTTGATTCACTAGTTTGTCTTAGAAACCTTATAGTTATTGACCTTAAAGTTGGACTAACCAGTACAAAAAAGTCTCTAAAATGGTCGTTTTGGGTACTTTCCTTAATTCTTTGTAGGTTTAAATTAAAGCTCGATCAAAAACATGTATTAGAAACATATAATTTTCCTTATTTAATTAACAGCGGATAGGTGTCTGCAAATAAATTATATCAATCAGAAGTTGTCTACAAAGAAATATGTGATTCTAAAATTGTTGCGGAACTAGCCGTTGCATACCGAAAGACGAATATAAACCCAGAGTTACAAGAGTTTTTGAAAATAGCGAAAGGCAAGGCGATGAACACATTTACAAAATGACGAGAAAAATGACAAAACTGTAAGAATGCACGAATGTTTGTAAGAAAGTTCGATGTTTTCCTTTTTCTTTTTTTATTATAGTGAAAAAGAAGAAAGAAGAAGGAGATGTCATACTCATGGTGATACCTATTTTTATGAAAGTAAAAAAAGCGTGGGAGGGGAAGGAAGATGACGTTTTCTCAGCTCGCGTTTAAAAACGTTAGTCGAAATATACGTACGTATGCCGCTTATTTTTTAAGTGAAAACGTCATGTTAGAGGAAGAAACAGTACATTCACATAGTTAAGAAGTAGTTAAGTCCCATTTAAACCTTTTTTCCCATAATAAAATTATAAGCGTACAAGAAGGTTGGTATTTTTAGATGAGTACAATAATCAAAACTATTCATGTAATGAAGGTATATGGCAATCAGTTAAACACCTTACTATAAAGGAGGGATTTGAAAATGTCTTTTTCTCAATTCAATATTGATATTTTTCGAGCAATTAATGATTTAGGTAAACAATATTCATTCCTAAACTCAGCCATGGTATTTTTGGCAGAATATATGGTATATATTTTTGGTTTAATTATTATAGCTTATTGGTTTACCGGGTCCAGAAAAAGTAGGATGATGGTTATTCAAGCGATGGTTGCTTTTGTGATTGCTGAGGTGATTGGAAAAATAGCAGGGAAATTTCATTTGAATTATCAACCGTTTGCAGTATTGCCTGATGTTAATAAACTTGTCGACCATGCTGTAGATAATTCATTTCCTAGTGACCATACGATTCTCTTTTTTTCGATTTGTTTTTCGTTTTGGCTTGTTCGTAAAAAGACTGGATGGTTATGGCTTATACTTGCATTTTGTGTAGCGATCTCTCGTATTTGGGTAGGGGTTCATTATCCTTTTGATGTTGCAATAGGGGCTTTAATAGGATGTGTTTCAGCGTTATTTTCGTATTGGTTAGTACCGAAATTTTCTTTTATCAAGCAATTGCTTACTCTATATGAAAGAGTAGAGAAACATGTTTTACCATCCAAAAACAAATCAAAGGGATTTTGAGTATACAAGTATAAAAGTTAGCGTGAAAGATACAGATGCTGACGACCTATATATGGAATGTATTCATGTTGCAGCTGTTCTGACACGTACAAGTTATCAACAATCTTTATGTTGAAAGAATCATAGCGTACGAAATTCGCGTTTTGTTGGTACTACCCCATCGCCATCAAGTTAAGAAAAGCAAATACCCCCATAACGAGAAAATTGGCATCTCCAGGTAAAAATGTACAATTTTTTTGTAAGCGTCAAATTCCATTACCTTTAGAAGCATTACTACTAAACATTCATCAATGATCTTCTGGTGCGTGAATAGAATATAAAAAAGGAAATCGAAATGATTTCCTTTTTCACTTTGTAAGCTGTAAAGCTTCCATATAATCATCCCTTTTCTCAAGGGTCTTTTTCGCTTCTTCAGCAGTTAATACATAATCTACTGCAATATTTTGTAATAAACCCTTATTAGCATTTGGCAGCTGAATCGTTATGTCTTCCACACTACTCTTATTATTTTCAATTGTTTTATTAAATTCCTGAATACTATTTGCAAGCTCCGCTAATTTTTCCATATGTGCAGGATTGTTTAAATCCAAAAAAATATTACTTCTAAAAACTGCCGTAGCATAAAACTTCGGATGTTTCTTTGCTAATTCTTTCTCATACTTTTTATCGAAAACAACTTCTCCCGTCTGCACTTGGTCAAGCGTAAATATATTGTTATTCCCTTTTCCTTCATAATATGTATTGAATTTTTCTTGTAAATCGTTCGCTTCTTTTTTTATTTTATAGTTATCATTATTTACTTTTGGAGAGATTCGTCCATGAAAATATAATTGAAATTGCAAATATGGTTCATCTACTTGCTGTACAGAAGCTATTCGCGTGTCTGGGCCCAGCCAATTCTTATTTTGGTCAGGTATTTCAACTTGATTTAGTTTAACAGAAATACCATACTCCGATTTTGTATAATTTTGTGCTTTTTGTTCAATTTCTTTATTCGATATATCACATGATGTTAATAGTAATAAACTAGACATTATGCTACATGTTATTTTCATATTTCATCTCCTTTTATTTCTACTTCATCATACACGAATACTATTATGGGCTTATAAAATAAATAGATATTCTAAATCCGTAATTGTTTTTTCCTTCATTTTGATTGATTAGGAAATTTGCTGCTAAAAATACTAGAATTGTCTTATTTATATTTGTGACTAGTTGTTGCTTGTGAAAATATCTTAGTATGAAATAAATAACTATTAAAATTGGTGTAGTAAGTAATACTCCTAAATATCCCCATGCATCTTCAATAAACCAAGGGAAAAAGCGCATACGTGAAGTAAAGATAAATAGATTTAGTATGATAGTTCCTACTAATATACTGTTTAATATAATGACTTTCTTATTTTTCTCCATTGTAATTTCTTCTCTAAAATTTAATTACTCGTTAGTTAATTCGTGAAAACGATTTATAACATCTTCCTCTTCAAACGTGCTATACCACCTATAATCACTATCATCTAAAATACGAAAATGTTGACTAATCACATTTTGTTGTACTCGAAATTTTCCTTTTTTCGCAATCTCATTCCAAAACATTTTTCCGCCTAATGTTTTTACTTTTGGCGTATTCATACCATCGTGGGCTAGTGTTTCGATTACCTCAAAAGATTCTTCTCCTAAAATGTGTTTTAAGATTTGACTATCCTTAAATAAGGCACAAACTGCGACAGCATTCGTCCAACTAATTAATGTTCTTTCTTTTTCAACTTGAACCAATGTCTTTTTCGAAATTCCTAGAACAGTGGCCATTTTTTCTTGAGAATATCCTTTTTCAAGACGAATCAGACGAACATTCTTAGAAATCAAATCAATTACAGTTTCTCTATTCAAATAACATCACTTCCATGAATTAGTGTTTAATTAAACTTATAGTGTAATATTACACTATAAGTTACCTTTTGAAAATAGGAAGCATATTGGGTCCCGCCACATTACTATCAAGCTAATAAAACAAAATTCCCCCTTAAATGAAAAAATACGCTATTCTTTCTATAGGAACATAGGAAAGGACGGCGTTTTTGATATGAATTTATCGATTTCTGACGAACTAGAATTGTTTTCTAAAGAGTTGCAACGATATATGTCACCTGATGCTTTAGAGCAATTAGCTAAAAATATAGGATTTGTGAAAAGAAAAAGTAAATACCGCGCACAAGATTTAGTGGCTCTATGTATTTGGTTAAGTCAAAACATAGCTCATACTTCATTGACACAATTATGTAGTCGATTAGAAGCTAACACAGGTATTTCTATGAGTCCAGAAGGACTCAATCAACGTTTTAATTCTCAGGCTGTTCAGTTTTTACAACAACTATTAGCACATTTACTTCATCAACAATTTTGTTCTTCTAGCAAGATTCCAACTTTGTATACAAACTATTTTCAGCGTATTCGTGTATTGGATTCTACACATTTTCAGGTTCCAGATAAATTTAATTCTACATTTCAAGGTTCAGGAGGGAGTGGCCAAAATGCTGGTGTAAAAATTCAACTAGAGTACGATTTACTTAGTGGTCAGTTTCTACATGTTCATGTAGGATCGGGAAAACACAATGATAAAACTTATGGTTCTACTTGCCTAACGTCTCTTCAACCACATGATGTATGTATACGTGATTTAGGATACTTTGATTTAAAAGACCTACATACTATAAGCGAGTGTGATGCTTATTATATTTCAAGATTAAAGCTCAATACACGTATTTATCAAAAGAATAAAGAGCCTGAATACTTTCAAAATGGAACAATAAAAAAGCACTCTGAATACATCCAATTAGATATGGAGCAATTCATTGACCAATTAAAGTCAGGTGAAACATATGAAATTCCTGAGATTTATATTGGAATGTATCAAAAGCTTCCTGCAAGACTTATTCTGTATAAATTAACTGAAACGCAAATGAAACGTAGACAAAAGGATTTAGCATCTAAAGAACATAAAAAGCAAATTACGTATAGGGAACGTAGTAAGCGGCTTAGTGCTATTAACTTTTACATTACAAATATTCCTTTGGAATATCTGCCAAAGGAACAAGTATATGATTTTTACTCCTTGCGATGGCAAATTGAACTTATCTTTAAAACATGGAAATCATTTTTTCGTATTCATCACTGTAATTCTGTGAAATTAGAACGACTAGAATGTCATTTATATGGACAATTAATTGGCATCCTTCTCTGTTCCTCCACCATGTTCCAAATGCGCCAATTACTCCTCATCAAGAAGAAACGAGAATTAAGCGAATATAAAGCGATTTATATCATAAAAGATTATTTCCCACTTATTTATCAATCCTTACAAAAAGACACCCAAGAATTAACAAAGATATTGTTTCGTCTGTTCAATCTCTTACAGAAAAACGGACGAAAATCCCATAGGTATGAGAAGAAAACAGTTTTTGATATCTTAGGCGTCGTATACCACTTTTCTATGTCTCATAATCATGTAGCGTAATCTAAAAAATGAAACCCAATAGGGTTTATTTGGTGTGCAAATCTTTAAAGAGCTTACACTGGATCTTTAGAAAAAAGAAAAAATCTCACGTGAAATTGAACTAATATAAGCTTAGCTTGATGGGCATGTGGTACTACCCCACATCCATCAACTTAAGGTATATTTTTATACAAAACGCGGTTTTTTCACGTAGTATTTTATTATCGTTTATAGATGTTATAAAAGTAGGCATATCAAATAAACCCTGACGGGTTTGAATTTTTTTACTATGCTACCTGATGAGTAGAAGTGGTATACTCATACACAACACCCAAAATATCAAAGACTGTCTTTTTCTCGTATCGATGAGATTTTCGTCCGTTGCGCTGTAGGAGGTTAAACAGACGAAGGAGAACCTTTGATAGCTCTTGGGTGTTTTTGTGTAATGCTTGGTAAAAAAGTGAAAAATAATCTTTAATTATGTACATCGCTTTATATTCACTTAGCTCTTTCTGTTTCTTACGTAACAGGAGTTCTCTCATCTTAAACATTGTAGAAGAACATAATAGGATACTAATGAGTTGTCCATAAAGATGACATTCTAATCGCTCTTGTTTAATAGATTTACAACGATGAATTTGAAACCAGGATTTCCATATTTTAAATAACAGTTCAATTTGCCAACGTAGTGAATATAAATCATAGATTTTCTCTTTTGGTACCCATTCCGTAGGAATGTTTGTCATATATACCGTAATTCCTTGTAAAAGTTTCGTACGCTCTGTATATGTAATTCCTTTTTTCTTTTCACGAATAGCTCGATCACGTAGGCGTTTTTGTTTTTGCTCCTCCGTACATTTATAAACCACAATGCGAGTAGGTAGTTTGTCTTTGCTCCCTACATATACATCATGTAATTCATACACTTGGCCAGGTTGTAATTGGTTCATGATGTCTTCCAAATGAATTTGTATATATACCGGCCTCAGTTGAGCGGGTTTTGTTTTAAACACGACTGTTTCGAATTCTTTTCTATATATCTTAGTTGGTAACTTAAGACGTGATAAATAATATCCTTGCTTATCTTGAATAGACTTAAAGTCTTGTAAACGAAAATATCCTAAGTCACGAATATATAGTTCATTCTTTTGTGCCATGCCTGTTCGAGTCGCACCATACGCCTGATCACTTCGTTTTCCTGGTTCAATTTTCACATCAGAAAATTCTCCACTCAACAAGTCATACTCTAGTTGAATTTTCACACCAGCTTTATGACTACATCCTCCGGCACCAGGATAAGTAGATACAAATCGATCCGGCACTTGAAATGTTGTAGAATCAAGGATAAGAATACGCTCAAAGTAAGCAGAAAGAGAATGAGAAATCTTAGATAATCCCCCAATTTTAGCTTGTAGAAGTGTAGTAAATACAGTTCGAAAGAAGGCTACAGAAGCCGAGTTAAATCGTCGATTAAGTCCCTCAGGACTTAATAAAATTCCTGTTGAAGTTTCTAATTGACTACAAAGTTGAGTAAGAGAGGTAGTAGCGATTTGTTGATTTAACCATACACATAAAGATAAAAAATGGTGCCCATGGCATTTCCGTTTTCGTTTCATTCCGCCTGCTTCTATAGCTAATTGATTAAGTGTAGCGGGAGACATATATCGATATAACTCTTCAGCAAATAAAGACAACTCTTGTTTTTGATGCATATTCATAAAAAGCACGTCATCCTTTCTCATTAACATAAGAGAATAGTAACGTGCTTTTAACTTCAAGAATAGTCTAAATCCTTAAGTTGATGGATGTGTGGTACTACCCCATCGCCATCAAGCTAATAAGAAGACACTACCCCAAAACGATAAAAATATATAATAAATTTTTCAATTTAATACAAATTTATTTTAGAATCCAATTGAGTGCCTCTCAATTTAAGCGAATTTTAAGTGTTAATATTTACCTGGTAATATTATAATTTATATATCGAAAATATATAAGAAACGGAGAATTATCATGCTGAATATAGATACTAATCGTTTAACTGATATTTGTTTAGAATATCAGCAGTCTAGATTTTATGTTACTAGAATACCTGAAGATTTCTTATCAATTGCAAAAAAACGTTTCTCTATACCAACGGATGATCGAATTATTGCTTTTTTAAGTTGCAATTTATTTGGCTCAGGAAAATATGGTGTTTATTTTACAAGTTCGGGTTTATATTGGGAAAATTGGTTATTAGGTAAAGGAAATATGAAATGGGATAAATTAAATGAAGTACAACAAATCGAAATTGATAAAGATGGTTTTTTATCTTTTGATGCACAAAAAAGTTTTAATATTAACTGCAGTGATTATCCACCGCAGTTATTTAAAGAATTACTTATAGCTCTTACAAATTCGTTCCATAATTCAAAGCAAAATGATATACATCCAGTTATAAAAATTGACGAGATAAAATCAACCTGCTCTTTGTTTGAGACGTACGATGAATTATTAGAACCTGATAATGGATTATTTGTAGACACTCATATTTCAGATAAAAAGCTAAAGGAAATTTGGGCACGATATATTGTTTCAAAAGAAGAAGAAATCATTGCTTTTTTAGATACCTCTGTCCTTGGTAATTTGAGTAAAGGATCGGATGGCGTATTAATTTGTCAATCGGGTATATATTTTAGAGAAACTTTTGTACACTTGTATTTTCCATGGCATATCTTTAGGAATATCCCTATTACATTGAATTCAAACGAGTTAGAAATCGGAAAAGGCAACATATTTCATCTTCAACATGCTAGAATGTCTAGTCAAGAGATTCTATTATTCATCAAAAATATAAAACAGCATGTTAATACGTTATATGAGGAAAATAAGTGTTCACCCAACACATAAGGATCTTAATATAATTTAATATTTCATTTAATCTAATATAAAAAAAAGCTATACTTTTTGTAGGCATATATTGGTCTGACCCCATTTGGTGAGACAAAGAAAAAACACCTAGACCACATGTTTCCTATAATCTATAGGTGACATGTTATCTAATTTTCTCTGAATCCGTTCATTATTATAGTAGTGGATGTATTCATCCACAGTTTGTATTATACTAGCATTATTCGATTGTTTTATATTTTGCGCATAGAATCCTTCGGATTTCAAATGAGAATGAAAGGATTCTATGAGGGCATTATCATGGCAGTTTCCTGTACGAGACATGCTTGTGATAATGCCTTTTTCTTTGGCATATGTTTGAAATTGTTTTGATGTATATACTTTTCCTTGATCCGAATGTAAAATCGTATCAATCACATTTCGCTTTCTTAAAGCCTCTTTTAGAGTATCTAATACAAGAGAAACATCCTGTGTCTCACCTATTTTATAACTTACAATTTCATTGTTAAACCCATCTATAATAGATGAAAAATAAAGAGTCTTATTGCCGAACATCAAATACGTGATATCAGTGAACCATTTTTCATTAGGCTTGGTAGCTTTAAATCTCCGTTGTATTCTATTTTTAGCTACCACTGGTTCATGACCGAGCACAAATATCTTCTTCTTTTTTCTAACCCGAGATAATACGTTGTATTTTCTCATGATACGTAATACTTTTTTATGATTCATTACAATGTTAAATTGATTACGTAGACAAGCTGTAACCCGACGATATCCATACCGATATTTATGATGTTGACATATTTCTATTACGGTTTTTTCTTCATGATTAGTTACTGTTTTCTCGTGCTTTTTCCAACGATAATAAGTAGCGCGCGAAATATTAAATATGGAACACAGTTCTGCAATTGTAAAAATTGATTGCCATTCCTTTATCATTTTCATTATTTCTTCTTTTCCTCCCACCTCCTTAAGGTTTCTTGGCACTTTTCCAGCAATATAATCTTTGCCTTTAAATAACGTATTTCTAATTCTTTTTGTTCAAGTTCTGTTAACTTTTTTAAGCCTTTTCCATGTGCAGATTGTCTTCCAATAGATTGTTCAAACCGATAGGTTTCACCTTCACGATACCATTTCATCCAAGTTTTAATTTGAGCCACATGCTTAATTCCTAAGGCATCCATAATTTCTTTATTTTTGAATCCTTGGTGTTTCATTTCAACTACTTTCCACTTTATTTCGGCGGGATAATGCGTCTTTTTCCCCATGCGAAAAACACCTCCATTAAAATCATAACTTACTTACGATTTAGAGAGGTGTTTTTTATCGTCTCATTCTCAGGGTTCACTCCATACAGAAAGGATGGCGTTTTGTATGACTCTATCGATTCAAGATGAGTTTCATTTATTCGCTGAAGAACTACAGCGATATCTATCTCCAAACATCCTTCAACAGCTTGCACAGGAGACGGGTTTCGTAAAACGTAAAAGTAAGTATGGCGCACGAGATTTGGCCGCTTTATGTATTTGGATTAGTCAACACGTAGCAAGTGATTCCCTCACTCGATTATGTAGTCAACTTTATGCAAATACAGCTACACTTATGAGTCCAGAAGGACTTAATCAACGTTTTAACCGATGCGCTGTTTTATTTCTACAGCGTATATTTTCTCTTTTAGTCAAAAGCCAACTAAATGATTCGTCTCAAATCCAAAACCAATATACTTCTTATTTTCAACGTATACGTATTTTAGATGCTACTATTTTTCAAGTACCCAATCATTTATCCCCTATTTATCCTGGTTCAGGAGGATGTGCACAAACAGCCGGTATCAAAATTCAGCTAGAGTATGATTTACATAGTGGAAAATTCCTCAATTTTCAAATGGAGCCAGGTAAAAATAATGATAAAACCTTTGGTACAGATTGTTTAGATACCTTACGCCCAGGAGATTTATGTATTCGAGATTTAGGATACTTTTCTCTAAAAGATTTAGACCAGATGGATCAACGCGGTGTATTCTATGTTTCACGGTTAAAATTAAATAATAGAGTATATGTAAAAAATGATTCTCCAGAATTCTTTCGGGATGGGACAGTAAAAAAGCAATCTCTATATGTTTTACTTAACCTTGAAGATATTATGCATCAGATAAAACCAGGAGATACTTATGAAATCCGGAATGCCTATATTGGACAACAAAAATTACCCTCACGAGTTGTAATATACAGACTGACATCAACTCAAACTCATAAACGTAGGAAACAGCAAACCTATGTTGAAAAGAAAAAAGGAGTTACATACTCTGAAAAAAGTAAACGATTAACAGAAATTAACGTTTATATTACCAACATACCATGGGAACTTGTTCCGATGGAACAAGTTCATGATATCTACTCACTACGTTGGCAAATAGAGATTGTATTTAAAACATGGAAATCTCTTTTTGGTATTAATCATTGTCACAATATTAAGCGAGAGCGTCTAGAATGTCATCTTTATGGACAGTTAATCGCTATTTTTCTTTGTTCTTCCACTATGTTCAAAATGCGACAGCTGTTACTACAGAAAAAACAAAAAGAATTAAGTGAATATAAAGCAATTTATATGATTCAAGATCATTTGTACTTAGTATATGAAGCTATACAAAAAGACACCCAAGAAGTATCAAAAATTTTCCTTCGTCTGTTTGACCTCTTACAGAAAAACGGACGGAAATCGCATCGATATGAGAAAAAGACAGTCTTTGATATTTTAGGTGTCGTTTATCAGTGTACTGTATCCAATCTAAAGCAGAAAACTGCATAATCTTTAAAAATATACCGTATCAAGGTTTATTTGGTATGCGTATTTTTAAAAACAAATAAACAAAATATCAAGCATGTAGGCAACATGAACGGAAGTTCATAGGAAACCCAACCTTAGCTTGATGGGCATGTATGGTGACCCCTCTTAGACAAAAATAAATCTTTACTGCAAAAGTTAGTGCCAGAAGATTTTAGAGCTTTAACACCACTTATCTATGCCCACGTAAATCCATATGGGACATTCAAATTAAATATGAAAGAACGTCTAACACTCCAGAGATCTTCTTAAGATTTTTCAAAAAAGAAACTTCCTTATGGTAGTAGAGGGCACCATATATACATTGATACCACTGAGTTGTTTACTACGAGGAGAATATTTTATTCCTTTCTTTGTAAGGTTCTCTTTATCGAGCAATCAATTAGCGAAAATTTGAAGAAACACAGAAGTAAAAAACCTTCGTGTTTCTTTTTTAATATATTTATTAGAAACCACCTTGCACTTCCCTGTACAGTTGCTCCTTCTAGCCCTCATTAAACAAAGTAAAACCCACTGCACACAAGGGTCCTTTAGTCATAAGCTTCACTAATTGTTTTGCAGTATATTTCGGTGAATATTTCATGTCATTTTGAAGCCACCAAATTGCCATCCCAACAACACAGGAAGTGATGAAATGGAATACCATATCCTTTGGAATATCTAAGTCATGGTCTTCAATTTTAAGCTCAATGAAATTTTGTTCAAGATTATCCATAATAGTCTGCTGCATTTTTAGGTTAAAATCATGAATGCCATGAGGTCCAAGCATGCTTTTATAAAAGTCTGCATGTTTTAATATACACTCAAATATGGATTGTAAAATCCCCTCGAATTCCGAAAAATCTATTTGATGTCCCTGCACATGGGCATATAGGACCATCTTACTTGTCAACTCTCCTAGTACATTCTCACTAAGCTTTGTTAACAAATCTTGTTTATCCCTGTAATGCGAGTAAAATGTTGCTCGATTGATGAGTGCCTCATCTGTGATGTCTTGAATGGTAATAGCATCGTATCCCTTTTCCGCTATCAGTTTGATAAAAGCGTCATATATAAATTTCTTTGTCCGAATAATCCGCAGATCCGCCTTTTTCAACATCTTATACCTCCCTGTTCGTTATTATCATTATAAACAACAGATTTCATCCGGTTGTTTCTTATCTTACATTTATGCCCTAAATGTAAATTGCAATGTGTAGTAAAAACGATATAATTTCATTATAAACAACATGTTGTTCGTTATCTATCTTTTTGTTGGATGAATGCTAGGAGGAATAATTTAAAATGCTTACAGTAAAGCAATTTTTCAAACAAAAGATGATTCTAGGTGGCGTTTTAGGTATTATGGCTGCTGTTATCATCGCTAGTTTTGCTTTTATGGGTTCAACTGTTAATCCTATACCCAAAGACTTGCCCATCGCTATGGTAATACAGGATACAGGTGTGAACTTACCAGGACAAGGAAGTGTAAATTTAGGAGATAAAATAAAAGAGCTAATTTTGCAAAATAAGCAAAGCCCAGTTAAATGGACGTTCTTACAAACGCAAGAAGATGTATTGCAAGGGATGAAGGATAAGAAGTACTACGCTGCCATCGTGTTTCCACCAGAAATATCCCAGCAACTTGTATCGCTGACCACATCTAAGGGACAACAAGCCGAGGTACAAGTCTTGGTGAATCAAGGGATGAACTATAATGCCGCAATGGTTTCAAGCCAAATGATTGATAAGTTCATTGGAGGGATAAACGAAAATATCCGTAATACCTTGCTTGATCAGCTTTCACAAAGAAATATGACACTAACAACTGAACAGGCAAAGTTATTGGCAAACCCATTTATTGCTAAAACGGAGTTGATTCATCCAGTTCAAGCACGTACAGGTAATGGAAATATTCCTATAATGCTGACACAAATCTTATGGATTACTACTCTTATCAGCTCCTTAGTCTTATTTATAGCTGTCCAAAAGTTTACAAACGGACGCGTTACAGGAAAATCAGTCCTATCACAGATTCTTGCGGGTTCTGTTTTCGTGACAGTAATTGCAAGTTTAACTCTTTTCATTGCTCATACCATACTCGATGTAAACATACCGAACCAAGGAGAAATTTTCTTATTGTTACTTTTCTTTGGCTTCATGTTCTTCCTTTTGCAAAGTGCAGTTCTCAACTGGATTGGCCGTGTCGGGGTACCAATATTAATGGTAGTCTTCTTCTTTTCTATGCCAACCTTATCACTGGCACACGAATTTCTTCCGGATGTGACAAAACACTGGTTGTATTCTTGGACTCCTTTTAAGTACAGTGTAGAAGCATTTCGTAACAGCTTCTTCTTTGGAGGATACGGGATAGGATCATATGTTCAGACGATGGGGTTTCTTGGACTTGTATCTCTTATAATTATGGTACTGGCTGTATTCAAAGGGAAAGATAAACAAAAAGGTTCTTTATCTACTGAGTCAGTGTAGAGAGAGTAGATCTAAAGCCAAAGAGATACAAGAGAAATCCCTTGTATCTCTTTGGCTTTCATGAGCTCGACTTTATTCAGCATCATTAAAAAGGAAATGGAATATCACAAAATTCCATTTATCGGACAATACATTAGAGAAAACTTGAAAAAACGAGTCTTAGAAACTCCATAATTTAGTAATCCATTATATTTTATGTAAATGATATGACGGACTAGAGCAGCAATCCTGTGATTCTCCCTAATAGAAATGTTAGGGTACAGCTTCCATATATGAATCCTATATTTAAGAAAGAATAGGTGAATTTTATAAAGATGAAAAACCCTAAAGTTCAATTATTATTTGTATTTACACTTGTCTCTATCGTTCTCTTTCTGTTGAATACATCCATTATCTCACTATACAACTTTGTCGACGTACTATGGTTTATCACAATAGTAGGAATTGCCTTCATTATTTTTATCGAAAATCGTTCCCCACAAAGTACTTTAGCATGGTTTTTAGTATTAGCACTTCTTCCTGTTGTTGGTGTAATTTTGTACTCTCTTTTTGGCCGAAGTCGTTGGAGAAGAAAGAAGCATCTACATCGTTCAGAAGAGCAAAGAAAATTATTCCGTGAGATTTTAGAAGGAAAACGCCTAGATTTATCATTCACTTCCTCATTAAGTGAGCGCTCTACTTATTTAACACAGGTTGTACAGAAATTCGGTGGCGGTCCTGTTGCCAATAATACTACAACAAAACTCTTAACAAATGGGGATCAAACATTTACAAACATTATACAAGCTATTGAAAGTGCTACACATCATATACATATTCAATACTTTATTTATCGAGCAGATGAAATTGGTACAAAAATTCGCGATGCATTAATTAAGAAAGCAAAATCTGGTGTAATTGTACGCTTTCTTTATGATGGGATCGGAAGCAATTCATTACGAAATCGTTTCTTACAACCCATGAAAGATGTAGGAATTGAGGTTGTGGCATTTGATCCTATTCTTTCGTCATGGCCACTTGAAACAGTAAATTATCGTAACCATCGTAAAATTGTCATTGTAGATGGAGAGATTGGTTTTACAGGTGGGCTCAACATTGGCGATGAGTATCTTGGTCGTTCTAAAAAATTCCCAATTTGGCGTGACAGCCACTTAAGAATAGAAGGAAAAGCATTGTACAAATTACAAGCGATATTCCTTGAGGATTGGCTCTATGCCACTAATGGTTTAAATACTTATTCTTGGAATCCATTTATGAATACAAAATACTTTCCAGGTAAACAAAATTCTCATGCAGAAGGTGCTATTCAAATTGTAGCAAGTGGACCAAGTTCAGATGATACAAACATTCGTAATACTTTACTTGCTGTTATAGGTTCCGCTAAGAAATCAATTTGGATCGCAACACCCTATTTCATTCCAGACCAAGAAACATTAACATTACTACGTTTAAGTGCAATGGCTGGAATAGATGTCCGTATTCTATATCCAGGTAAGAGAGATAGAATCATTAGTGATCTAGCATCTCAATCATACTTCACACCACTTCTAAAAGCCGGTGCTTCAATTTATAGCTATAAAGATGGTTTTGTGCACGCTAAAATTGTACTTGTAGATGATGAAATTGCAACAATTGGCACAGCAAATATGGATGTCCGTAGCTTTGAACTAAATTATGAAATCATTAGCGTACTTTATGAATCTAAGACAGTTCTTGATATTAAACGTGATTTTGAAGAGGACTTTAACCATTCGTCTGAAATTCGATGGAAATCATTTCAAAAACGTAGTATTCGAAAACGAATACTGGAATCCCTAATGCGTCTGATTTCCCCTTTATTATAATTCCGAAAAAAGTAATCAAAACAAATTTGCTTACTTTTTCCTTTACACTAACATAAAGATATTATATAGTTAAGTTAACTAAACTTAACTATATGTCGAAACGAAAAAACGGCGTACAATGAAATAACAGAATGATTGGAGGAAGAATAATATGACTAGTTCTTATAAAGAAGTAATTACCGACATGAACCGGGCCTACAATGAATTAAACATTTTATTATCTCAGGAGTTAAAGAATGAGTTTGGTCTTACAGGGCAGCAAGAGAACATGATAATCTATATTAATTTAAATAAAAATACTACAGCTAACAGTATTGCGACCACTTTTAATATATCCAAAAGTGCTGTCAGCCAAGTTTTATCTAAATTGGAGAAACATAATATGATTTCGAAACACGTAAATCCTAACAATAAACGTGAGTATTTCCTTACACTTGGTCCTAACGGTAGCAAGTATATAGAACGATTGTCTCAGCTAGATGATTTACTTATTGAGAAATACTTCTCTAAAATTGATATCGAAGCCTTGCAGCAAATGACCGATACCTTAATGAAAATAAATCAAATTATACTGGAAGAAAAAAAGAAGAACCTTGAGCCCAAATAGTAATAAAGTCTCAATGAGAAAGGTAAAGGAGTACAGCATGATTCGTATGGCACTAAGGACATTTAAAATACAAATGTATTATTTGCTAGGCGCGATGTTATTAGGATGGATTATGACGCCTTTTTCGCCCCATTTTTTAGGTGCAAGCATTGGCTTGCTTGTTAGTATGTATTGTGTTTGGATTTTAGGAAGGCGTATTGAAAAGTTTGGAGATAGCATTGTAAAAAAAACAAAAGCACCGACGCTTGGTATGATTAATCGGTTTGCAGCAGCGATACTCGGTGCGATTATTATGTATGAGATTGAACACCATAGTGTCATGTGGACATTTGCTGCCGGAATTATGGGTGGTTATTTCTTAATTGTGATTAATTTAGGGTATTATAGCATGAAAGATACGAAGAAATAGATTAGCATAAAACTTTTTTGGGGGCACAGCACATTGCTATCAAGCTAAGGTTAATAAAAGTCATTTTCAAAAATGGCTTTTTTCTTTTTCTAAAAAACCAGTGTAGATTATTGGAAATTCTGCATATCAAATAAACCCTAACTGGTTTCATTTTTTTATTGGGATCCCGCCAGCCAAATGACATAAAAACCACGTTAAGACATTTTTCGGAAGTGAAAACCTTGATTTTTGTAAGCTAAGGATTGTAACTAAAACGACCGTTTTTGTTACGTTTTGTATTTAAAAATATGAAATATTCTAACCATTGGATTAGTTGTAACAAAATACTGTATCAAAAATAATCCGTAACATTATTAATAAAACGCCTTTTTGTTACAACGAAATCTGATAATGGAAATAAAATACAGCCTGTGACCCATTTTTACACGTATCTCGGCTGAACCCCAATATAGCTTTTCCTTTCAGATGCTACATGACTTGAACTGGTCTAGCGATTGACCTTATAGTACGATAGGGCGCGTTAATCGAGGATGAAGGCTAACGACTCTGAGGTTTTTTAAATATCCCTAATAAAAAATTGGATGTAAATACCAAATGGCTAAGTAAAGCCTTTTTAGAAACAAGCACCAAATCAAGCGCATATTTTCACTCACACAGGTAACATTAGTACTTGTACGATCCAAACACATCCCTTAGGAGGTTTTCATCATGGGCTTTTTTGATTTATTTAACGAAGAAGGAACTCAAAAGGAAACTCGAAAAAAGGTACGTGAAGTAGATCGCACTGCCGATACAGAATTTGCAGCAGAAGACGTACATCTTGATCTTCGTGCTGAAGAATTGGAGATCGACAAACACCGTGTGGAGACTGGTGATGTGACGCTTCATAAGGACATTGTTGAGGAAGAACAATCAGTGAATGTCCCTGTTTTACATGATCAAGTCGTTATTGAACAAAGAGCCGTTGATCACGAACCAACAGATGAACCAATTACAGAAGAAGAAACGGTTCACATTCCAGTAACTGCTGAAAAAATTGATGTAGAAAAGCATACGGTCGTCACTGGTGAAGTCTCTGCTCATAAACGTTCGGTTCAGGAAACAGAACAAGTACGCGACGTACTTCGTAAAGAAGTTGCAGATGTTGAATCGCATGGTAATACAGATATTATCAAAGAGGACTAATTGTGCCTACCTACTTAACTTCTAGTTAAGTAGGTTTCTTTCCATTCATATATAAAAAAGAACTTCAGGAGGTCCTATGGGAAAGTATATTACTATTGGTGCGATAATCGGTAGCATAATCGGTTGGGTAACAGGTTTTACAATCGTAACAGGACTCGTTATAGGAGCAATCGTAGGCGGCATTAGTTATACAATGAATTCGAGAAGGAACATCGACAAACCGACTAAAAAAACAAATGAAATTAAAGAAAAAACGCTTCAATTACGAGAAGAGCAGCTGGAAATAAAAAAAAAACGAGTACAAACGGGGGAGGTAAAGGTTCATAAAGAAGTCGTCGAAGAACAGAAAACGTTCACTGTTCCTATTAAGCGTGAAGTATTAGTAATAGAAGCAGGAAATGAGGAGGAACTTCGAATTCCTCTGAAAGAAGAAGAAATTGAAATAAACAAACACCCCGTGCAAGTAAATAAAGTATTGGTTACAAAACGTCAAATAGAAGAAATAAAACAAATAAAGGAAAAGCTGAAAAAAGAAACAGCACAAGTTTACGTTACAGGTGATGATGCGGATGTCATAAAAAAGCCGCCTTCTGTAACAAAGGACTAAACCATTTCCCGCTTTATTCGGGTAGGATAGGTGAAGGCGCTAACCAACCCCTGCTCCTTTTACGTAACCTTCGAGACCATCTTCGCCTCCAACAATCAACAGCGCTGCATTGATAACACTATTGCAGTCAACTGCATCACAATCGAATGAGGAGGTAACTCATGGTTCTGTTGCAAAGTTTTCTACATGGGGTCACACGACCCAAAAAAGAAATTTGTACGTTAAGGAATTTTTTTACATGAATAAGTAGTAGATGAACCAATAAACGTACTATATCCACTTGTTGGTTTTAAAAACCTTATAGTTATTGCTATTAAGGTCGACTAACCAGCACCAATTGGTATCTCTGTTTTTCTTTTTAATTTTGATAAGTGTTATTGATAGCTTACAAACCTGTAACTTTTGGAGATATTTTGCGCGTGTTTTAAGTGATAATTTGCACATCCAACTTTTAACCCCAGCTACCTTCACATTAGAAGTTTAGCTGGGGTTCTTCATTAATTATGTCCAATCACTAACGAGTTTTGGAACAAATAATAACTTATTTATGAAATGTTTGCTTTTTTACTTTTGTTCAGCAATCGGGCCATATTCTTGATTAGCTAATTGTGAAAATAATGGAAAATTGAGATAATTGTTATTAAGTTAAAGAGCAGGTTAGTTTAATATCATCAGTAACTTTATTCAGAAATAAGTGCTGTAAATAATGAAAATATAAAAAAAACTTGGCGGGAGAAACAATATCTAAATGATTAAAGGGAGGAAGAATTATGCCCAATAACGTAAGACCAAGAAGAATAATTTTAGATTTAGCAGTTTCTTTAGATGGTTTTATTGAAGGGAAAAATGGGGAAGTTGATTGGTGTATCATGGACTCTGAGATGGGGTTTATTAATTTCTTAAATCAAATTGATACTATTTTATATGGAAGAAAAAGCTACGATTTATGGGGACAATTTACTCCAGAAATTGAAGATATTGATACTGAAAAAGAAATTTGGGAATTAGTTCATAGTAAAGAAAAATATGTGTTTTCCAGAACGCAAAAAGGGACCGATAATAAAGTAATATTCATAAATGATAATATTCTTGAAGAAGTAAATAAATTAAAGAATAAGCCTGGTAAAGACATCTGGCTATATGGTGGAGCAAGTCTTATTACAACTTTTATCAATTTAGGGCTTGTTGATGAATTTAGATTATCTGTTCACCCTGTTATTTTGGGAGAAGGAAAACCATTGTTTATTGATATAAAACAGAGATTGAATTTAAAAATGGTTAATACAAGAACGTTCTCCTCGGGCGTTGTGCAACTAATCTATCATTTGAATGTGAATTAATAATATTGCGCATTCCAAAAATAAAATACCCGATAGTAATTGTAACTTGTTCCGCAATCGGGCGCGATTGCGGAACAATGAGCAGTCGCTTTTTTACTAGGCGGATCCGAATAGTTCTATAAATAATTAGATGTAAATAATTAAGAAACCCAGCTAATCTTCTGATGTGAAGGTAGCTGGGTTTTTAAAGTTGGATATGCAAAATAACACTTAAAATATACGCAAATTATCGGTCAAAGTGACAATCAATACATTGACCTACATCAAAACTTATGGTCAAAAGTGAACGTAGAAAAGGTGATTTTTTGGTTAAATATGGATACGCCAGGGTGAACACGTTAAACCAGGATTTGGAATCTCAAATTCAAATGTTAGAAAAAGAAGGTTGTGAAAGAATTTACTCTGAAAAATTTACAGGGACAAAATTTGACAGACCAAAATTTCAAGAACTACTTTCTGTACTAGAAAATGGCGACACACTTGTTGTAACAAAATTAGATCGTTTTGCACGTTCAGCTGAAAATGCAATCCAAACGATTAAAATGTTATTTGAAAAAGGGGTTAAAGTTCATGTTATTAATATGGGGGTAGTGGAAGATACACCAACGGGTAGGTTAATGTTTAATATCATGAGTGCATTCGCTGAATTTGAAAGAGATATGATTGTAGAACGTACACAAGAAGGAAAAGCGATTGCTAAGTTGAATCCTAATTTTAAAGAGGGGCGACCAAAGAAATATAATAAAGAGCAAATGGAACACGCTCTTAATTTATTAAAAACAGAATCTTATAGGAAAGTGGAGAGAATAACAGGAATTAGCGTAAGCACCTTGCAACGTGCTAAGAGGAAGAAAGAAAAAAAGTAATTCTGTCTAAAAGTAAAGAGAGGAGTGTTTTTTATGAATATACATTTTGAAGATTTAAACAAGAGATTCGAATTATTGTTTGGAAGAAATGCTTTTCAACGCTTTCATAATTATGTCCAGGATAAAGGGATTCACAATGTTGATTTTCATTCGATTGAGCCTGAACATGTTAATGAGTGGATTAACATGCAAAGTACTGAAGTTATTAAAAAAGTAAACTTTTTACGTAATAATAATAGTAAGCCTTTTGATATTTTAATAAATGAATTCAAATTAATGTATTTATATTGGTTATCAGGAAAAAAGCATTTTCATATTGAGGATGATCTTGCAAATAAACTAGTTCAAACAGATATTCATAAAGTTAACTCTTCCTTTCTTAAATTACCATTCCCGGTTGTATATTTTACTGTTCCTGAAGATTTAGTCGGAATTTCATTTGTTGATGATAACGATGAATGCCTTTACCAAACAATAGCTCAAGGAGCTTATGTATCAGAAGTGAAAAAAGATAATATGATGCATTGGTGGATTGCAATGTTTCTAAAAGTCCAAAAGACGGAAACTGGAAATCCTAATCATGGGGAGATATCAATATGGATTAGATTACCTATATTGGATAATGAAAATATATTTGATTCACTTACTACAGTTTTAGACGAATACTTCCCTGAAAATTCTGTTACCGTAGATGCTGCTGATTACTATTTAAATAGAAAGAGTAGAGCTATAGCTGAACAATTTTCAATTTTAATTGTAAATACACTGTTATACTTACAATCTGATAAAGCAATCCTGGACCATGTAGGAGAGTCTACAGAACATCATAAAAACAGGAAAATAAAAAAGAAAGAGAAACAAAATAAGAAATCGCTTAGAACTTCTTATATTCGTATTGGAAAAAAAGTAACTATTGATAATAAACATAAACAAGTATATAGAGAGTTTAATTACCTTAAAGATCAACCTAGAAAAAGGAAGGAATTTAACGGACAATGGATTGTTAGAGGCCATTGGAGAAATCAGCCATATGGAGAAGGACTGTCAAAACGTAAATTAATTTGGATTGAACCCTATGTAAAAGGTGTCGGTAAATTAGAAGAAATAGAATATATCGTTAAATAGAACCGTAATTTACATATATATTCAAAAACCGCGATACCATCAGACGCATTTTAAGGCATTTAATTTTAGTTTTATATATAAAGGGTCTTTGAAATTCGAAATTTCAGCTCATAAAAAAACAGCAACAGATTTTATGTTGCTGTTTTTTATGATTTTTAGTTTACCAGGTGTCAGCGTGACTATATTGATCAATTACAGGGCTTGTTTTAGATAAATCACCATGAGTTGCTTGTTCTGATTGTGAAGGAAATGTTAATCCAAGAGACAAAATAGCTGAAAGAGATAATCCCATTATTATTCCTGTGAATTTTTTCATTATTTGGGGTCACCATATCATTTTAAGAAAATTGTACGTTAAGGGGTTTATAAAGGTTGCGTAAACTTAATAAACGTTTATAAATATTGTATAACATGTTTATAAACGCTATAAACCTTAATTTTATAAGGATACAAGTTATGTCCTTAAAGGTATACCTTTATAAACGGTTAATTTCTTTAAGGAAGAAGCAAGCATGTACCGAAAGGTATTGATATTTTAAGAACGTTCCTAAAATATATTTTTGATGTTTTGGAATGCTATGTTGGGGTTCAGCCGAGATACGTGTATTAACTATACTAAATAAAACCATAGTCCTTATAGTTCTTTAAGTAAGGTTTATGGTTTTTATTTATCTTTAAATAAAGAATAACTATATTGATTTTTCAAATTATTTAAAGTATTTTAAGGTGGGGATGTGGTATTAATGAATTTTACTGGAGTAACAATAAAATTGTTTAATTATAAATAAAATTGTTATATTTACAATAAAAATGTTTAAAAACGCCAGTCATGTTATTCCGTTAAAGGGCCAAATTCTGGAGTAAGGCTAATTGAACTACCGGGCAGTATTGTTCAACAATATTTTTACATTAGTTAGTTCACATTCGTAGTAAAATGCGAAGTAGAGATTATATGTAAAGGAGAGATACTATATATGGGAAAAGAATTGTCAGAAATGACGCTAGAAGAATTGTGGGAGTTATTCCCCATCATTTTGAAAGAACATAATACAGATTATAAAGATTGGTATGAAATTGAAAAACGGAAACTTTTAAGTTGTCTTGACGAAAAAAATATTATGCGCATTAGTCATATAGGAAGTACAGCTGTTGAAGGACTAATTGCCAAGCCAATAGTCGATATTTTATTGGAAATAGATAATGGAAGCAATATTGAACAATTAACAAATACTTTACTACATAATGGTTGGTTATTGATGTCATCCCAAAGTAATCCATGCATGAAAATAGCATTTAATAAAGGATATACAAAAGAAGGATTTGCAGAAAAGGTGTATCATCTACATGTTCGTTACTACCACAACTGGAATGAATTGTACTTTAGAGACTACCTTATTGAACATGAAGAAGTTGCTAAAGAATATGGTAAACTTAAATTAGGACTTATAGAAGAATATGAACATGACCGAGATGGATATACAGATGCTAAATCTAATTTTATTTTGAAACATACAGAAAAAGCAAAAGAAGAATATGCTGACAAATACAACCCCGAAAAATAAATATAATCTAGAGTAAATTTATTGCACATTATTTATATTTTATGTATCAAAGATTGTGAAAGGGTGTACTTAAAGTAACGGAGGCGTTAGTTCAAGAAGGACTAATCTATTTCTTATAACAATTTTATAGTTCTGATCTTCAGCAATCGGGCGCGATTGTGCAATAACACTTAGATTTAAACGACTTTATTGTTGTATTTTTAAGTGCAGTGAAGTATTTCACATCAAAAATTAAACAACTTTATTTTAACCCCGTCTTAAAATCAGAACGGGGTTATACGTGTTTTAGGTTTTAAAATTAAATAACTTTATTGTCATTTTACATAATCCGCCCTTACGTTGAGTACATGTATTCAACGTAAGGGCCCTTTTAAATTCGTTTTTTAATTTTCTTAGTTAAGATAATACACGTATCTCGGCTGAACCCCATGTTAGCATTAATTTGCGTAGTTCCAAAAGGTATACCTTTTGGAACAAAAAAAGAATCCTATTACAGTAAGGATTCTTAAACAGGGAATTACAAATATATAACATAAGAGTATTACTTACTATTATAGTTTATATTCATACAATTTAATGTAGGGGAATATTTACATATCAATTATGTATTATCCAAATTGTGTCTAAACGTACAATTTTCTTTTTTTGATATGGTGACCCCTTCAATATAAAAGATGCCAAAAACAGCTTAAATAATGTCTCAAAACCCGTCTTTAAATCAAAATCTCAATTCAAATCATGTTATTGAGTTTTGAGAATACCTTAGCGTATAAAAACGTTAAAATGTGCGTGCTACCCCTTTATCCGCGTTTTGATGGCAGGACCCCTAATGTCTATTGTTCCTCTATCCCTTTTTTAAAAATGGAAGACATAGTACGCATCATAGTAGCGCCGTCCATTATCCAAAGGATCACTCCACGTCAGTTTTGCGTGATTGACTTCCTGTAAATCAATTGGTACATCTGGGAAAAAGAGAACCTCTACCTCTTCTGTCTTTCCTGGACTAACTGTACCGTAGAACGTTGATGTTTTTAACTCACTATGTGCGCTTGTTCCGTTATTCAAATGAAGTGTAGCCTTACCAATGTTACTCCGTGCAATCGTGTCCCGGTAGTTGCGGAGTTCAAGCCGAACTTTTATCATTGGTTTTCCTAGAAAGTTCGTATGTCTGCCAATATCTTCATTCCTCGAAGCATTCGTTAAAACAACTGACTTCACGAACGTTTGTAGACCGTCTGCATTCGGGATTTGTGAGGTTTCATCATAGGTCACCGTATGAATACCATTAGGAGGGAAACCATAGGAATCTACATCCTGTGACCCATCACCTCCCCATACCTCTTCTCCATATTCCTCTTCTCCATTGGCCCCCGACACTTCGTCAGGGGTAGCAGTGACATCTGTTGGTTCTTCATCATTCGTTTCATCCGAAACAGCATGTGTGTCTTGCATAGTGGTTTCTGTTTCTCCTACAGATTCATCCTTTGTTGCATTTACAATATTCAACATAATGATGACAAGGGAGGTCATGCAAAGAATCACAACATACGGTTTCCAGCGAAAACGTATAGGAACGGAACTCGTGGATGTTGTGCGCGGTGACGAATACGGTTTGGTATCTCTTTCGTTCATTTCTTCCATCTCCGCATAATACAGGGACCAAAGAACATCGTATTGTCCTCTCTTGTAGGGATCGTGTAATGTATCATACGCTTCCTTAACTAAAAGGAAATCACCCTGGCTCCCTCCCATATCAGGATGATGTCGTTTTGCCTGTTTTCGATAGGCTGTTTTCACCTCTTCGGTACTCGCCTGAAAAGGTATCCCCAATATCGCATAATAATCAATGAAATCTTCCACACTATCTCTCCTTTAATCCCCCAAACGTCATATACTATTTATTGTACTTAGATATGCAGAAGTTGGGAAACAAATTCTTTTTGGCCGTTCTCTCATACATTTCCTGCAAGTTTCTGCTATATTTCAAAACTTAAGGAAGAGCAGTAGCTTTTTTCTTATCATTTTTTCCATACAATCATAGCAAGAGGTGTTAGAAGTGAGATGTAACAAAATACCGTATCAAAAATAATTTGTAACATTATTGATTTTAGACCTTTTTGTTACAACAAAATATAGATATTGGAAATGAAATACAGACTATGACTCAAAATTACATGTATCTCGGTCGAACCCCAACTACAAAAACACAATGGATACACATAAAGATGTTTAAGAGCACGTAGTAAGAAATGACCTTTTATTCCTAAAAATTGTCTTAACATGAGTTTTATATCATTGGGTTGATGGTACTCTTTTTATGTTTAGGAGAAATTAATAACTATTAGCAAGAAACCAAATGATAACCATAATAGTTACAATCCACATCCATGTATAGGACCCATTGTCTTGGGTGAAAGAGGAACGACTAGAACTAGCTGACGCTGCCGTTTCCTTTGGAGTCTCAAATGGATTAAATTTCTTCACTTTTGCTTGTTCTTGTTGTTCCCCCCACCCCCAACTGTGACGATATTCGTATCCCGAATCAGATGAAAAGGATTCAATTCCCATAACGAAAAAATTCCATCCTTTCTTTTCTGCAAAGGCTTTGGCTGCTTGAAATTTAGCTTGATTAACTGAAAGATTCATTTCTCCCGAAAGTTTTACTTCAATTAATGCTGTAACATCCTCTTTATAGTAAACGAGAGCATCAGGAACGTAATAATGTGATTTCCCGAAATATGTATAAGGAATGGAACATGGTTCTACAACAAATTTTACTACATTTCGACTACGGTTAATGGTATGATACACCTTTTCCTCTAAGGGACTTCGACAATAGGCTTCTTTTTCCATTTTGCTTAGTTTTATGATTTTGGGATAATCGTTTCTTGATGATGATTGCTGTTGATTGGAATTTACGCTTGATGTGGCGGATAAAAGAAGAGAAGTTTCTTGACGATTAATTTTTTCCAATGGTACTTGACTCCATGCAATCGGTATTTGTTCTGCTGATTCATCTAAGACTTTACAAATCTCCAGTCGACTTAATCGAAAGATCCTCCATTCACGACGGTAATAACAGTATGCAATCATGTAATTTTTTCTGTGAAACGAAAATAAATGGATCGGTTCTGTAATACGGTTTTTATTATTATAGTGCATATACACTTTTTTTCGATTGGATATTGCCCTTTCTACTTTTTGTCGTGTTGACAATCTACTCACCTCTATTTTCCTCTGTTATACTTTTTTATATTAATATTTTATTGTGTTTCATAGACTAATACGAGTACTTAATGTAATAATTTAGCTATTTTATTAAGTAAGCATAATTTATGGATAACCAATAATTATTAATCATCCATTTCTGTATATCATATTCATGTCAAGTTAACATAACACGTCATTATCGGTATTCAATGTATCTAGGAATCTAAAAGAATCCCTTCAGAAAATCCTTAGATGGCATACGGCAACGATTCAAGGAATAACCCGCCGCATCTGAAAAATTTTCCAATTTAACTTTTGGTACAAGTCATTTGAGACACTTTCACCTTAGGAAAATCAATAAATAGTCCGCCATCCCAATAGAGTGTACCCTATTGAGAAGAAATCATTTCCTTGATATTATTAGTCTCATAGACTCTCAATAATACTTATCAAAAATATGTACAAAAAGAGGGATGTAAATGGTCTATGGATACGCACGTGTAAGTGCACAAGATCAAAATTTAGATACACAAATTGAACAAATTATAAAATATGGAGTAGATGAAATCATAAAAGAGAAAATTAGTGGAGTAACAAAACAAAAGCCGGAGTTAGACACGTTACTTTCAAAACTAACTACTGGGGATACCTTAGTCGTAACTAGAATGGATCGTTTAGGTAGAAATACCATTCAACTGTTACAGTTAGTAGAACAATTTCGGGAAAAGGATGTTCACTTTGCAATTTTAAATTTAGGAATTGATACAAGAACTCCAACGGGCAAGTTCTTCTTAACTGTCATGGCTGCCTTTAGTGAGTTAGATCGTGAAATGATTAAGGAAAAACAACATGCGGGAATAAAGCTAGCAAAACAAAAAGGCGTATATAGAGGAAGAGTGAAGAAATACACGGATAAACATCCTGGCATGAACCATGCAATTGAATTACGAAAACATACCAATAAAACAGTAAAGGAAATATGCCAGATTACAAGAGTGAGTCAGGCCGCTCTATATCGTAGATTAAAAGAACTTGAATAAAGTTCTTTTTTATATTTGTAATTAAATCCCAGAGTGGCCCCTCATACCCAGAATCGTTTCCGTACCCCAGAAGGGCTTCCCTCGATCTCCTTTAAAACAATAAAAATGAGAGCATGTTTTGAAAAAAATTACTCAAAACATGCTCTTCATATTTGTTTTCATATCAAAATTAAGTGCCCCTTGTAGTTCCATTCCTTTTGTCTAAATAAATTTAAAAACATATTGTTAGGGGTCACCATACATGCCTATCAACTTAAGAATGTCATTGAAATGTACCAATAGATTCTAGTGCAGCAAAATAAATTGTGCTATGATGTGAGCAAATATAAAGCTATCTAACGGAGGGATTCACATGCCGCATGTTGTGTTTCGTGGAATTACTACTGAACAATTAAAACGCATAAGCAAGCCATTAGTAGAAGAGCTCGCAGAGATTTGTGAGTGTGGTACGGATAATTTTACGTTGGAACTACCAAGTTCTACGTTTATATTCAATGGAGAAGAAATAGAAGCGTTTCCTCTTATTGAAGTGAAATGGTTCGAGCGTGGACAGGAAATTCGTGATCGATGTGCCAAGGCCATTACTACATATGTAATGGATTTTGGACTTCCAGAAGTAGAGGTTGTATTTACGGTTTTCACAGAATCAGCGTATTATATTAACGGGAAGCATTGTGCAAGTTAGAGCTATTTGAAAGATTTTTGTAACATTTATAAGGGGGAGCGCCACATGCCCATCAACCTAAGAATTTTATAACACCTCAAAACAAAAAAATTGTACATTTTCACATGAAGATGTCAATTTTTTTGTTTTGAGGTATTTGTATTTCTTAACTTGATAGCGATGTGGCGGTACCCCATACTGATCACGCACCTTTTTTAGAGTAATAGTATCAATATGTCCAAGATTTAGAGATTACTTGCAATTATCTTGATGTTTTCGCACCAGAACCCCTTAAGTAGACCTAAACAAAACTTTTCTTTCTCTACAGCTAGTTATTTATAAGAGCGCGTCTTATTTAAACCAATATCTTGATGCAATTTCACATATCCAAATAAAGGGAATTGATATGCGGAGTGTAATTAAATTATATTAATAATATTTAATTTATATTAACTATTTTTTGCAGATTAAAATAGTTATTTTTTAACCTTATACATCAAGTTGTAACTTTTATAGTTACTTATATAAAATCAAATGATAATTTTTGTAGTATAATATTTTCATTTTCGTTAATGCACAATATTGAATTTTTTTGATATAATCGACAAAATTCTTCTATTTACGCATTGGAAGTTTAATGATTTAATAAAAACATAACTGGTATGACCACTAAGGAAGGAAAAGATTACGCTAATATAAGTTCGGTAAAGTTATGAGTAACATTATTTTTATTGTATTATATTAATAATATGATAAAAGTCTCAAAAACAGTCTATAATCACAAAATTATTGCATTTATAAATAAAATTAATGAAAGACTTTTGTAACATTTATGAAAGTGTATTGAAAGATACTTAAACTAAGATAAATATAGCAAAAGTGATTTTATTCCAAAGTAAAAGTATAAGCATGTACAGTGCAATTCTATTTTTTGTGATTTTATAGAAATGATGAAAGAAAGGAAGAGATAACATGAATCATACGAAAAAAAAGGAAGGGGTTGGTTTTTTGAAAATCCAGAAAAATAATAAAGGAATAAAATTACTAGCATGTTTATCAATTGGCTTATGCACTTTTAATTATTCTTCTATTTCTTTCGCTGAAACACATACAAGTAATTCAGCTGATGCAACAAAAAAAGCTATTAACATTGATACTGGCATAGCAAATCTTAAGTATAATAATCAAGAGGTTTTAGCAGTAAATGGTGATAAAGTAGAGAGTTTTGTTCCGAAAGAAAGTACAAATTCAAATGGTAAATTTGTAGTAGTTGAACATGAGAAAAAATCACTTACAACTTCACCAGTCGATATTTCGATTATTGATTCTGTGGCTAATCGTACTTATCCAGGAGCAGTACAACTTGCAAATAAAGCTTTTGCAGATAATCAACCTAGTTTGTTAGTAGCTAAGAGAAAACCTTTGAATATTAGTATAGACTTACCTGGCATGAGAAAAGACAATACAATTACTGTCCAAAATCCTACATATGGTAATGTGTCTGGAGCAGTAGATGAATTAGTATCTACTTGGAATGAAAAGTATTCAAAAACACATACGTTACCTGCAAGAATGCAGTATACAGAATCTATGGTGTATAGTAAATCTCAAATCGCAAGTGCTCTTAATGTTAACGCTAAATACCTTGACAATTCACTGAATATTGACTTTAATGCTGTTGCAAATGGAGAGAAAAAAGTAATGGTTGCGGCATATAAGCAAATCTTTTATACCGTAAGTGCAGAACTACCTAACAATCCATCAGATCTTTTTGATAATAGTGTTACTTTTGATGAGTTAACTCGTAAAGGGATAAGTAATGCGGCTCCGCCTGTTATGGTGTCAAATGTAGCTTATGGTAGAACAGTTTATGTGAAATTAGAAACATCATCTAAGAGCAAAGATGTACAAGCTGCTTTTAAAGCCTTAATTAAGGGTCAAGGCGTTGAAGCGAGTGGACAGTACAAAGATATTTTTGAAGACAGTACCTTTACCGCTGTAGTATTAGGCGGAGATGCAAAAGAGCATAACAAGGTTGTTACAAAAGATTTTAATGAAATCCGAAATATCATTAAAGATAATGCAGAATTAAGTCCTAAAAATCCAGCATACCCAATTTCATATACAAGCACTTTCTTAAAAGATAACGCAACGGCTGCTGTTCATAACAATACAGATTATATTGAGACTACAACTACAGAATATTCTAGTGCTAAAATGACGCTTGATCATACTGGTGGATATGTTGCTCAATTTGATGTATCTTGGGATGAATTCTCATATGATCAAAATGGCAAAGAAGTACTAACCCATAAAACTTGGGAAGGAAACGGCAGAGACAGAACTGCTCATTTCAATACAGTCATACCACTTCCACCGAATTCAAAAAATGTAAAAGTCGTAGCAAGAGAATGTACAGGTCTTGCATGGGAATGGTGGAGAACAATTATTAATGAACAAAATGTTCCATTAACAAATGAAATGAAAGTTTCAATTGGAGGAACAACATTATATCCAAGTGCTAATATTAGTCATTAATTAAAGCCTAATATATGTCCGAAGCGCCCTGTTTACAGGGCGCTTTTTTACTTGGTCGCAAGTATATCGGCGCTTTGTTAAATATATCATACTCATCTAATTGGAGAGTCAACATGCTATTTTAAGTAAAGAAAAAACGCCCAAAAAGGCGGTTTACTTTTATATTGGGGTAGCACGCCATGCCCATCAAGCTAAGATTCTGAAGTACCCCCAAAATGAAAATTTTATATCTCTATGGTTAATTAGATCTCAGTTATTTTAGAAATCCTAAGTTTCTTCAGTTCAAGATAGAAGCTCTTCTCAAAAAAACAGAGTTCTTAAGATGCTTATCTTAAGAACTCTGTTTTTTAATTCAGCATGGAGAGCATAATTTTTTCTAATTCAGTTTTGTTTAAAATACTGCTGAAGATTACAATTTGATACGCGCTTTTCCCATCTTTTGTCGAAACAATCATCTTCATTCCTTTTACACTGCTGACATTCAATTGACCCAACATAACTTTGTTATTCCTCAGCTGATATTCTTAAATTTCATCAAAATCTCGTTCACTCCATGGATCTTTATTCTTATCCTTTATTTCTGACTGATAGATAGTGAAACCCTGAGTACCTTCTTCTTAAGTTATGATTCTTTTCATGAGAATCAAGTCAATGGATTCTACTTCTAGAGGCCCGACACGACCCAAAAAAGAAAATTGTATGTTAAGAGATTGATCGCTTTTAAAGATCGTATACTATACGATATATGAGAACTAATGTTTGTGATAAACTAAGATATGAATAAAGGGGGATTCGCATGAACAATTTTAACAATATAATCAAAAATTTAGATAAAATAGTTTATAAACCTAATAACTTAATGATCACTAATCTAAAAGAAGAAAAACAAAATTCAGAATATGCAGGAGGAATATTCCAGTTAAATAACAAAACCATACGTTTTAGGGTATCAAAAATTACTCCTAATAAAATTGGACAATTTGTTTCTTTTTGGGAGAAAAATGAAAACATGCAAAATCAATCCTTCTCTTACGACCCTGCTCCTGACTTATTAGTTATCACTTGTATTGATGAAAATAAACTAGGACAATTTATTTTCCCAAAAGAGATTCTTCTAAAAGAAAAAATATTGAAAACTCAAAGTCAAAAAGGAAAGATGGCTATGAGAATTTATCCTATTTGGGATAATCCTGTTAGTGATCAAGCAAAGAAGAGCCAAATGTGGCAACTTCAATATTTTGTTAATTTAAGTGATACTAATAATTTATCCATAGATAAATTATTAAACTTATATTCATAGCTTCTTGTTTTAATTTTGTAAGTGGCTCCAAAAAGAAGGAATCGTTGCT
>NZ_CP128158.1 GCF_030292155.1 Bacillus sp. DX3.1 | reverse complement strand
CCACAAATTATAAATAGCAAAAAAATAAAGTTGATTTATAACTCCACGAATTATAGGTTATAATCCCACAAATTACGGTTATAATCCCACAAATTATAACTTATAATCCCACAAATTATAGTATTTTCCTAGAAACCCAGTCATATCAACGGTTCAACCCATGTTGCCCCTTCTATTCTATTATTTTATAAAAATTAAAAGGGGCTTTTCACTATGCAATAGTCGAGTAGTATTTTTTGAGAAAACCACCCAAAAAATCTCCACTCTTTTGCTATTGCATAGTGAAATTCGGCAGGTGTGAGCATGTCGCCAAGCCGAACATACCAAAAACGAGGGTTTAGGTAGCACGACTTGGACCAGCAATTGTACCTGCCGAACCGCCAGTTCTATCGCTCTAAGCAGTAAGCTTACCCCATATTCTGTTACGTTAAGTTCCTGGGGGCTAGCCCCCAAACCCCCAGCCAGCACTCACACCCAAAAACAAGGGGAAAATCTTTTTGGTATTTATATATTTACAAGTCTATTAAAAAACACCCTGTATACAGGGTGTTTTTTAATAGTTATTTAGTCTTTTCCACTTACGAATTTTAGTTCTAAAAGTTTTAAAAGGTGCAATTGTATTGATATGAATCCATTTGTAAATGGGCCATTTGGCTTTGGTAGTAGCCCAATCTCTTTGTTCTGGATTAAACAATTCTTTATCTGTTAAAGTATTGATCCAGTTAATGATGCTATCAACTTGCTGATTTAATATATTAATTTGTTCATCTATGGAATGATTTTCATATTGCTGATAAAAATCTTTATACAACCCACCTAAATTGTTCCATTTATATTCTGGTGTTGGGGTTTGTACTTTTAATCCGTTCATTTCATCTTTTTCCCAAGATAATAAAAGACTTGTCCAGCCTAATTGATAAGAAAGCATTTGTGAAGGTGTTCTATCAACTTCTAGGATTTGTTTATCTTTTTCATCATTAGAAATATCGTGAAATTCTTTAATAAATTTGTCATATGTACTTTGTATAGTCTGAACAAGCTGTTCTTTATTTTCATAAGTTTGCAAGATTATCCCTCCTTTTTACTAAATTTAACTATACATCAAAATTATACCATTATCCAAATACAAGAATATAAGAAGTAATGATCATTATATATGTTGGTCAATCAAAACGGACCTAGCGAAGCAAAGGGAGTATTTGACTTGACCAACTGAACTACAACCGAACCCTCTTGGCATTGAACAAACGACTGTTTGTTCCTGCCAACCGGCGAGGGAGTCCCTCAAGGATTGAGGGGTTGGGGAGTTCGATTGAGGGGGTCTGGGGAAGAGTTCCCCAGTGGGTTTGGGCAAAGCCCAAGGTTTGTTTTCGCCATGCCTGGGCATGGCTCGGCGGATGCCGAAGAGCCTCGCAGAGCACGTCCAAATGTAATTTGGTATAACGTGCTAGACCAAATTATTGGTTCTAGCTAATCCCCATGTTATACTGGTTACACGGAAAGGGGTGTTTTGCTCGTGGCTCACGTTCAAAAATATGCAAAAGGAAATGTACAAGGACTATCCAATCACTGGGACAGAAAAACGGAAAATCATTCAAATCAAGATATTGATAATGAGCGTTCACATTTGAATTATGATTTATGCGAAAAAGAAGGAGATACACTTTCTCGCATGAATGATCGGTTAAGTGAAGTACATTCTTTAAATCGAAAAGATTTAAAAGTGTGTGCAGATTGGATTGTTACGTTACCAGAAAATTTGAAGGGGCTCTCTGAAAATGAACAACGTGAATTTTTTGAGAAGACCTATGAGTTTTTAGCAAATCGTTATGGCGGTGAAAAAAATGTTTTATCCGCTAACGTTCACAATGACGAAACCACACCTCATATGCACTTTGCCTTTATGCCTGTTGTTTGGGACGAGAAAAAGCAAAAGGAAAAGGTTTCAGCTAAAGAAGTTTTAACAAGAAAAGATTTAAAAACATTTCACCAGGATTTAGATAAGTTTTTAAAAAAAGAAATACCACACATCTACAAAGAAGGCATTTTAAACAATAAAACGATTGGCGTTGATACGGTTAAAGATTTGAAAAAGCATTCTGAAGAAATACTGAAACAAAAAAATGATATGGATGCAGAATTCAAGGGACACGAACAAAAGTTAGAGAAACAGATTCAATCTGTAGATAAAGAACTGAAAAGTAAAAAGAACGAGCTTCTAAATTTGAGTGAAACACTCCCTCAAAAATTTAACCTCAAAGTAAAAGGGAAAGAGAAAAAAACAGAGGTTGTAAAAACAGGTTTTTTAAAATCAGAAACAGTAACTAAAGAAACTAGAAACTGGATTGTTTCTGATAGTGAAATGAAAAGGATGCAAAAAGTCCTGAGGGATGCAAATTTCGTAAAAGAAGATTATGAGCGTTTGCAGCGTACAGATTTAGTTAAAGAGAATAAAAAATTACAGGATAGAGTTGATAGTTTAACCGATACTTTAGTTGAAACTTTTAACGAGAATACAGATTTGCAGGAGAAGAATAGAGAATTAGGTAAGGAAATAGGCTCGTTAAAAGCCCATATAAAAGATTTAAAGGAAAACGTAAAGGTTTTATACCACAACACGAAAAAAGTCCTTGGAGAGCATTTTAAAGCGTTTAGAGGACTTGTTAAGAATGAACTGGATATGAAGGGTGTAGATAATCAATTTGATCGTGAACATAAGAGAGAAATCAAGAAACAACGTGGATATGACATGGAACGTTAAAACCGCCTTAGAATCACTTCTGGGGCGGTTCGTCATTTTTGTATGTTATTTCTGTTTTAAGCTCTCTCCCTTTAACTGAATAGACTTGTTGTAATCGAATTTCTTGTATATCGTGCCAATGACCACGACCAAAATAACGAGCATTTACCTGATATGTACCAGTACCTTTTCTAAAAAGAATTTCTGCATTTACAAGTTTGTTAATGTTGTTGTTAAGAACTTGTACCGTTTTATATCCTAGTTCTTGTGCCATTTGCTTTTTTATAAAGCTATTTAAAATAATCATATTGTCATAAGACATCACTTTTAATAAGACGTTAATAACTCTATCTAAACCTTTTGGTAAATCATTTAAGGCTACAATATCTTTTAAATATATTTTTACGTAGTCGGGTTCTTTATCGACATAGGCATCTATAATTTCTTCTTCTTCTTGAATTTCACCAGTATTTATATCTATTATTTTATTTTTTGTAACTTTAGAAACCTTTTTTAACGGTCTTTCCGGTTGCATCAAATCTACCTCCTACTCGTTTTATAATTTATTTAAATTATAAAACGAGTATTTTTAAAGTGCAATATTTTTGTGAAATTTTAAATTTATAATC
>NZ_CP128157.1 GCF_030292155.1 Bacillus sp. DX3.1 | reverse complement strand
ACAAGAATTTGAACAGAATCATTAGAAGTAAAAAGGGGGAATAAAAGATATCCCCCTTTTTACTATGACTTATATCCGAATAAATCACTTTCAAAAGACACATAAGAAAAAAGCTTTAAAAGACGCAGTATAACAATAATGCAACCTTAAGTTGACAAAGTGCATTCGCTACGTGATAGAAAGAACAGCAATGCTTTTATACAATATAACTAACAAAATGAGAGGAGTTGAAATGAATGAAATTTGGTGAAAAACTTTCTAAACTTAGAAAAGAAAATGGATTTTCTCAAGAAACTTTAGCTGAACAATTAAACACCTCAAGACAAGCAATTAGCAAATGGGAAAATGGCCAAGGATTTCCTGAAACAGAAAAGCTCTTAATGATTGGGAATATCTTTGAGGTATCTATTGATTACTTATTGAAGGATTCTGCTGAGAACAATGAAGGAAATGAAGAAGGTTATTATGTAAGTAGAGAAATGGCAGAGGGTTTTTTGATAAGCACACAAAAAATTGCTAAGCATATTGGATTAGGTTTTGGTTTTTTTGCATTGGCGTTTGAACCATATTTAATTTTAGGGAAAAACTCAATGTTAGGAATACTCCTAATTATTGTCATTGCAACATTAGGAATTATTTCTTTTGCAACATTAGGATTTGATCAAGGACAATATACAATTCTCAAAAAAGAAGTTTTATTGTTTGATTCAAATTATTTTAAAGAGCTAACAGTAAGATATGAGGGCTTTAAAAGAAAATATTCAGGTATAGTGGTGATTGGAGTTTGTTTACTGGCGGTGGGATTCTTAGCTTTTGCTTTGGAGAAAAAATTAGAGATGGGGATCTTGGCTCCTTATTATCCGATTTTTGTGTTTTTAATAGCCGTTGGTCTATATATGTCAGTTCGTACTCTTACAATTCTTTCTGCATATCAATTATTGGTAAATAACGATGAACATACAAGTCGATTTAGTTTTAAATTAAAGCAGAAAGCAAAGAAGAAATTTGATGAGTTTTAAAGATAAGCTTTTCTTCAATATGATGAGGCCGTTTTCTTTTAAAAAAAGGAACGAGCGAACCAGAAGGATACTCTAAAAATGAAGGTAAAGATATACGAGGGGGATTAGAAATTGATTTGGACATATTTTATTATTTTTTTGTTGGCAGCAATTCCTTTTTTTGAAGTATCAATGATAGTACCAATTGCAATTATCGGCGGCATTCCAGCAGTTCCAGTTATTATTATTGCATTTTTAGGGAATTTATTAACTATAATTTTACTTATCTTGTTTATAGACTCGATTCGCAATTGGCGTAAAAAGAAAAAAAATAATGAAGAAATAAATGAATCCAAAAGTCACCAACGCGCTAAGAAAATTTGGGGGAAATATGGTTTACCAGGTTTAGCGTTTATTGGACCCTTTTTTATAGGTAGTCATTTAACAACATTATTAGCTGTCACATTTGGCGGTACACGTTTGAAAACTTTAGTATTAATGACAGCAAGTATTGCATTTTGGGCAATCTCACTTGGTAGCGCAGCGTATTTGGGCTTTGATTTTCTAGTGAAAGATGAAGATGATTTTGGTTTTATCACAAGACTTTTAAATCGATAAAAACAAACATTCTTCCAAAAACAGACGAGATTGTTCAATAAGCAGCACAAAAGGATCTTTAATTGAAGATCCTTTTTCAGTACCCATAACGGATTTTATGTGAACTAAATTAGCTTAAGATTAAATCATTGGAGGAAAAAGTATGAAAAATAAAATACCTCTATTAACATTCATTTTAGCTGCTTTATTTGTAGCTGGAGGTTTTGCATTCTTCTACTGGATCAAAACATTCCCATTCAACTAAAGAAACCTAACTCCCGATAACAAAAATTATGTAAATAAGTTGTCCGAATGGATGGCTTATTTTATTTTTTGCTTAGTGTGGTTTTCCCCCTTGTTTTTGGGTGGAATGGTGAAGGCTGGGGTGAAGCGAAGCGAGGGGCTAGCCCCTAAGAACTTAACGTAACTGAATATAGAGTAAGCTTATCGCTTAGATCGATAAAACTGGGTGGTTCGGCTGGTACAATTGCTGGTCCAAGTCGAGCAACTTAACCTCGTTTTTGGTCTGTTCGGCTTGGCGAAAGTCAAAAACCAGCCGAAAAAAGTTTTGCAAGGAGGGAGCAAAGCGGACAAGGTGGAGATTTTTTGAATGGGGTTCTCAAAAAATACTACCTGTTCCTTTCGGAACTTTTAACCCTATATATATAGAGTGAGAAGAGAGAGACTTTTAAAAGTGTAAAAAATGTTGATATATCAGTGTTTTTAAAGATTTTCGTGTGTCACAAATATGTGACACGTGTGTCACATATTTGTGACACACGAAATAATAAAAAATCGTAGTTATCGATTTGATAACTACGATTAATATTTTCAAAAAAACTTATTAGGTAAATCCTTTAAAATAGGCATCTTCATAGCTTTATAAAACATAACTTTTAATGCTTCATTTACATTGTCCTTATCTCCTGCATAAACCACATGAGGATTAATAAATACTGCATAAGCCTTAGCATTATTTCCTTCAACGCCTGAATCACCTTTAAATAAAATTCCTTTTTTAACTAAAGAATTGATTACTGTACTTGTAGGTTGTCTAGAAGCATCTATTAATTTTGCAATCTCTGTAATATTTGCGGGTACAGGGTTTTTCACTTTAATATCAAGAACAATACAATTACTAGAAAAAGCAATATAAGGGATTATTTCAGTTAAAAAAATCTTCTCCCTATCTGTTAAATATTTTTGCTTATACAAATAGCCTAGATTCTCTTGCATTGATTGAGCAAACCTCACTTTCGATTGAGGACTCTTTTTAGTGCCTATGTAAATCTCTTTACCACCAGTAGCCTTACTTAACACCTTTAAAGCTTCATCTACTGCGTCTTGATCCATCCCATGATGTTCTTCTTCAAATTGTTTTTGCTCAATCTCTAAATCTCGTTTTCTCGCTTTTTCTTCAGCTTGTCCAAAGTTAATAATATTTTTTGTCATGTGTTGTTGCTCCTCTCGTTATTACGAGCACCAACAAAAATACCAAAAATCATAATTCGGGTATTACCCTAATAATAAAATTATGATAATCTATAAACAGATGATTAAGTTTTAGGTATTTTTGCTGAAATACCCTTTAGAACGAGCCATGTTAGCCGCATGGCTCGTTTTTATTTTATCATGCCTGTCCTTCCTTTTCCTCAAATTCATGTAACTCAATGATATTTTCCAAATTCCCTTGCATACGAGCATACTCCAAACCACCATCTACTCCCACTGATCCACACGAACAACACTTAAAATCATGTGTAAATTTAGATTCAATTACATCACCACATTTTCGGCATTGAATTGCATTTCTCTTTAGCTTTTTCATTGATAATCCTCCTATCAAAGTCCTCTTTCATTTCCACGTTCTTTTCTTTGTTGTTTTTGTTCTTTTCGTTGATTTTCAAGAAACTTTGATGCTGTTTCATATCCTCTTTTCTCATGTTCATTCAATCTTTCTTCTGAATACCTAAGAGAACTAAATCTATTCATAGATGCATTTACTTTTCTCTTACAAAAACCAATAATCTCATGGAATTTAGGCATCTCTTTTGGAATAAATTTCTCATAAAATTTATCCATCTCATCAATTAATTTTGCTAAACGTTCAAATTTACCCTTATACGGCTTCAACTCTTCATTTTCTTTTTCCAAACGCTTCACTGTTGTATGTAAATCTGTATTACTCGCTTGTAGCGCTTCATTCTTGCGATGTAACGTCATATTTTCACGTTTAAAGGCTTCTGATGCCTTTGCCTTAGTTTTGATTTCCTCAAAGTCTTCTACGCTCATTTCAACGGTTTTAGAGCGTAAGATACCACCCTTGTGTTTAACTTCGATCTTATCGACGTTATTTGTTGATTTCACTGCATTTTGTAATTGATTCAAACGAGATTCTAATTGCTCCATTTGCTTATTTACTACTTCTTTTTTCTGTAAACATTGTCTAATGTCTGTTTCTAAAATTTTTATTTCTTCTTTTGCCGTCATAGCTTTGAACTTTCGTATTTCTACATGTTTTTTATCACTCGATACACCACGCTCTAAATAAAATCCTTTTTCCACCATATGAGCATGAAAATCATCCTGGAGCGAAACTAATTCTTTTCGGTTAAAAATCTGTTTCGCTGATAATTTATTCTCTTCAGTTACTGGAACCATTCCAACATGCATATGAGGTGTTTTCTCATCCAAATGTACTGCTGCATGTACAATATTACGCTCACCGTATCTATCTTTTAAAAAACTGTACGCTTCTTTAAAAAATACTTTTTGTTGAGCTGGATCAACCATATTTAACACATCAAAAAATTCTTTATCGCTTGTCACCACAAACTCACACATTACAACCGCATCTTTGCGAATCGCCCGATTGGTTTCTACATTCTGTTCAATTTTGTCTTTTACCATTTTCAAATAATCAATGCGGTCATCATTATGTAAATCATAATTCAGTTGTGTTCGTTCTGACTCAATATCATGATTTGTGTGACTCTCTTTTTCTCGCTGATTATGAATCTGAATTCCCTTTACATCTCGCATTTTAAATTTCTGCATACGACAAATTGCAAAACTCATTTCATACCTCTTTTCCCTTGGTTCTACGTCCTTATCAGTCCCTAGAACCATATAAAGTATATAGACTTCATCCCTGTTTTTCGGTGGACTTCCATGTAAAGTATAGCACACTATACTTTACTATCGTAAAGGTGTGCCCTACGGGGCTGTTCGGCAAGCCGAACCAAACCTTGGACTTTGTCCAAACCTACAAGGGGAACCCTTCCCCTTGACCCCATTAATCGAACTCCCCAACCCCTCAATCCTTGAGGGGCTCCCTCGCCGGTTGGCAGGAACAAACGGTGGTTTGTTCAGTGCCAAGAGGGTTCGGGTGTAGTGTAGTTGGTCAAGTCAAATACTCCCTTTGCTTCGCTAGGTCCGTTTTGATTGACCAACACACGCAAAGATCTCTATTGATCGTTTTTACTTCGCTCTTGTTGTTTCACTGCATATTCATATAATCGTTCATTAAACTCTTTATCTATTTTTAAAAATTGATTCTCTACGTTATAACGTTCTTCTACTTCTTTCATCAGCAACACATCTGGTTCTGGCATTACATATTCATCATTTACTACAATCGGTCTAGCTGGTTGTGTCTTCACTTGTAACGAAGTCAACTTACAAAACTGTGGCACTGAAAGCTCCCTCATCTTCGCCAATATTTCTAACTTCTTATACTGTTCTTCATTCACTGTAAACTTGACTTGAATCGTTTTCTCTTTGTCCATTTTAGTACCTCCAACATGTACCTTTTAGTACATATAATTGTACCATTAAGTACCATAAAACCCAAGTATTACAGAAGTAGAAATTTAAGTTTTTACTTCTGTAATACTACCTAACTTTTCACCTCTTTTTTTCTATAAAATCAACATTACTCAGACTCGTTATATACCTCTCAAACGCTCCAGATTTATCTCTAACCTATTTGTATTTTCTTATTCATACAAAAACACCAAAGAACAAAAAGGCCTCTCAGACAAGCTGAGAGGCCTTTTAAATGTATATCTTATTGTTTTTGTTCTCACTTCATCAGAAACCACACTAAGAGTATGCAAGATTTTATTCAAAAAAAGAATAGCGGGGATCCTTAGAATCCCCGCTATATCAGCCATGTATAAAATCCTGTATACGAGATACATAAACATATAAACAAAACCCCTGTAAACACAAGGATTCTATGAAACTATTTGCTACCGATAATAGGACGTTATGTTAACTATAATGTATAGGATATGCATTCAACCCTTTCGGATCTTCTTTAACTAAAGGGCCATATTGCTGAATAATTGCCTGTAGGAAGA
>NZ_CP128156.1 GCF_030292155.1 Bacillus sp. DX3.1 | reverse complement strand
AAGTTTACATTCGCATTTATAAAAAATAAAAAGCACTTTTTAATGTTTTAAAAGTGCTTTAACTTGATGTTGATGTGACGGAACCTCAAGTATGTAGAAATTTAAAAAAGTCCCTTCATAATGCTAAAGGGACTTTGCTCACACAAATGATCTGTACATCAATTCATCTTTGATATACAGATCATTTGTATGATAATTTTAAAAAATAAGTGCAGAGAATTATATTACATGAATGCTTTTATAAGTGTTGTTACTAATGGAAGTACTCCACCTAAGAATGCTAAAACTGTCGTTGCGATTGCCATATTATTTCCTCCTCTTTTTTCGTATTAAGATATGATAATTTTTATAAATAATTGCTGAATAATGAACTTACATTACTGCTTTTAAAAGCTCTCCTACTAATGGGATGATTCCACCTAAGAATGATAAAACTGCCATTGCGATTGCCATATTATTTCCTCCTCTTTTTTCGTATTAAGGTATGATAATTTTTATAAATAATTGCTGAATAATGAACTTACATTACTGCTTTTAAAAGCTCTCCTACTAATGGAATGATTCCACCTAAAAATTTTAAAACTGCCATTGCGATTGCCATATTATTTCCTCCTCTTTTTTCATATTAAGATGTGGTGGATCTTTATATCCTCATTATAGTAAGCGCTTACATTTATAACAATACATTTCTATATGCAATATTGCATATAGGGCAATATTATACATTTAGACAAAAATTAGACCTCTATTAGTCATTCTTTAATGGTACCATAGCGAGGTGAGAGTCTTTAAGGGTTCTCCTTAATAGGAGGAAACGAATATGGAAAGAGTGCAAGCGATTGACAGTAATCTAAAATTCAAGAGCTGGGCTAAACAGGTATTAGCTGTAGGCGGAATGTTAGGGTTCTGCTTCTTTGTGTTATATTTTTACAGTTTCTTAATTGTTATGTAAATATATACAACTATACTAGTGAAGACTTACCTACAGAGGTAAGGCTCTTTTGTTGTATCTGAGGTGAATTTTTTTTGGAGGTACTCCAAAATATTGGGTTGATGGGCATGTGGTTCTACTTCTATCACTGAAAGTAAACTAATATTCAAAAGTTTATATTGGAACTTATAATTGAAATCCAACATACAATGCTATGAGCATTTACATCTTAGTTTTAGTCGGTCAATAAGAAAAACCACAGCAATCACTGTGGTTTTTCTTATTGACGAAACTGAAAGTAAACTTCTATGTAAAAGTTTACTTTCAAATCAATCTGGACTTACCAAAAACTGGGGAAAGAGTCCCTTTTAGTTTTATATTGCTAGATTTGAAATTATTCAATTATTGAAAAGGAACGTCGTATATAAACCATGTTTCATTTTTTTGATACATATGGAATTGAATGTCTGTACCTATCCATGGGGGCATATTAATAACTGCGGAATCCTTGTAATCTTCGTTTATTACTACAGATGATCTTGCAAATCTGAAAGATGATAGAATTGTTTTATGAAATTCAGGTGCCTCTTTTAAAAATTGTTTCTTTTCTTCGGTCATTTTTTCATCATTTTTATAGAAAAGATAAGTTGTTTCATAATTTTTTTCTTGTATTGAATGTAAATATAATCTTACTACTGTTTTAGGTTTTTGCTCTTTTAGTGTATAAATATTTTGGGATTTTTGTAATGTATCATATAACTTTTGTTCTGTATGATTTAAATCTGCTAAATAAGGGGAAAGAGGAAATACAAACCAAAGAATAATGATTACTAAAATAAATAAACCTATTTTTTTCTTGTTCATTTAATTGAAACTCCTTATGTAATTATTAAGAATATAGTAGCATGGATATTTCTTTATATTAATAAAAAAATATCTTCTCGTGTCTGTCAACGGTAAGCGGACAAAACGAAACGATAGTGAAGTGAAGGAGCATTAAGGAGTTGACAGACTTACTGTCCCAGACCCTCTTGTGGTTGTCAAACGGTACCCGTTTGACCCTGCCTACCGGCGAGGGAGCCCCCTCAAAAAATGAGGGGGTTGGGGGAGTTTGTTAGATGGGGTCTGGGGAAGAGTTCCCCAGTGGGTTTGGGCAAAGCCCAAGGTTTATTTTTGCCATGCTGGGCATGGCTCGGCAAAGCCGAAAAGCGTCGCAGACCCCTATCGATTTTGATACAAAGTGTCAAAATACGTATAGGGTTACTTTAATTGACTCCATTTCGTCGCTTTGCTAGACTTATGGTATCAATTAATCTAGAGAAAGTGGTGGCATTTTATGTTGGGTTCTATCTCATTTAATCAATCTCACCAAAGTTCATTGAGCCACAATAACAGAGAAAATATTCATGGAAATCCTGGCATAGATCCATCCAGGTTAGAGGAGAATATTTATTTTGTTCAAAAGGACATCCGAAGTGTATACAAGGATGTTTTTCAGGAAGCGGTGGACAAGTATAACGAGAAACAAAAACGGAATGACCGTAAGATTGATGATTACTATGACAAAATACATAAAGATGATAAGACACATGAGCAACGAGAATTGGTTGTAGCGATTGGGGAAGGTAAAGATGACCCAATGTATAGAGGGGCGAAAAAAGAAGCACTGAAGCGCTATGCTGAAGCGTTTCAAGAGCGAAATCCAAATCTAGTAGTTTATAACATGGTTTTACATGATGATGAAGCTAATCCGCATTTACATATTAACTATGTACCGAATTTCGAAAGTAGTCGAGGATTAACGAGGCGTGTCGGAATGGATAGAGCCTTGCAACAACAAGGTGTAGAAGGAACGGGAAGAAAGTTAATTGCACATTGGAGAGAATTAGAAACGGCCTATATTGAGCAATTGGCTAAAGAGCACATTCCGAATTTTGAACGTGCTAATGTAGGTTCACATAAGTACATGAAAGTCCGTCAATACAAGGAATATGCAGAAACAAAATCAATTGTTGAGAATCAAGTGCAAGAAAAAGAAACGCAGTTACAAGTTATTGACCGTCATTTGAAAAATGATGAGGAAAAGGCAAATGAATTACAAGTAGTAAAAAAACGTTTAGAAAGTGATGTTAATGATAAGTACGTAGAATTAAAGGCAGTAAATCAAAAAATAGAGAGTGGAAATGAGAAGTTACAGCTAATTGGCCAGCGTCATGTAGATTTAGAAAAAAGAGTAAAACAAATGCAAAAAGAATTAGATAGTGCTACGGATCAAGTACCAAATGAACCTGTTAAAATTCCATTTTTGCGTAAAGAAGTAATAACAGAAGTACAGGATAAAATGTTTGGAAAAGCTGAAATCACGAAGAAACAGACAAGAAATTATGTGTTATCACCAGAACAATATCAAGAATTTATAAAACAAGTGAATGCAGCGATTACTATTAAAAAAGATTATGAGCGTTTGAAAAAAACAGATTTTGTGAAAGAGAATGAGAGTTTACGAGCAGATAATAAAGATTTAAAAGAAACAATAGAGGGTAATAAGCTTGCTTTAAATCATTCGTATAAACAAAATCGTGAATTGAGAGAAGAAAATGAAGAATTACATGCTGAAATAAGTGGTTTAAAAGCTCATATAAAGGATTTAAAGACAAACATAAAGGTTTTGTATCACAAAACAAAAAAGGTCCTTGGAGAGCAATTCAAAGCGTTTAGAGGGCTTATTAAAAATGAATTGGGTAGCAAGGGAATAGATAATCAATTTGAACGTGAACATAAGAGAGAAATGAGCAGACATCAAGATTTTGATAGGGAGAGATAGGAGTGATAATGGTGAAAACATTGAATTGTATGAGTTTGAAGAAGAAAAAGAGGATTGAATGTTGTGTTTTTGCAAGAGATGGAAAGCTTTAACAAGGTGTTTCATGTTATTATAAAGAAAGATATACAAACGAGAAAAACCGCCCAAGCTTTGGACGGCAAGGCGGTTTTTCATAATAAGGTTGGAATCAACCAATATATATTCTATATACATTCTAACATATAAAAGTTGATTCCTTCCACTAAGGGAGAGAATTATTTTATGACAAAAGTTGTAGATTTTGGACAAGCTGAAAAAAAAGCCAAAATAAGAGATAGTAAGATTGATAGTATTTATGACCAGTTGCAAACTGGTGGATATTCAGAAGAAGAAAGAGCTATGCTTTTACAGATGTTAAGTAAAATGTCTGGAGGGGAAGAATATTTCATAGGTAAAAAGAAAAAACCTACAGATCGGGTGAGATTTGTGCAAATTATAATGGATAATATAGATTATCTGATTGGAATAGGTTACTTAAGTAGTAAGGAAGAAGCTTTTTTATTCAAATTAACTTCATCTGTAGAGTTTAAAACCAATGTTCTCGTAGAACGTGAAACAAATAATCCAGCATCACCTACATATCTAGCTGAAAAGTTTAAAATGACTCGTCAAAGTATTTCTAGTGTTATGAATGGTTTATTAAAAAAGGGAGTATTAGCAGTTGCACAATCTGGTGTTACAACTGAAGATGGACGGGTTTGTACTAGTCGTACATGGTTTGTAAATCCAAATGTTATGTGTTGCTCTCCTAAAGATGGCATAGATAAAGCAACTCAACATATTTTTAGAGATTCATTAAGAAATTTTAAAGTTGAAGATCAAGGAAAGAAAAAACATAAACTACCTATTTATTTATTTTAAAAGAATGCAAAAAATTTCTTGCGTTCTTTTTTTTGTTTTTATTTACCTTTTTTTAGGTGTCACTTTTTTTTGACACCGGTGTCACTTTTTTTTGACACCCTCTCTTCTATAAACCCTTGCTATTACTGACTTTCTTTACTTTGCTCTTCTCACTCTTATATATAAGGCTAAAAGTTCCGCAAGGAACGGGTCGTATTTTTGAGAAAAACACTCAAAAATCTCCACCCTCAGAATCAAAAAAGCGGTTCGTTCATCCTCACCTAAAGGCTAACGCCTTTTTTTTTTGATTCTGTCCTTGCAAAACTTTTTTCGGCTCGTGTGCTTTTCTCGCCAAGCCGACAGACAAAAAGCAAAGCAATGGTTCTCGACTTGGACAAGCAATTATACGAGCCGAACCGCTTAGATCATTCGTCCTAAGATAGTTCTTATCCAAAAAATAGATACGTAATACGTGGGGTTTCGCCCCCACACGACGAGCCAGCACTCTAGCCAAAAAGCAAATTTCAAACCAAAAGGCCAGAATAAAACTACATTAAGTAAAAAAAGGTATATTATATTTGTTGAATAGATTTTCTTTAAAGACAAGAAAAGTAGGTGAACAAAGTGGGAAAATATCAATTGGATTACAAAAGTCAGGTAGCTGTGACAAAGTTTCATGAAAAACAGACGCCTGCCAAATTTGATAAAAAGCAGCAAATTGAAAAATTGCGTGCGGAGTATTTGAAAAAGAAGCAAAAACAAACAGATAAATAAATTGTGAAAAATGCTATGAATATTTATTTATAGAGAGTTAACATAACGTCCTATTATCGGGAGTCAATGTATTTATGAGATTACCAAAAGCCCTCCGGATCACTTAACTGGAGGGCTTTTAGATTCACATAATTAGTGTTATTGGAAGTTATAAGCACAGTTTGTATTATGTTTAGGTAAATCTCAATTTTCATCAAGCATATAAAGTTCCTAAAATAAATCAAATATGATATTAGTTATGTAAGTTTCTAAGAATGCAGCAACGATAATTATAGGTAAAGTTAAAATAGCATAAATTTTTATTACTTCTAAAGTCTTTTTATTAAGAGATACTCTTTCTTTATCCTTTTTGAATATAATTTTTAATTTGATTCTAATAAATTTATTTAATTCAAAAAGAATAGCCGCAAATAAACACAAAGCGAAAACTTCAACAAGGTAATGAGGGATGGATGAAATTATCATCACAAACCCTTTTTTAAAACCAATTTGTAACGCAATTCCAAAAGAAACCCCAAGAAGTGAAGCAGTTAAAATTATATGTATAACATATAAAAATTGTATTGGAATCAAGGCTAATATAAACATTTGTAAAGGCACGATAAAGCCATTATTAACAATGTATTCCCATGCCTTTTCTATACCTGTTGATTCCTTTACTTGATCTGGTATTCTATTTCCTAATCCTTCCAGTGTTTCTTTTAGATCTGGATTGATTATAAAAGTTATTATGGTTGCAATAACTGTTAGTGCTACCCCTAATATGAAAAAGTTAATAGCTCTTTTAAATACAACCTTATTAATTACATTCGAAATAACCCTCACCCCTTTTTTCTAAATTTTACCATCTTAATAATGCGATGGTAAAGAAATTTTTTCTTGTATATCGTATACATATTCAGTTAACATAACGCCAATTATCGGTAGCAAATAAAAAGTGAAATCCTTGGTATATCAATGGATTTTGCTTTTTTCTTTTAATCATACTATGCATGATTTTATACATTGTGGAGATGATGGAGGTTTTCAGGCTTACGAATGTCCTGTATTAGTACAAAAATCTGTATAAAATCTTGTATAAAAAAAGTAGTTGAGTTACTGTGCTCTAAAGAGAAAAGGAATAAATTGTAATCTGGGGAATATGTAATCCTAAACTTTTAAAAAAAGGAGGGATTTTTATTTCATTGAAAAGAGCCATTGGTTACTTTTTATATTCTGTTGTCTTCTTTACATCACTTTTCATCGTTATACGTACTTCAAGCTTGTTAAAAGAGCATGGAGCTACAACGTATAATAGGTTTCCATATCTCATTTATACTCCTTTGTTATACATCGCTATTGGAATACTTCTTGGATTGCCGACTTTTCTTAAAGAAAATAGGAAAGTAGGAAGATGGTCTTTCCAAATAGAAAAATTAATATTTGTAGGTATACCAGCACTGTATATTGCTTTTTATCCTTTACTTTACTTCAGTACAGGTATCTTGATGTTACCAAGCTATATCGACTTTTTAATCATGTCTACAGACATATATCTTATTGCTGCCTTAGTCTTTGGGTATATTTTTATAACTGCTGTAGAAAAGAATTCTACAGCATAATAAGATGTTCAAATACATGTGAAATAAAACAAGCCTTGCTTATAAGCAAGGCTTGTTTTATTTCCAGAATTTCCACCAAGGATGTTTATTTTCTGTAGTAGGAGCAACTAGTTGTTTAGTCTCTTGAATAGATCGTATGTTATATAATAGTTGTTCATCTCTTTCTTGCAACAATTGTTCATGGTGTTTTTGATATATTTGTATACCGTCTTTCAATGTTTGAAATTCTTCTTGAGTTCGTCGTAGTTCTTCTCTCATGGATTGAAGTTCTTTTGTTATTTCTTCGCGTTCCTCACGCAACAATTCACGTAACAAATTAGTGTTGTTTTCGCGTTCCAATACTTCTTTATCTCTTGTAATAAGCAAGGATTGGGAATCCACTGGATCATGAGACGTTCCACTCGTGTTCCAATTTTCATTATTTATGGTTATTGCTACGGTTTTGGCAGCATCCGTCTTGTTATATCCGGCATCTTTCATAAGTGTTTGAAATTGTTTCAAAGCTTTTATATCTTTTGAAGTAAAGGTTCGATACTCGCGATTACTTTTAGGATCACGAACTTTTACAAAGATGTACTCATGTTTTTCTAACTCTAAACACCATTTACGCAAATAGCTTTCGCTAATACTTAACATTTCTGCTACTTCTTTGGTTAGGAAAGCCGGGACTGGCTCGGATTGTATACCATTCCGCGTTCCATCAGACATTGTTCCTCACGCTCCTCTTAATGCTCCAATTGACGTTCCTAAATTTACATTATACATGATAAAACGAAATACCTTTGAAATGTGAAATTTGTCGGTAATATAGGTCAAGTCAAACTTCAAAATTCGTAGACTAAGGGCAAAGTACCTTATCATTCTAATCAATGAACAGAATGAGATACTACCGATAAGTGGTGTTATGGTAACTAAAATTATATAGGATAAGTAAGTCTTTGTAAGTATTACCACCATGGTATAATATGGTTAATTCTGTTTATAAAAAGGAGAAATGTTTAATGGGAATTTTTACAGCAGTGTTAGTAACTAGCTCTATTTTATTCTTAGCTTGGGTTGTAGGTGAAAGAGAGAAACAAAATCAACAATAATATTTTATATTTATGGATAATTATAATTGTTAAAAAAGCTAGCATCGATCTAGCTTTTTTTTTTGTTTACAGGTGTTCTAATTTCTTTATTTACGCTGTTTTGAATGTATACTTTTGTTAGCGTTTTTGAACAAAATTAGTTAAATGCGATAAAACCAATAAAATCAAGGATTTGAATGTAAACTAATATAGTAAAGTTTACATTCATTTTCTTAATGAAGAATATAAAATTTATTAGTTGAAATTAATAAGAATTTAATATACTTAATATTAATAATATTCAGTATAAACATTATCAATTTACTATATATTCCATTTATGTAAGAGTATTAGTAAGCTAAACTTTTCTTTAAATCTTTGCCCCTAACAAAGGTTTAAAGGTTTTACCATTTTTCTGGTTTAAGATATATTAAAAAAAGGAATCTGTAATAGTTTCCTTTTTTCTTTTTCTTATTATTGAATGTAAACTTTTATACTG
>NZ_CP128155.1 GCF_030292155.1 Bacillus sp. DX3.1 | reverse complement strand
TATTAGTAGTAAATAGTACATAATCTTGTTTTCTAGTTTTAATTAAGATCCGATCAGTTGTAGCATAAGGTGTCCCAATTCGAATTGCATCTACTTTTTCAACACCAGCATAAGTATCATCTTCAGTAACTTCAATAATTTCATTTAATGGAATACTAACTTTTGCTAATTGCCATTTTATAATTAATTCCTCTGTTGTTTTTATAACATCAATACCTAACATATTACCAAGACCTTTCTATTCTATTTTCTAAATATAACTATAAATAAAATAGATGCATTTGTAATTAAATATCTTTATTGGATATTTATGTTTGCGAATGATATGAATAACAAATTATTTTTATCTATTTTTGAAAGTAAACTTTTATATATTAGTTTACATTCAGATTCCCCAAAATATTGACCTCAAGCCAAATCCCCTGATATCCTTAAAATTAGCAAGAAAAGTATACATTCAAAACACTATAAATAAAGAGGTACAGAAACCCATGAACAAAAAACCACATCTCATTGATGTCCAACCCATCCGAAGTAAAGAACAGATTGAAGATATGAAATGGGCTCTTAAACGTCACTGTTCAGAAAGAGACTATATCTTATTTATTATTGGGATCAATACAGGTTTGCGAGTAAGTGATTTATTAAACCTAGAAACAAATATGATTTTGAAGTTAAAACGAAAACGTAGAAAAGAGTTAAAAGTAACAGAAGGAAAAACAAAGAAAGAACGTATCATTAATCTTACTTCTATTTTTGACGAAGTATATCAATACGCCCAGACAGTAGAAAGCACCTGGTTATTTCCTTCACGTAAAGGAGATCAATCCATTAGTAAAATCCAAGCCTATCGACAATTACAAAAAGCCGGAGATTTTGCCAGTGTAGAATCTATTGGGACCCATACCATGCGCAAAACCTTCGGCTATTGGTTCTATAAACAAACAAAAGATGTAGCCATGTTACAAGAAATACTAAACCATAGTACCCCTCAAATCACTTTAAAATACATTGGAATCAATAAAGAAGAAAAAGATAATATTTTAGATATATTCTCCATATAAAATAATTTATATGGAGAATATATTTAAGAGAAATTCATTGGTATACTTGAAAACATTTCTTCATTAGCTGCTCTCATTACACCTTTTAGCTTTACTGGTAATCCATTTCTTGTTTTCACATTTATTTTTAATGGAAAACTAGGCGTTGTACTTCTAGCAACACCTACAAATATTGCATTAGTAACTAAACCATTATCCATAGTCACATTATTATTAAAACCACTATTAAACATACTTTCATTAAGACATGTAAAATTTATTTCATCTTCACTATTATCTAAAAGTATTAAATATCTAGATATTGGCTCCGCATAAGATTCAGCTCTAAATTCTACAGTAATATCAGTCTCATTTGATTTAGAAATATAGGCACGTACATTTTCATATTTTTGTAATCCAGGAACATATGTATTTCTACCATAAACCACATCTATCATTTGTCTAGTAGCAAACTCTAATCCTTTACCATAAACATCAATATATAAATTTTGTAAAAGTATTACGGGCATAACACAATCATCTAATTTGATTGGTATAAACTTTATTTCTTCATTATTGCTAGTTCTCATCAACATATTTTGCCATTCTAATTGTACCATTTTACTTTCTAAACTATTCTTAGAAACAAAGAAAAAGAAAAACTTACATTTAATAAGTCCTTCTGACATTTTATCAATAATTCCATCCCCCGGTTGGATAGACCAACTATCATAAAATATATTTTCTGTACCAAATGTATTAGCAAATACTTGAGCTATTGGTTCAATAATTTGTTTGTCTTTATAAGTATGACTAAAAAAGATCATATCTTTATCAACTACTTTCATTAGTTTTACTCAATTATACAAAATATCTGAAATAAATAGAAAAAAATAACATACTTATAGCAAGGGAATGCTTGTATACTGATCTGTACTGCATTCCCTTGCTATAAGTATGTATGCTATATTCTTATTCGCCTTTTTCTAACATTAGAACCACGAATTTTGGCGAAGACATTGGTTTTTGCCCTGTCCTGGGTTCCGTCCTCGCTCTTTATTCCACGGTTTCCTTGACCACGAGCCTCTAAACCCTCAAACTCCCAAAGCCAACCCCAGCGGGCAAAAACCGCCCTTCTGGGGCCACCTCTGGCGAGTTTGCATGAGGGTTCCCCTCATCGTCAAGGAACTTTCGCGGCATAAACGCCAGGACTCAGATTATAAATCTCAAAAAAATCATTTTCCAAATAACCTCGCAAAAAAACCTTTTGATTCCGTAGATGCTGTTAATGATTTTGTTTCTTGTACTTCTCGAATTGTTTCAAGTAACTTCTGATCACGTTTTTCTAACTTATTATCAATATAATCTTGTTGCTTTTGTAATTGTTCAATTAGGGGTCCCGTCCACATTTTAACGAAAATATACGCTAAGCAAATTTCGACATGAAAAAACGTTGATTTTACCACTCTAAGCGGTATCACCAATCTCAAAAACGTAGGTATTTGAGACAAATGTACTTCAATGTAAAAGGTACTGAAAAGAGCCTAAATAGTATCCCAAAACTCATCTTTAAATCAAAATCTCAATTCAAATCGTGTTATTGAGTTTTGAGAATCCCTTAGCGTATAAAAACGTTAAAATGTGTATGCTACCCCTAATAGAATATTCCGTGACTTCTTTGAAAAAAGAGGATTGCTATAAACCCTACATTTTGTGGGGTTTTATTTGTGTTGTCTTAACATTAACGTTATTAATACGTATTAAAAATGTTACGTTTTTGTTTTGGAACAAAGAAAAAAGCCCTATCTTGTGGGCTTTGATTCTACATACAAATTTTGTTACATACCATAATTATTGCCTGTTACCTTGTAACTTTTCCCAACTTCTGCCGTACATTCGGGTGTGCTGTTTAGTCAGGGAGGAGTTACTTATTATACAGATGTTTTATAAATTCCTGCAAAGAAAAAACCAACTCGTATGAGTCGGTTTTAAATAGTTAGTTTACTTGAAGAGGTTTTGAAGCCGCTGGGATAGCTCTGTATAAGAACATAGCTAACTGTTCACGTGTTGCAACCCCCTCTGGATCAAATTGATTATCGCCTACACCACTAGTTATACCATTACTATATAAAATTTTAATCTCTTCACTTGCCCAGTGACCTTGCGTATCAGTAAATTGATGATCAAATTTCTTAGTCAAACCAAAGGCAGTTCTAAACGCAACTGCAATTTCCGCTCGTGTTATATTACGCTTAGGATCAAATTTTTCATCCTTTAGATAAGGAAAAATGCCATTATTGTATACTGCTACAATTTCCTTTTTGAAATTTGAACCATCTATGTCATTGAAAGGTTTAGGATCCTTATAAGGACCGTCAGGAATCTTAATCATTCTGTATAAAAATACTGCTAATTCTTCACGTGTCACTTTATCTTTGACACCAAAATAACCATTACCAAATCCTCGCATTATATTATGATCAGCCATGTACTGAATCTCTTTATACGCCCAATGCGATTGAGGTACATCTATAAAACTACTTGTTTGAACGCTCGCTGCTTTTATATTCTGATTTGAGTTATCACTTGTTGTTTCAGCAAAAGAATTCTGCGCAAAAAAAGTCGTACCAAATACCGCTGCACATACACCCGAAATAATTAATTTTTTCATTTCTTTCTCTCCCTATTATTATAATAATGATTATCTATATATAATTATATGCATATATAATTGTATAGCAATAAAATTATATTTTTTATATTGGGATAAAACAAATATATTAATCAAAAAAAAGAATCCCTTATTTCTTTTGGGATTCTTTTTCTTTTTTAAACATTGCTCATACAAATGATCTGCACATCAATTCATCTTTGATATACAGATCATTTGTATGATAATTTTTATAAATAATTGCGGGATAATAAACTTACATTACTGCTTTTAAAAGCTCTTGTACGAATGGAATGATTCCACCTACAAATTTTAAAACTGCCATTGCGATTTCCATGTTATTTCCTCCTTTATTCTTATATTAAGATTTTGTGAATCTCTGTACCCTTATTATAGTAAGCGCTTTCAAAAATAGCAATACTTTTTTGGAATATAATATTTTATATAATAAAACTCAATGTTTTATGTAAATAAAAGTATACTTAAAAAACAACATTTTAATAGCAAGGGAATGCTTGTAGACTGATCTATACTGCATTCCCTTATTGTATGTATGCTATATTCTTATTCGCCTTTTTCTAACAGTAGAACCACGAATCTTGGCGAAGACATTGGTTTTTGCCCTATCCTGGGGTCCGTCCTCGCTTTTTATTCCACGGTTCCCTTAACCACGAGCCTCCGAACCCTCATCGTCAAGGAACTTTCGCGGCATAAACACCAGGACTCAGCGATTCCACATGCACGGCAACCACAATTCCTTCTAAATACATTTTTTATTTATTGTTAGCAATAAATAAAAAGCTAATTTTCTATGAAAATTAGCTTTTTAACTTTAATATTCACATAAAATTATACCTATAATTTCACTTACCGTATTTCAAAACTTCTCAATAAAAAACAGAACATTAAAGTGTATTATATTTTTTCACTTGTAATGGGATAGTTACAACATATAAATCTACAGCATAATAAGTAATCCAAATCCCTTTACCTTCAATATCAAGTTTTGATTGAAAAAACTGTTCAGAAATTTTTCTTTTCCCCCATCTTTTAGGGAACCATTGGAATACTTTAGGAACATTATATTTTTTATTAGACCATACCTTTAATCTCCACAGAACTAAAATAACTGTAATCAGGATAATAAAATTAATAAACTCAAAATATGAAGATTTTAAAAACATATATCCTCTACCTTTTCATTAGAAATGTAACAACTTATCCTCTTAAAATAGCTTTTTTCACAATATAATACATTATAGAAAATAGTAAACAAGTACCTACTATACCAAAAATCGCAATTGAAATTTTACCTGCTAATGTTTCATTCGGATCAGATGCATTAGGTGAAATTGTACCGAAAATTGCAATACACGCTAATATAATCATAAGATATTTAAAATTTTTCACCTTTTTATTCATACTAATTATCTCCTTAAATCTTTAATAATAAATTCTTTACCCAATCTCAAAAAATCATTTTCCAAATAATTTCGCAAAAAAACCTTTTGGTTTTGTAGCTGCCGTTAATAATTTGGTTTCTTGTACTTCTCTAATTGTTTCAAGTAACTTCTGATCACGTTTCTCTAACTTATTATCAATATAATCTTGTTGTTTTTGAAGTTGTTCAATTAACAATTTATTAAATTCCTCTTGTTTCTCACTATATTCTCTAAGTCTACTAACTTCATTTTTTAATGATTTTAATTCTTCAGCTAAAATTTCTCCAACTTCCTTACTAGGTACAGGCTTTATACTTTCCCCACCTGTAGCAAAGTAATGTTCAATTTGTTTTATTGAGTAATTCTGTTCTCGATGTAATTGTTTAACTATCTTCATTTGCTCAAGAGCTTTTTCATTAAAAACATTGTAACCCGACTCATTTTTCTCCAAAGGAATATACGTCCTTAATTCTTTCATCCAATTTCTTATAACATTTGGCGATTCATCCACACACAGTGCAACTTCTTTAACCGTCATCGCTATATAACCTGGTTTTTCTTTACCTAGGTTTTCACTTTTATCCATCTTTTTACCCACCTTTAAAACCTAGATAAAAACCTAAGTTTTTTAAATATCAAGGGTTATTTTCAAAAAAATCAACCTTGAAACCTAGGTATAAAACCTAGGTTTTTACTAATTCATTTTACTAAGGTTTATATCCTTCTGTCATATAAAAATAACGGAATTTTTCACATCTCTAAGTCATACTTCATTTTCTTCTTAATAAATGATTATTTAATCCATATAGCGAAGACCATGGCCGCGCCACAAAAAGTTTTCTAATAACCTTGCAACAAACCACAACTAAAATTACATTTTTGTTTTTTAACATAGTAAATTTCAATTGAAAAATAAACCGCTTTATAAAATTGGAAATTCCGAATCAAAAAAGAGAGAAGAGCATAAGGGGTTTTTGGGCCCAACTAGGGGTTGGGACTAGGCAGAGCCTAGCTTAAACGTGGGTACACGAAAATTCCCAGGATGTCGACTCACTGACGACACAAAACCTTCCAATTGTCCCGATTATGTCCCTAGATGTAGACTCAGTGAGTACACAAAGTCCCCTTGATGTCTCCATATGAGTACTCACTGAGGACATGATGTTTTTAATAAATTGCAATCAAACATTACTTTAAAATACTAAAAGAAATCAATCAGTATTAAATAAATATAAATTTGTAATTTAGAAACAAGTAACAACAAAATACAAGATGCTATTCAGACGCTTCAGAATCTCTTTTAAAGAATCACAACCTAAAACAATACTATTTATCGTATAAACAAAAGTATGCGCTTAAAAAGCAAAATAAACGGTTTTAAATGAAGGTTTTCGTTTGCTTTTGGGGTTGAGGCTGGTTCGTCGTGTGGGGGCGAAACCCCACATATAACGTATTCTATTAATTTGGTAAGTGAAATTTTAAATCGAATCACTAGCGTTTCGGCTCGTATAATAGCAGATTCAAGCCGATGATCCCTAATAGTTGCTTTTGGATGTATCGGCTTGGTGATATCCAAATTCGAGCCGAAAAAAGTTTTGCAAGGATGTAGCAAAGCGAAAAGGGTGGAGATTTTCTGTAGCAAAGCGAAAGAAAATACGACCCGTTCCTTGCGGAACTTTTAGCTATTTATATAGAGAGTGAGAAGGGACAAGCATACAAAAGTAGAAAAAAAACAGTAATACCAAGGGTTTCAAGATTTTTCATAGTTATCGAATTCGATAACTTTAGTTATCGAATTCGATAACTATGAAAGTTACAAAAAAACCTGTATGAAATTCATACAGGTTACACTAATTTTATAGGTAAATTTTTCAATTCTTTTGGTTTTCTTATAAACATAGTTTGTAGTGTTTGATTAATATTGTCTCGATCTCCACAAAGAATCACATTAGGATTTATGTACAGTGCATACATTCTAGCATTAATTCCATCTCTACCCGACTCAAAACGTCCAATTAGACCCTTTTCAATTAATTGTTTTATTAATCTACTAACTGTATTTTTACTAGAACCTATTTTTTCTGCTATTTCAGTTTGAGTCATAGGTAACTGCTCTTTTGCATTAATATCATGAACAATACAGTTAGATCGAAACCCTATAAAACCAATAATTTTGTTTAAAAACATAATTTCTTCGTTTTTTAAATAATTATTCTGAATAAGATATAACCAATTCTCTTGAATAATTTGAGCGAATTTAGCTTTATTCTTCACTTTCCGTTCTGGGACTAGCTTCATACCATAAGAATTAGCTTTTGCTTGAAGTTCATTTGCTAAATACATCTCTTCTTCTGACAAGATCTTCGAATCCTCGATATCTCTCAATCTTGCATTTTTTTCAGCTTGTTTTAAATTGATAGTATTTGTCATAACTTTTCTCCTCGTTCCTAGTATTTACAACTAGTACAGAGACTTTTTTTATGCTATTATGTGATTAGAAGTTTATAAGCAAAAAGCCTCTCATTATAGTTGTTTCTCGACAATTCAATTATATCATGATTGGCTTTTTTTGTTGTAACTAAAAGTAAAAGAGTCCTGTATACAGGACTCTTTTTTATGTTTCTGAAAGTAAACTTTTAAATAGAAATTTACATAAAAAAGAAGCATAGAAAAAGATTTAACTCTATACTTCTTTTTTTATAAACAACTCAATTCCCTTTAATTACTGACTTAAATTCACTAATAATAGAACTAATCATTTTTTTGAAACTATCATAAAATATAGGTAATAAAATTCCTAATCCAAAGATTAATGATGATTTTATACATATCCCTATCAATATTAAAATAAAACTTATATAAAAACTAACGTGATTTTCATCATCAATCTTTATTTTTTTTTTGAAACTATCATTACCCTTTATCAATTCATCTAGTGTTACATTATAAAACTCACTAATTACAATCAAATTATCAATATCAGGATAACTTTTATCATTCTCCCATTTATAAACAGCTTATCTAGTTACTCCAATTTTTTTCGCTACATCTTCTTGTGAAAGATTTTGTGATTCACGAAATTTTTTTAATTGTTGACCTAAACTCATCCCCTTCACCTCTTAAAAAAATTATTACACATAAAACAATAAAAAATAAAGAAACTATCAGTTCTATACATGTAAACCAATAGTTCACAGTATACTTTCCTTTAACTTAAAATTTAAAAAGCCCTCAAAATATAAAAAATAAAAGATAGCTTAACATCAACCATCTTTCATGACCCAGTACCAGCGTTCTTGTAACCAAGAGCAAAGTAGCAATTAAGTATAGAATTCTAAAAGAGGAAAAAAGGGAGGGGCAAGCTACGGGAGTGGGCGCCCACTCCCCAAAAACGATGTTTTTGACTTGGTAGGAGATTCCTACAACCTTTACCGTTTTTTAGGTCTCAAAATTTCATTTTCTCGTCCTAAAACGGTTGTCGCCTCGCTCGATTTTCAGCAAATAGAAAAAGCTGATCTTCGTCAGCTTTTTCTTGCTAAAGTAACAAAATAAATTATTTTACCCCTAATCATAGCTACGCTGGTATTAGGCCTTAAATAAAATAATTAAGCATTTATTTTATTTAAAATTGAAATCT
>NZ_CP128154.1 GCF_030292155.1 Bacillus sp. DX3.1 | reverse complement strand
CAGATCATTTGTGTGAGCAAAGTCCCTTTAGCATTATGAAGGGACTTTTTTAAATTTCTACATACTTGAGGTTCCGTCACATCAACATCAAGTTAAAGCACTTTTAAAACATTAAAAAGTGCTTTTTGGGGTACGGTCAGGAAAATGCGGATTTACAACGTTAAGCTCATATCCCTGACAAGAAGAAGCTCCTTTTTTTATTGTCAGACAAATGTTAAAGTTAAGATAAAAAGTGTAAAGGTTGGTAAAAAATGAGAATTGAACTAAGATATCTTCTACTAATCATTAATTTCATTTTGTTAATGCCATTATTGAATCGTATTATTTTTGAAAGAATCAGCCCTTGGGACAGTATTTCTTTTTTCTGCCCACTTATTTCAGTGTTAGTTATAACTTTTCTTTTAGGAAAGAACAAAATCAGAAACATTCATTGGAGAATTAACCTCATAGGACATATCATCATCGGTTTAACCCCAATTTTTTATTTCTTGTATATCTTTATGTTGCTCGGCTGATCAAACTTTCCCAAATAATCCAGAAATGCAAAACTTCTTTAAGGGGTACCGTCAGAAAAATGAGCTTAACGTTGTAAATCCGCATTTTCCTGACCGTACCCCTTTTTATTTATTATAAATACGAATGTAAACTTTTATATATTAGTTTACATTCATTTCCTTAATTTTATTGGCTCTATCGCAACTTACCCATTTTCCTCAAAAACGACTAGAAAAGTATACATTCAAAACATCATAAATAAAGAGATTAGAACACCTGTAAACAAAAAAAGAAAAAGCTAGATCGATGCTAGCTTTTTTAACAATTATAATTATCCATAAATATAAAATATTATTGTTGATTTTGTTTTTCTCTTTCACCTACAACCCAAGCTAATAATAAAATCGAGCTAGTTACTAACACTGCTGTAAAAACTCCCATTAAACATTTCTCCTTTTTATAAACAGAATTAACCATATTATACCATGGTGATAATACTTACAAAGACTTACTTACTCTATATAATTTTAGTTACCATAACATCACTTATCGGTAGTTCATATATCTAAAAGCATATATAATTTGAACATAAAAAAAGCTTCTTACCTAAGAAGCTTTTTTTTACGAAATTCTAAATTGTTCTTAGCCTTGTAAAGACTAAGGCAACTATAAAAAAAGAAATTGGATTGCTATTAAGTATTATGCTTGTTCAGATTGTTGAACATGTAATGGAGGCGGAATAATCCAACCTTTTTTCTTATTCAGACGAAGTAATACAGCACCAGCTTGTGCTTTTTTCATATGGAATTGACCAAACATCATTCCTACATCTTCTCGAAGAGATTGTCCCATAGCTTGACTACACGCTACTAAACCAGCAGCAAGATCCATAGAAACTTTAGCTGCAATTTCCGCATCATTAATACGAGCTCCAGGAGGGATAGTTTCAATAGATGCAACTGGTCTTTCTGGAGGTGCTGGTGGTAATGCAACACCGTTTAATTTTAATAAATTTTTTAATTCTTCAACTTCGGATTGGATATCATTCTCTACAAGGTTTTCTAAAAATTTCTTTAAGTCCTCATCTCCTGTATGGTTAATGAGAACCTGATAACCAGCAATTGCACCTTGTGCCGCTGCAAGATAGCTCCAAATTCCAAAAACTTCTCCGTAGTGCATTGGTTCATGTTGTGGATTTCCACTTAAAACGCCCATAAAAATATTCCTCCTTAAAGAAATTACACTCTTAATAACAATGCTTACTATAGAAAAAATTTTCCCAACCATGTTCCGGATTAAAGAAAATAAATTCTTATAACTCATATGAAACACCTTACCCAAATATAGTAATTACCTCTTGTAGGATATACTGTTATAGAAATTTTATTCTTATAAATAACATATATATTTTAATTAACATAATCTATCATTATCGGTAGCAGACAAAAAAGCTCAGAGTTCTCATATGACTCTGAGCTTTACTTTTGTATAAGGCTTATTCAATTAAAACCCCATTAGTGAATTAATTATTTTCAGAAAAAATATTTAGTACTATAAAAAAATAAAAGATAAAAAGCTAAAATTACTAAAACTAAATCTATTAATGCTAACTTTTTATTTCCTTCTTTTAAACTTATGGTAAAACCATAAATACTTCTAACCATCCAAAAAGCTATCAAAAATAGCCCACCAAAGTGGTCATTTGTATAATTTTCATCAAAAAACATTTGGAATGCACCTAAAATTAATAAAATAAGTACGATATTAGTTCCAACCCTTAAAGTCCTATTTGATTTATTATTTTTCAATTTATCATCCCCAACTCAACACTCTCTCTTAAACTATCCTGCTTTTTAGCAACCAATTCTAGTTCTTCAAACATAATCTTAATTTAAACCATGTTCTCTTTCCCCATATAACATTAAAAATTATACCATTAGTATTGGATTTATTTTCCTGTATTTTTAGAGATAAAGGGAGATAATTAATCAAATTTCAAAAGATTATTTCCAAAACTCATACCATTTCTTATCTTTACTTGCTGAAATCATCTTCTTAACTTCCTGGACTTCCCTTATTGTTTGCATGAGCATCTCATCACGGCCCTGGTTCTTCGCCATATCTTCGCTAGTATTCGTCGCTATAAGTGCCTGGGATTCCTGTATCGCTTGTATAGCGCTCAATAACTCTGATTCTCTTTGTATGAATCGCTGGTCTTGCTCAGTTAGTCGTTTGGTTAATTCCTGGAGCAACCTATTTTGTTTTTCAATGACTTCTTTTTGATCTTGAATCATCGTCTGTAGCGTTGTAGCGTTGAAATCCGGTTCTTCATAGCGCTCAACCTCATGTCGATCCAATGGCAACACCTCAACACCTTGATGCCATGATACAATTTGCTTTGTGGCATTTTCTAGTCTCATATCTGTATCGTTCTTTAGGTTGATAACCTTACGGAATACCATTACATCACTTTCTCTATACTTCCTATGCCCACGCTCGTTTTTTATGAAGGTGTAACCCTCTTTTTCTAACACGTCTGCATACTTACGTAACGTAGATGACTGGATACCTAATTGCTCCGCCACGTCACTAGGACTATAAAACGTCTTCATAGCGTTTCACCTCAAAAATATATTCGCTATAGCAATGATATACCCTTTTTCCTAATAATTCACGTATCACTTGTTTTCATTTATACAAGATTTTATACAAATTTTTGTACTAATACAGGACATTCATAAACCTGAAAAACCCCAATATCTCTACAATGTATACAATCATGCATATCATGATAAAAAGAAAAAAGCGAAATCCACTGATATAACGAGGATTTCGCTTTTTATTTGCTACCGATAATGAGACGTTATGTTAACCAAGCATGTATAAGATATTCATAGTTTGCTACATACTACATTCTGATAAAATGAAATAAAAGAAAATTAGAATAATTTAAAGGGAGAAGAGTGATGATTGATATTTTTAAAATTTTTGCGGCCTTAGCTTTGGGCTACTTTTTAGGCAGCCTTAATACAGCGGTGATTGTAGGAAAAATATACGGAAAGGACATAAGAAACCATGGAAGCAAAAGCGCCGGACTTACCAATACCCTTAGGGTACTTGGTAAATCTGCTGCAGTATTTGTTCTTGCTGGAGATATATTAAAAGGGATAATTGCCTGTTTTATAGGATTGTTCCTTAGCGTTTACTTTTATTCAGGAGAGGCTAAAGATTGCATAAGCCTTTTAGCAGCAGGCGCAGGAGTGATTATAGGGCATAACTGGCCGATATATTTTGGTTTTAAAGGGGGCAAAGGAGCACTTACGGGAGTAGCTGTGATGTTTATGATCAACTGGGTTATGGCCATTTTATGCATTTGTTTTTTTGTGATAATAGTAGTTTTTACCCGTTATGTTTCTTTAGGCACAATATGCGCTACAATGCTTTTTGCAGCCATCTCATTTATTCCGGTTTTTGGAAATACCATATATTTTTATATATTTGCTTTCCTAATGACGTTTATAGTTATTTTCAAGCATAGAGAAAATATAAAAAGGCTACTTTCAGGAACAGAAAATAAACTTATTTTTTCGCGGCGTTGAGCATGTCTTCAAAATGAAAAAAATTTAAAGTTAGTTAACCGTTTAAAACAAGAGACCACATTACAACTTCCAATAACGATAATTATGTAAATAAGCTGTCCATATGGACAGCTTATTATATTTTTTGCTTAGCGTGTTTTTTTCGAAATGCTGGCGGTACCCCATGCCCATCAACTTAAAAATCTTCACTACCTTCAAGTGTAAAAAAACGTTATTCTTTCTAAACAAGCTGATTGAGAAAGGATGACGTTTTTTATGAATCTCTCGATTCAAGATGAATTACAACTATTTGCTGAAGAGCTTCATCAACATTTAACACCTTCTATTTTGGAAGAACTCGCGAGAGAATTGGGTTTTGTGAAAAGAAAACGAAAGTTTTCAGGGAATGAATTAGCTACAATTTGTATTTGGGTGAGTCAACGGATAGCGAGCGATTCTCTCGTTCGATTATGTAGCCAATTACATGCAGCCACAGGAATCCTCATGAGTCCTGAAGGACTCAATAAGCGCTTTAATAAAAAAGCTGTTAAGTTTTTAAAACATATTTTTTCTGCATTATGGCAAAGTAAAGTTTGCGAAACATCAGTAATTTCAAGCTCATCATTAACCTATTTTCAACGAATTCGTATTTTAGATGCAACGATTTTCCAAGTGCCGAAACATTTAGCTAGCGTGTATCCTGGATCGGGTGGTTGTGCCCAAACAGCCGGTATAAAGATTCAATTAGAATATGATTTACATAGTGGACAGTTTTTAAATTTTCAAGTTGAACCAGGGAAAAATAATGATAAGACCTTTGGAACAGAATGTTTAACGACTTTGCGGCCAGGGGATCTCTGTATTCGAGATTTAGGCTATTATTCACTGGAAGATTTAGATCAAATGGACCAACGTGGTGTGTATTATATATCACGGCTTAAATTAAACAATATGGTATATATCAAAAATGAGTTTCCTGAATACTTTCGAAATGGGACAGTTAAAAAACAGTCTCAACACATCAAAGTCGATTTAGAACACATTATGAATACCTTACAACCAGGGCAAGTTTATGAAATGAAAAATGCTTACATTGGAAGGGATAAAAAATTATTCACACGAGTTATCATCTATCGTTTAACCGAAAAACAACTTCATGAACGTAGAAAAAAGCAAGTGTATACCGAGAGTAAGAAGGGAATTACGTATTCTGAAAAGAGCAAACGATTAACTGGAATTAACATATATATTACCAATACACCTTGGGAAATTGTTCCGATGGAACAAGTACATGATTATTATACGCTCCGTTGGCAAATTGAGATTATCTTTAAAACTTGGAAATCATTATTTCAAATCCACCATTGGCACGATATCAAACAAGAACGATTAGAATGCCATGTTTATGGAAAATTGATTGCCATTTTTCTTTGTTCCTCTACAATGTTTAAAATGCGGCAACTAATTCTACAAAAAAAACAAAAAGAATTGAGTGAATATAAAGCGATTGGAATGATCCAAGATCATTTATACATTTTGTATCAAGCTATACGAGAAAACACCCAAAGAATAACAAAGATCCTAGTTCGCCTGTTTACCCTACTACAGAAAAACGGGCGGAAATCTCATCGATATGAGAAGAAAACAGTCTTTGATATTCTGGGTGTTGTCTATGAGTATAATCGATTGGAAAAACAAAAGAAAGCAGCATAATTTTTGAAACTATACCTACCAAGGTTTATTTGGCATGCTCATTTTTAAGGACAAAAAGTATTTTAAGAGTTTTTTAGTTCATTTGAACGAAAGTTTATTTTGTTTCCATCCTTAAGTTGATGGGCATGTGGCGGTACCCCATAGAGAGTTTTTCTGTTTTTTATGGTTTTGTTCTTGTCTTTTGGTCTGAAATTTGCTTTTTGGCTAGAATGCTGGCTCGTCGTGTGGGGGCGAAACCCCACGTATTACGTATCTATTTTTTGAATAAGAACTATTTTGAAACGAATGATCTAAGCGGTTCGGCTCGTATACTTGCTAGTCCAAGTCGAGAACCATTGTTTTGCTTTTTGTCTGTCGGCTTGGCGAGAAAAGCACACGAGCCGAAAAAAGTTCCGCAAGGACATCATAAAAAAGAATAGGCGTTAGCCTTTAGGTGAGGATTTACGAACCGACTTTTTTATGATGAAGGTGGAGATTTTTGAGCGTTGTTTGCTCAAAAATACTACCTGTTCCTTGCGGAACTTTTAGCCCCTTAATAATAGTGATAATAGAGACGATTGTTAAAAAGTGCTATAAATCCTGTTGTACCAAGGGTTTATAGCACTTTTTAGGGTGTGACGAAAACGTCACACTTTTAGTCCTTTTTGTGACGTTTTCGTCACACCTAAAAAATTACAAATAAGTTATAAAGTACATAAAAAATAGACTGTATCAAGTTGATACAGTCTAGAAAAATCTAGCTGGCAATTTCACCTTTTTACCATTTTGACCTTTAAGATTTTTCAAAGAATGTTGAAACAATCTCATTGTCAATTTATCAAGTTTTACTTCATTTTTTCGAGGTGCACAAATCATTATGTAAGGATTTACTATCCATGTTCTAGGACTTACAGTACGACCATTTTCAATAATTTGTCCAGCACCTTCTGGATTAAGTAAAATCTCTTTTTTCTTTAATGAATTCATAACCAAAGAAGTTTTTTCTCTCGATTTCCCTATCATTTCAGCAATCTCAGAAACAGTTGCGGCTTTTGGTAATTCAAAATCATCCTCAACGTTATTTCGTTTCTTTTTAAATTTATCATCTCTACAAATAATGACATTACTTCTAAATTCCAAATAAGCTTGAATTCTAAATAAAAAACTTTCTTCTGCTTGTGTTAAATAACCAATACTATTTAATAAATCTAAATTTCTATGCATTACTTGATTAAATGGTTCACCAGCAAATGGGTCTTTATTGGTTCCAACGTAATGATCTTCTCCAGTTAATTCTTTTAACTGTTGTAAAAGAGATTTTTTAAGTTCTTCAGCTTGGTCCCTTTGTTTTGTATCTTTCTCAAAATCTCTTTTTCTAGCATTACCATTAGCTTGTTTTAAGGCTTGTCCTAAAGTTTGTTCATTCTCTTCTTTCATTGTGTCAATTCCTCCTCTGATTGAGGGAATCAACAAAAATACCTATTTTTTTCTATTTGATTATGAATCAAATTATGATAATCTATAACCAGACATTTAAATTTTAGGTATTTTCATTGAATACCATTTGAAACGAGCCATGTTACCGCATGGCTCGTTTTTTAATTTTATCACACATATTCTCTCAAAAGATTGTCAAACAAAGTTTCCCTAAAAAATTTACTAACTTTGTCAAAATATCTTCTAACGCTCCATGTCGTATCTCTGCTGTTTACGCTTCAGTTCTTTCTTGTTTTCACGCTCAAATTGATTGTTTACACCCTTCGCATCCAGTTCATTTTTAACAAGCTCTCTAAACGCTTTAAATTGCTCTCCAAGAACTTTTTTTGACAAATTGTATAAAACCCTTATATTTTCTCCCAACCCCCTTATATGAGCTTTCAATCCGCTTATTTCGGTATGTAATTCTTTATTTTCTTCTCTCAATTCAAGATTTTGTTTATACGAATGATTTAAAGCAAGCTTATTACCCTCTATTGTTTCTTTTAAATCTTTATTATCTGCTCGTAAACTCTCATTCTCTTGCACAAAATCTGTTTTTTTCAAACGCTCATAATCCGTTTTAATAGTAATCGCTGCATTCACTTGTTTTGTTAATTCTTGATATTGTTCTGGTGATAAAACATAATTTCTTGTCTGTTTCTTCGTAATTTCAGCTTTTCCAAACATCTTATCCTGTACTTCTGTTATTACTTCTTTACGCAAAAATGGAATTTTAATAGGTTCATTTGGCACTTGATCCGTAGCACTATCTAATTCTTTTTGCATTTGTTTTACTCTTTTTTCTAACTCTACATGACACTGGCCAATTAGCTGCAGCTTTTCACTTTCACTCTCTACTTCTTGTTTTACTATCTCTAATTCTTTGTACTTATCAACGACATCACTTTCCAAACTCTTTTTCGCTACTTCTAATTCGTTTGTTTTCTCTTCAACATTTTTTAAATGATGGTCAATCGTTTGTAATTGCGTTTCTTTTTCTTGTACTTGATTCTCAACAATTGATCTTGTTTCTGCATATTCCTTGTATTGACGGACTTTCATGTATTTATGTGAACCTACATTGGCACGTTCAAAATTCGGAATGTGTTCTTTCGCTAATTGCTCAATATAGGCCGTTTCTAATTCTCTCCAATGTGCAATTAACTTTCTTCCCGTTCCCTCTACACCTTGTTGTTGCAAGGCTCTATCCATTCCGACACGCCTCGTTAATCCTCGACTACTTTCGAAATTCGGTACATAGTTAATATGTAAATGCGGATTGGCTTCATCATCATGTAAAACCATGTTATAAACTACTAGATTTGGATTTCGCTCTTGAAACGCCTCAGCATAGCGCTTCAGCGCTTCTTTTTTCGCCCCTCTATACATTGAGTCGTCTTTACCTTCTCCAATCGCTACAACCAATTCTCGTTGCTCATGTGTCTTATCATCTTTATGTATTTTGTCATAGTAGTCATCAATCTTACGATCATTCCGTTTTTGTTTCTCGTTATACTTATCGACCTCTTCTTGAAAGACATCCTTGTATACACTTCGGATGTCCTTTTGAACAAAGTAAATATTCTGGTCTAACCTTGATGGATCGATGCCAGGATTACCATGAATGTTTTCTCTGTTATTATGGCTCAATGAACTTTGGTGAGATTGATTAAATGAGATAGAACCCAACATAAAATGCCACCACTTTCCCTAGATTAATTGATACCATAAGTCTAGCAAAGCGACGAAATGGAGTCAATTAAAGTAACCCTATACGTATTTTGACACTACGTATCAAAATCGATAGGGGTCTGCGACGCTTTTCGGCTTTGCCGAGCCATGCCCAGCATGGTAAAAACAAACCTTGGGCTTTGCCCAAACCCACTGGGGAACTCTTCCCCAGACCCCCTCAATCGAACTCCCCAACCCCTCAATCCTTGAGGGGCCCCCTCACCGGGTGGCAGGAACAAACGGTTGTTTGTTCAGTGCCAAGAGGGTTTGGGTGTCGTTCAGTTGGTCAAGTCAAATACTCCCTTCGCTTCGCTAGGTCCGTTTTGATTGACCAACACCCATAACCACTTCTCCCTCAATTCATTTGATATACTAAACATTATCTTCTTTATTCATGCAATCCTGCATAAAATCTTGTATACACTCACTATCATTTGGTAGTCTAAAAAAGTAAAAATAATGTTTGTCGTGAGTAAACCATCTTAACTGTAATAACCAACTAAAAAAAAGGGCAGAATCTAGATTCAGATTCTGCCCTTTTCTTTTTCACCTACAATCCACACTAAAAATAAGATAGAACTCGTTACTATTACCAAGAGTCCTAAATAATCCAGACTCTTTTTCTTATATAAAGGGGTATCGCCACATGCCCATCAACCTAATATTTTGAAGTACCCCAAAACAAAAATTTTATCTTACCACAGTTATCTATAAGAATTCAGTTCATTTTTTGTTTTAGGGAACAATTAATTTCCAATACATGTCTTAATGCGAAAATGTGATATTTCGTGACCTTACCCTCCATATGCAATATTACATATAAAAATATATTGATATAATTGTAAGCGCTTACTATAATAAAGGCATAAAGATAAATCACATCTTAGCAACAACAAAAGAGGAGGAAATAATATGACAATCGCAATGGCAGTTTTAAAATTTTTAGGTGGAATCATTCCATTTGTACAAGAACTTTTAAAAGCAGTAATGTAAGTTCATTATTCAGCAATTGCAATTATATGTAAAAAAACATCATACAAATGATCTGTATATCAAGAATGAACTGATGTG
>NZ_CP128153.1:627500-825000 GCF_030292155.1 Bacillus sp. DX3.1 | reverse complement strand
CCAGTGTGGCCGATCACCCTCTCAGGTCGGCTACGCATCGTTGCCTTGGTGAGCCGTTACCTCACCAACTAGCTAATGCGACGCAGGTCCATCTACAAGTGACAGCCGAAGCCGCCTTTCAATTTCGCACCATGCAGTGCAAAATGTTATCCGGTATTAGCCCCGGTTTCCCGGAGTTATCCCAGTCTTGTAGGCAGGTTACCCACGTGTTACTCACCCGTCCGCCGCTAACTTCATAAGAGCAAGCTCTTAATCCATTCGCTCGACTTGCATGTATTAGGCACGCCGCCAGCGTTCATCCTGAGCCAGGATCAAACTCTCCAATAAAGTTAGTTTGTCTAGCATCATAAAAATAAAAATTGACGTTGCACGTTGTTTGTTTCGTTCAGTTTTCAAAGAACTTGTCTGTCACTCAGTAGCGACTTTTTCATGTTAGCATTTCAGTTATTCAATGTCAACATAATCTTTTATTTCTTTTCGCTTTCTGCTGTTTCGCATCAGCGACGTTTATTAATATATCATCCGCTATTTCAAATCGCAAGTGTTTTTTTAAAATATGTAATGTTTTTTTGTTTTATCAAAAACATTCTTATTTATAACTTCAATGAAGCAATTTCATTTTCTAGATAACAACTTTATTTCATTGCTTGCTTCTCTAAATCTTCAAATGAAAAACACCTCCACTTAATTCGCATTTTTTAGTATGCGAATTAAGGAGGTGTTTTCTTCATGCTTCACTACTTGAGTTCACTTCAAGTTATACTTTTTAGACAGCTTCGTTTTGATTATAAAGCTTTTCATTTATCTACAGATACCTCTACTCGTCTACGAGAACTTCTTTTTCTTCCGATTTTATCTAATAATTCATACATAACAGGAACGACGATGAGAGTGAGCACAGTTGAAACAGCTAAGCCACCAATTACAACAACAGCTAAACTTTTAGATACCATGCTACCAGATTGTGATTGACCGAATAACAATGGCAACATTGCTACTATCGTTGTAATAGCGGTCATAATAATTGGACGTAGTCGTGTGGAACCTGATTCTAATAAAGCTTCTCGCGTTGTCATGCCGTGTTCTCGGTTTTGCTGAACTCGTTCTATTAATACAATGGCATTCGTAACAACGATACCGATTAGCATCAATGCACCGATTAGGGCGTTTAAATCAACCGGTGTTCCTGAAATGATTAATCCTAAAATACCACCAATAGCAGCTAATGGAAGTGAGAATAAAATTGCAAACGGTACGCGTGCTTGCCCGAAAGTGATGACCATAATTAAGTACACAATTCCGATTGCAATACCCATTACTTTGAATAAGTCTGTAAAGGTTTCCTGCATAGATTCAGTTGCACCAGCAACAGCAACTTTTGCTCCGTTTGGTAAGTCTAATTCTTTAATGGATTTGTTTACTTCTGTATTTACTTTACTTAAATCGTCTTCTGTTGCTTCAGCACTTATTTGAATTGTTTCTTTTCCATCCTTATGGAAGATTTCTGATTGCAGTTGTTTTTCTGAAATGGATGCGATGTCTTTTAAAGGAATAGGTCCATTTACAGGTGATACAATGTTCGAGTTAAGAATGTCATCTTTCTTATTTATGCGCTCTTGGTTATGTTCTAACATAAGAGTTGTTTTTTCTTCATCAATTAAAATTTGGCCAATCGGTGTTTTCTTCATAAGTAATGAAACTTGTTCTCCTACTGTTTCTGGTGTTAATCCAGCTTGTTCTGCTTTTGCTTGATCAATGTGAAGTTGCCATTCTTTTTTGGATTCTTCCGCATTTGATTTTACCTTGGAGAGACTGTCCATACTTTTTAGTTTCGTTGTAACAATATCAGCAGCCTTTTTTAAATCAGTATCATTATTTGCTGTAACGTTAAATTGTAATCTGTTTCCACCGCCGAAATTAGAATAACTCGTTTTTACATACTCAAATTCGGTTGGTTCAAAAGCTTTTTGTTCTTTTTTTAATTCCTCAATATATTGATCAATGTCGGAACCTTTTTTAAATGTAACGTATATAGTAGCAAGATTATTTTTCGTTGTTGCTCCCCATTGTGCATCTTCTGGATTTGAACCTACTCGCAACATTACATCCGTTACATCATTGTTAGAAAGTACTTTCTTTTCAAAATCAAAAGCTTGTTCTTTTCTTGATTCAGCATCGGATTTCGTTGGAAACGTCATATTAATAGATAGCATCGTATCATCTTCGGATTTTATATTTGCCTTTGGTAGCAATACGTAAGCTGCGATTGATCCAGCAAATAATAAGAAAGAAGTAAATAAAATAATAAACTTATGTGAAAGTGCCCATTTTAAAATAGTGATATAGCGTCGTGAAGATTTGGGACTTTGTTGTTTTGTTTTCTTGAGCAAGAAAAACGCCATAAGCGGAACAACTGTTAATGCAACAATTAAAGAAGAAAGTATTGAGTATACAACTGCTAATACCATCGGTAACATAAATTCGCCAATTGTACCTGATACCAGACCGATTGGTAAAAAGACAGCGACTGTTGTTAACGTAGAAGAAGTAATAGCGACTGCAACTTCTTTTGTAGCATCAAGAATGATGTCTTTTGAAAAAACATCTTTTTGTAAACGCCTAAAAATATTTTCTATAACAACGATACTATCATCAACAAGGCGCCCAACAGCAACTGCTAAACCACCTAAAGTTAAAGTGTTTAATGTAATATTAGATTGATCAAGTAAAAAGAGTGTCAGAAAAATAGATAACGGAATGCTGACAACAGCAATTAACGTTGTGCGAATATTACGTAAAAAAACTAAAATAATAAATGTCGCAGCAATTGCGCCAATAATCACTTCCTTGCCCATGCCCATAACAGCATTTTCAACTTGTTCATGAGTAGATGCCAGCATTTTAATAGTGAAATTCTCTTTATATTTTTTGCTGATATCCTTCACCTTTTTATCAATTTCTTTTCCGATTGTCACTGCATTTTCACTTGGTTCTTTCATAACAACTAATGTTACGCCATCTTCTCCGTTAACATGTGAAATTACATCGGAATGTTGTTTTAGTTCTACTTGAGCAATATCCTGTAATTTTACCTGTGGTGCAATATTGATGTTCTTCATTTCATCAATATTTTTAATTTCCCCAATGACACGAAGTGAGTGTTCTTCATTGTCTATAGTGACTTGGCCAGTAGAAGTTGAGATTTCTTTTCCTTGCAAAGCAGTTAACACTTGTGGAGCTGTAATATTTTTATTTTGCATTTTGGAAGGATCTAATTTAACAGAAAGCTCACTTGTTGATTTTCCGTAATACATGACATTCGCAACACCGTCAATCTTTTCGAGTTGTGGGATAATTTCTTTTTCGATTTGTTTTTCATCTGCTTTTGTAAAACCGTTCTGTTTTTGAATCGCGACTTGTGCGAGTGGAACCATAGAAGTATTCAGTTGACTGACGACTGGTTTCGAAATTTCTTTTGGTAAAGTAGCAGCATTGGTGATTTTCTCGACCTCACGCGCTGCATCTTTCATATTAGCTTCGGTTGTATATGCAATGTCAATACGTGATAAACCTTCGTGTGTTGAAGAAGTAATCGTATCAACATGTTCTAAATTACGAAATTGTTTTTCGAGAGGTTCTGTTACTTCTTTTTCCATCGTTTCAGCATCTAGCCCTTGAGATAATGTGGTGACGGTTACCGAAGGGACATCGACGCTCGGCAGAAACTCCATTGGTAATTTGGAACCGGAATAAATGCCGAGTATCGAAATGAGAAACACCATAATGATAACGGCGGCCCGGTTTTTTAATGAAAACTTTGTTAATCTTTCCATAAATTAATTCCCCCATTGTATTGTTTTATCTCTTCCTGTTTCACTATACAATAATTGGATAATAATTAGAGTGAACTGTATGTAAAATATTTCTAAATAAATTCTTAAGAATTAGGATTTGTTTGTACGAAACGCAGGCATTAGGACCTCACCTAACTTCTTTGCTTTCTGTCAAACTTTGATCTAGAAATTTTACCGCCCGCGAATAGCAAGATAAAACCAAGCAAAAAAAACTCTCTGCTTTTTATAAACAGAGAGCTTCTTATTTATATAGGATACAAGAATTTAAGCCGCTTTCGTTTTTTTGCGAGACTTTTTCGTTCCAGTGAAATGTTTATGAAGTATAGATGCAGTAAAACGAGCAATGATATTAAAGAGCAACACCATAATGATTAATACCGCCGCTGATTTTGTTGCAATTAACTTCGCATCAGGAATAATCCCTTCAGAATTTAACTTCCAAATATGAACCGCTAACGTTTCAGCTGGTCGAAATGGGTTTAACGGATGTGCCGGACTTGAAAAATCTGCTGCAGAGTTTAAAATTGGCGATGTTAATCCCGCTGTATAAATTAACGCGGCCGCTTCCCCAAATATACGCCCAGCCGCTAAAATTACCCCTGTAATAATTTGTGGTAAAGAAGTTGGAAGAATAATACGAACAATCGTCTGCCATTTTGTTGCACCAAGTCCAAGACTTGCTTCTTTTACATTTGGCGGAACTTCTGTAATCGCATTTTCACAAACACGCGTTAAACCAGGTAAATTTAAAATTGTTAAAGCAAGTGCGCCTCCCATTACTGTGTAGCCCCAGCCTGTCATTGTAACAAATACTAACAAACCGAATAGACCAACAACTATAGAAGGCAATGATGCCATCGTTTCAATACATAGACGGATAAAACCTAAAAACCGTCCTTGCTTTGCATATTCCGCAAGGTAAATCCCCGCTCCTAAACCTAACGGAATTGAAATAATGAGCGTAATAACAAGCATATAGAAAGAGTTAAATAATTGCGGACCAATCCCGCCCCCTGCTTTTATATTACTTGGTTCTCCAAACAAGAAACTCGGATCCCAAAATCCCCAGCCCTCTTTCAGAATTTCGTATACTAGAAAAACAAGTAAAGCTACCACAAACGCCGCTATTGCATATAAAATACCCGTCCAAATATTATTTACTGTTCTTGCATTCATCGTTAACGTTCACCTCTTTGACCAATTGCTCGAATCACTAAAATAAATAGGAAAGAAATAACAAGTAAAATCATCGCCAATGTCCATAACGCATTGTTCCAAGCTGTTCCATCCAATGTATTTGTCATATCCATTGTTAAAATACCTGTTAATGTTGCCGTTGGACTATATATTCCTTCAGGCAATTTAACTGTATTACCAATTACCATTTGAACTGCTAATGCTTCTCCAAAAGCACGCGCTAATCCTAGAACAACACCTGTTAAAATACCTTTTTTTGCAGCTGGTACAATAACACGACTGATCGCTTGCCATTTCGTTGACCCTAAACCATATGAAGCTTCTAAATAATCAAAAGGAACTGAACGAATTGCATCAGAAGCAATGCTTGCAATTGTTGGTAAAATCATGATGCTTAACACAACAATACCTGCAATTAAACTAAAGCCAACACCGCCAAATGTATCACGTAAAAGAGGTACTAAAATCGTAACCCCTAGTAACCCGTATACAACGGAAGGAATCCCAACTAATAATTCTAAAACAGGCTTTAATACTTTATTCCCAAACTTCGGTGAAATTAGATTCATAAATATCGCTAGAGCTAGAGCAATTGGTGCACTGATAACTACCGCTCCTATTGAAACAAGTGTTGAACCGATGATAAAAATAACCGCACCGAACGATCCCTTATCAGCATTCGGGCTCCATGTCGTCGATGTCAAAACTTCAGAAATAGAAATACCACTTTGCGTAAAAGATTGAATTCCTTTTCCGCAAATGAATGCAATAATTGCTAACGTAACAATAACAATAAATATACCGCAAAACGTAACTAGTGATCTTCCAATGTATTCACTTTTTACGTAGTTAATTTGTTTTTTCCCCTTCATCACAGAACATAACCCCACTTCATAGATTGAAATGAACAGGACTGACCTCGCAGTCAGCCCCATTAAACCACAATTATTTTAATTTGGACATTGGGATATAACCCATATCCTCAACTTGTTTTTCGAAGTCTTTACCTTTTACATAATCGATATAAGCTTTTGTAGCTTCTTTTGCTTCCCCTTTTGTTACCATGTACTCATAAGACCAGAATGGGTATTTACCAGCAGAAATATTTTCAACTTTCGGCTCTACCCCATCAATTTTCACTGTTTGTAGTGAACCTTTTTTATCGCCAACCATGTAAGACATTGCAAGATAACTAATTGAGCCTGGTGTAGAGTTAATTGCTTGTTCTACTGCACCGTTAGAATCTTGTGTTGTACCTGTTCCATCGTTAATTTTCGCGTCTTTCATAATTGTTTTTTCGAATGTAGCACGAGTACCAGAAGATGCCGGACGGTTAATTACATTAATTTTTTCATCTTTACCGCCTAGCTCTTTCCAGTTTGTAACTGTACCAGCGAAGATGTCTTGAACTTGTTTCACAGTTAAGTTATCAACCTTCACATCTTTGTTTACAACAAGTGCAAACGCAATACCAGCAACCTTATTATCTACTAATTCCTTTGCTTTTTCTGGATCTTTTATTTTATCCGCAGATGGAACGTCAGAGTTGCCGATTTGGACCGCGCCAGAAGCTACTTGGTTAATCCCCGTTCCACTACCGCCACCTTGAACTTGAATTGATACCTTTGGGTTTTCCTCTTGGAATTTTTTCGCAGCTTCATCCGCAAGAGGTTGAAGAGCTGTAGAACCAGCTGCTGCAATCGTACCAGATAGTTCTTGTTTTGTATCATTATTACCTTTAGCAGTATCTTTGCTATCAGTGCTTTCTGCTTTTCCACAACCTACTAAAGCACCTGCAACCATTAATGCTGCTAACGAAAACTTGAAACCTTTTTTCATAACCATGTCTTGTACCCCCATTTGGATTATTGCTTTTTTATATTCATGTACTTATTTCGAACACAAATTCATTGTATGAAAATAATATTGTGTTAGTGTTAAGCAATTTTTAATTTTAAGTAAAGAGAGAAAAGATGCCGCAAAACCTATATCATTCCTCTCTTTTTAATAAAAAAACAAAACAATTCCATACAAAACGCCCCGAAATGTAAATTTATTTTTAACAATGTAAATTTATTGTAAACAAAACCTTCTTTTTCGCTACCAATGTTAAAGGTACATTTACAAAACCCATCATTTTTTGAACTTGCACACGTATACTCCCTCTTTTTCTCAAATAAATTCATTAATATTTTTAGACACAACAAAGTAAATTGGAACAATTCTAAAAATAATTGAATATTTTTAAAGTACCAATTGACAACATCATCCACTGTAGTCTACTATATTAGTAGCAAAAAGTTTCCCTTGGTAAACATTTTAAACTAACACTAAAAATATAGAGGAGAGGTAACTTTTATGGCGACAGCTAATACCGAACCCCTTTCAAGTTTTCAAACAGGGCAGTTTGTACAAATCGAGAAGATGCATTTAGAAGGAACTATGAAACGTCGTTTATTGGATTTAGGCTTTATTCCCGGAGCTACAATTAAAGTATTGCAAAAAAGTCCGCTCGGGGATCCAATTGCATATCAAGTGAGCAATACAACCATTGCACTACGAAATGAGGAAAGTTCCCTTATATTCGGGAGATTAATAGGAGATGATGTACGATGATAAATCATCGCATTGCATTAGCAGGAAATCCTAATACCGGAAAAAGTACATTATTCAATACATTAACAGGGTTAAAACAACATACTGGAAACTGGACCGGAAAAACAGTATTGAAAGCAGAAGGCGAATATGAACATAACGGAAATATGTATACAGTAATTGATTTACCAGGAACATACTCCCTTTATTCGAATTCTGCAGATGAGGAAGTAGCACGAGATTATATCATTTTTGAGAAGCCTGATGTAACGGTTGTTGTTGTAGATGCAACGGCAATGGAAAGAAATTTAAACTTAGCATTGCAAGTCATGGAAATGACAAAAGACGTTGTCGTTTGTATTAACTTAATAGATGAAGCAGAGAAAAAAGGAATTGTCATTGATGAGAAACGATTAGCGAAATCTCTTGGAGTTCCTGTTGTTAAAATCTCAGCGCGGAATCGAGTCGGTATCGGTCATTTACTAACTGTAATAACAAAAGTAGCAAATAAAAAATTGATTCCTACACCAATTCAAATTACTTATAATGAAAAAATTGAAAGTATGATTCAAGAATTAGAACCACAAATTCATAAAGTGTTTGGAGATACTTATCCTGCACGTTGGATCGCACTTCGTATATTAGATGGGGATAAAAATTTTCTAGCAGCACTCCAAAAGCATCATAAAGAGCCGCTTGTAAGGGAGGTTGTCATAAATGGAATTTCACTCAGCCAGTAAATCACTTCCATTAGATCATATTATTCAACATGCTCAAACACTTACAAAAGATGATATTCGTGACGATATCGTTGGTGATATTTATCGAACTTCTGCTGGTATTTGTAAAGAAGCTGTTCAATATACCGATACAGATAAATTATATCGTTCAGAGAAGCTGGATAAAATTTTCACTTCTCCTATATTCGGATTCCCCATTATGCTCGGAATTTTAGCTATTCTTTTTTATCTTACAATTGCCGGAGCTAACGTTCCATCTGATAAAATCGCTGAATTTTTCGGCTGGGCAGAAGGTCATTTAACAGCATGGTTTCAAGCTATGAATGCACCTGAGTGGGTACATGGCGTTTTAATTCTTGGTCTATTCCGCGGTACAGGTGCCGTTATTAGTGTTATGTTACCGCCGATGGCCATCTTCTTCCCCATGTTTGCCTTATTAGAAAACTATGGTTACTTACCACGTGTCGCTTTTAATATGGATCGCCTGTTCAAACGTGCTGGTGCTCATGGAAAACAATCGCTAACAATGGCAATGGGCTTCGGTTGTAACGCAGCCGCTATTATGTCGACGCGTATTATTGAATCTCCGCGCGAGCGTATGCTGGCAATTTTAACGAACAACTTCGTTCCATGTAACGGTCGCTGGCCTACATTAATATTAATGGCTTCATTATTTATGGCTGCCGGGTATACAGGCGGCATGCAAACACTTGTTACATCAGGTGTTGTAGTCGGAATGGTTGTTATCGGTATTATCGTAACATTATCTGTATCTTGGGTTTTATCTAAAACTGCTTTAAAAGGCGTACCAACCCACTATACATTAGAATTACCACCGTATCGAAAACCAAAAATATGGAATACGATTGTACGTGCCACACTCGATAAGTCGTTATATGTTTTAAAACGCGCTGTTATCGTCGCTGCGCCTGCCGCTGTATTCACTTGGGCGCTGGCAAATATATATGTTGGTGACACAAGCCTACTCATGTACTTTGTAAATTTCTTAGATCCATTCGCAAAACTACTTGGACTAGATGGATTTATTCTAGCGGCATTCATACTTGGACTGCCGGCCAATGAAATCGTTATTCCAATTTTATTAATGGCTTATTTATCAACAGGTTCCTTAACAGAACTAGACGATATGTCACAAATTAAACAGTTGTTCCTTGATCACGGTTGGACTTGGTTAACTGCGTTAAATACAATGTTGTTCTCCCTTCTTCATTTCCCATGTGGAACAACATTAGTTAACATATATAAAGAAACAAAAAGTCCAAAATGGACATTTCTTTCGTTTGCAATCCCTACCGTTATCGCCATTGTTGTTACATTCCTCTCTACGCAGTTGGTACATTGGTTAGGGCTTGTATAAAGTGGAGAGCTTCATCCCCCACTTATGATTATATAAATACAAATTAAAAAACCGACATAAACCCCTTCTTTTTAGGTGGGAGAGAGCATCCGGCCATGCATAGAAGCGGTCAGATCCTTTTCCTGCCCCAGACATAGTGAAAACAAAGAGAGAAAACGAGTGCAGGTCACCTTTTGTTATCCATAGCCGCGGCTTATATGTCGAAAAATCAAAATGGATTTATATAGTTCTCACCAATCGGGCTTTTACGAGCAGTTATCCCCGCCCATCTTTTGCATGTTTCGAGTCTTGAGACGGAGAGGTTACTGCCCGCAAATAGCGGGATAAATGAAAAAGGAAACCTAAACTACGGGTTTCCTTTTTCATTTGAATCTTCCCACGGCTGCGCACCATATTTTTTTATTTTCTTACTAATAAAATAAAAACCGTATGGGATAATGCCCATCAAAATGGTACCTACAATTGCAAGAGTCGAAGGCATCTTCATATAACTAGCTCCCCTTCTATTTATCCACCTTAGCGGCAGTAAACTTTTTTTCAATGTTTTAAAGAAATCAAAGTAATAGATGGGAGATGAAGCCCCATCACTGATGAATGTTTCGCTTTACTGCCCACCTTTCGGTATTAAAGAACCTGAATGTTCTACCCTAGGATGAACCCGAACAACTATTTTGCTCTTCATAAAATAGTTTTCTCCTCGATCCCAGTTATTTTCTATCTTTTTCCACTCCTTGTAATTATGTCGTTTATAATAATCTCCTAATCCAAGAACATCCGTTTTAAAACCTTTTTGCACTTTCTTAATCGTCATCATAGTTATTTTTTTCATCTCTTGAGAGATATGTGTATTCAGTTGTTTCCCACTCCACATCTTTCCATCTCCTCCCAAATATACCTCTGCTAGTATACCTTCAGGATAAATATCAATTGTAAACTTCGGATGACGAGGATCTGCAAAAGAAGCGTGTATTTTGCGCCTTAGCTTATGAATTTCATACGTAACCGTTTCCTCCTCTTTCCGAATGGTCACAAAACCACTCGCTTTCTCTCCAATTATATAGTTTAATCCTTGCGTATCTTTTCCACTTAAAAGACCGAGCAATTTATTATTTTTCCCTTTAAATACAGCAGCTCCCTCCAGTTTCACACCTTGTTTTGTTAATTGTAAAATCGGAAGAACAAAACTTCTTTTAGCGGTCATCATTTCTTGTATGTCTCCAATGCGAATCGCTTCTAACATGTATGCGTTACTGTCAGCATGATCCGCTAACAGATCAATATACTTCGCTGGTAAATTTTCTGGTTTCGAGCTTTGTTTCAAAATACCTTCCGCTCGGTCTTTTGAGACGAAAATCCGAATATTCCTTCTCATTTCATGGTCACGAAAAAAGACATCTAACGTTTGTTCTAAAACAAACGGATGCTGTAATAAATCTTTTGAAAAGACAAGAATTTGAATATGAGGAAAAAATAAGGATCGACTTATTTTTTTAGAGATTTCTCGAATTTGTTCAAAAATGCTATCGCTTATCGCACTAATATTAATATAATTATCTCCATCAGTTTTCCCACCTTGTTGTGCCAATGCACTCGGTAAGACAAGTTGATACGTTCCTTTCATAAAAGGAGGCTTTTTTGATTCACTTTCTTCCGCTGCTTCCTTTGCAACATCAAAAGCCACCCCTACAACAAAGCCTCTCTCTTCAATTTCCTTTCGTTCTGCACATCCACTAAGACATAGAAACAAAATGATGCAGTAAACAAACTTATGAAGGTGTTTCATTCTTCTTACTCCCTTTTATTTTATAAATAATAAGGACAAGCGTAGGGACAAGGATAACACATGCCATATCAACCCAAGCTAAGTAGACACCATATTGAGTTAACTTCGCAACATTTTCAGGAAGCACATTAAGCAAATAAATAATCGGTGCACTTACAAAAATAAATGTCTTCTTTTTAATAGAAGGAAACATGGAACAAAAACTCATTACTGCAATATCATAATACATAGCAGTAGTATTAAAAATTGTAACAATCCAAGTCGTAAAGAAAATCGCATCAAAACGTTCTAAAAACCCTCCACCTATTTCAATTTCCTTCCCTAATTCAATAACGGGATATGTGAGACTTTTGGTTGTAGTATAAGAAAAAACGGTAATACAAGTGAGATACATAAGAATATATAATAAATTGGTAATCATCACTCCCTTTGCAGCAGCTAAAGGTATTTTGTCTTTTTGATTTATAAGCGAAGAATAAAATAACACTATCTCAAACCCAATAAATGTAAATATCGATTCTTTCATTCCGATGGCATATTGGCTCCATTTTGTTTGGAAAAAGGGCATTAAATTATGAGGATCCATTAAATTTATATTTAATAACGACAAAGCAAAAATGGCACACGCTACAATTGGCAAGAATAACAAGTTAAGACGAAGTAATGCTGCTCTAGAACCACTCACTCCGTAGATAACGACAAGTAAGTAAAAAAATGATAAAAGCTCAATAGGCGTTTTACCAAACAAGTATGTTTGCGAAATAATTGAGATTGCTCGTGCCTGATACGCAGCAATTCCAGCAAACGTTAAAACCATAACACTTGTGACTATAAATGCTACCGGCTTTGATAAGTATGCACCTGTATATTGAAAAAACGTTTGTTGCGGAAATAAAATTGCTACCTTTGCAATAAACCAAGCCAAAAATGCACAAACCACCCCTCCAAGAAACAAAATCAACCATCCGTCTGTGAAAAGCGTTTTTTCTGCAATTACGCGAGGCATCGAAAGCGCTCCTGTACCAATAATGACTGAACTTACTGCAAAGGTTAACTCCCGAGGTCCAATTTCTTCATCTCCGTATTCAAACGGTTTCAATTTATTCCCGCTCCTTTGAATGTAATGTTTTATCTTTCGTCTGCAAATATTCTGGTCTCGTCTTTAACATTGCCCTCGGCAACAGTACCACTTCTTCTTTCCAATCTTTATAAAAAGCAGGAGCTAACGGCGTAAAATATGGTACGCCAACACTTTTTAAATTGGTCATATGGATCGTCAATGCAATTACCGCCAAAATAATTCCATATAACCCAAACATAGTAGCCGCTAAAATAAACGCAAATAGTAAAAATCGAAACGTTATCGTTACGCTATAAACAGGGAGAGAGAATGTAGCAATAGCCGTAACCGCAATAATAATAACCATAAAAGGATTGACAATCCCTGCGCTTACTGCAGCTTCTCCAATAACAAGCCCTCCCACAATCCCAACAGTTTGTCCGACTTGCTTCGGCAAACGAAGGCCAGCTTCTCTTATTAGCTCCATTGTCAACGTCATAATAATGGTTTCAATATAGGCAGGAAATGGTACCCCTTCCCTTGCTCCAGCAATTGAATATGCCAAATTAGATGGAATAAGCCCTTGATGATACGAGACTAGCGCAACATATACAGCTGGAAGTAAAATCGCCATAAGTCCAGCTATAATACGAAGCCCTCTTAGTAAAGTACCGATAATCCATCTTTCATAATGATCTTCTGGGGATTGAAAAATATCCACAATGACCATAGGAGCGATAACTGCAAACGGCGATCCATCTACTAAAATGACCGCCTTCCCTTTCGCTAAGGCAGCTACTGCTCTGTCTGGCCTTTCTGTATTTAAAAATTGTGGGAACGGAGACATGTTATTATCCTCCAATAATTGCTCAATCTTTCCAGAGTCCAATATCACATCAGTTTCAATCGACTCCAATCGCCGAGTTAATTCTGTCACAATGTAGGGGTTAATTACGTCTTCAATATAAATTAATGTAACTTCCTTTTGAGACCGTTTCCCCATAATGTAAGATTGAAAACGAAGTTTTGGATCACGCAAATCACGGCGAATTAACATTTTATTCGTTGCAATATCCTCAGTAAGTCCTACTTTAGGGCCTCGGATGATATTTTCTGTGATCGGTGCCTCCAAACTTCTTCTTTCCCACGCCCGACCATTTATCACTAATGCGTTAGGTATCCCATCAATTAAAACAACAGCATCCCCTACTAAAACGGAATTAATAACATCTGGGAATGTCTTTACTGTATTTACTTCACCTACAGAAATAAATCTGTCTAATAACGTTTGCATAATCGGTACTTTATTTGGAATCCCTTCTTGTTGCAAAGGACGGATAACAAGTTGATAAATTAAATCTTTATCTGTAAGTCCGCATAGAAAAACAACCGCACACCGAGTAGATGAACCAGAAAGTGCAAACTCTCGCACAGTTAAATCATTGGGCGACTGCAACGTTTCTCGAATAGATTGTGTAATGGCAGATAAGTTTGCTTCTAAATTGGTCATCTCTCTCACCTAACTTTCCTCTAAAGATGTTATCGTTATATTTCTCCATATTGGGAAAATGTATGCAATACAAAGAAGCTATCTCTCCAAAGTGAGATAGCTTCTTTAAAATGAAACTTCTATAGCTGAATCCAGCTAATCTTATTTCTCTACTACAGTAGAACTATGCTTTACTTCCATATTTAAGGAGTAACTGAATTTGTAAACACTGGTCCAACAACTAAACAAAGAACTGGAATAAGTGCTAGTACATGTATTTTTCTTATCTTATTCTCCTTTTTGCATAAAGTTTAAGACGGATGAAACAAAAACTTCTACCCCGATTGGCAAAGCATCTTCGTCAATGGTAAAACGCGGATGGTGATGTGGATATACAATTCCCTTTTCTTTATTACCAGCACCAATAAAGAAAAATGTTCCCGGTGCCTTCTGTAAAAAGGCTGAAAAATCCTCTCCAGCCATTGTCGGCTGCAAGCGGACCACTTTTTCTCTTCCATACAATTGCAACGCTGCACGCTCTACATGCTTCGTAATCTGTTCATCATTTACAACCGGCCGATATCCATATTCATATGAAAATGTATACGATGCTCCGTACGCTTCGGTAATGCTTTTTGTAATCTTTTCGATTCTCTCAGCCGTTTTTTCTCGCAATTCATGTTTCAAACTTCTAACTGTCCCTTCAATCTTAGCCCGTTCCGGGATCACATTATGCGTTGTACCCGCATGAAACTGCGTTACAGATAAGACGAGAGAATCCAACGGATCAGTAAGACGAGATACAATTTGCTGAAGCTGTGAAACAACTTGCGTGCCAATAGCAATGCTGTCTATCGTTTCATGTGGAATACCTGCATGACCACCTTTCCCTTCTATTGTAAGTTTAAAGACATCAGGTGCTGCCATCGCTGGACCATAAATGACTCCAACTTTTCCAACTTCCAATGAAGCCCAAAGATGTGCGCCAATAATACAGTCAACATTTTCCATCACGCCTGCTGCAACCATCTCTTGTGCACCGCCCGGGAAATTTTCTTCTGCATGTTGAAACAAAAAGCGAATTTCCCCATGAACTCTTTCTCGTTGTCCTGCCAGTGCGTGCACGGTACCAAGGAGCATCGCAATATGTCCATCATGCCCACAGGCGTGCATCACTCCTGAATATGTAGAAACAAACTCAAAATGATTTTCTTCTTGAATCGGAAGTGCATCCATATCAGCTCGAATCGCAATCGTCTTGCCTGGCTGTTTGCCAATCAATCTTGCCATAATACTATACTTTGTTGGTCTTGAAACTTCTAGATGAGGGATTGTTTGAAGTATGTCATATACAAACTGAGAGGTTTTTTCTTCTTGAAAAGACAGTTCTGGATACATATGAAAATGTCTTCTCCATTCTATTAATTGATCTTTTGAGAGAAAAATTTCTTCTGCTATATCCATCCTTCATCTTCCTTTCTTCGCCAAGTTAAGCATTATTATAGCGAGGACCCTCATCAAAAGAAACAATATTCAGAAAATTTTTATTGAATACTATTTTATATTTATATAAATCCATTTTGATTTTTCGACATATAGCCGCGGCTTTGGATAACAAAAGGTGACCTGCACTCGTTTTCTCTCTTTGTTTTCACTTCGCATGGAGCGGGAAAAGGATCTGACCGCTTTTATGCATGGCCAGATGCTCTCTCCCACCTAAAAAGAAGGGGTTTATGTCGGTTTTTTAATTTGTATTTATATATGCAAAAAAATAAAAAGCTACCTATTATAAATAGCTTTTTATTTTTATAGAATAGTAATTGCTTGTTTCCCCATTTGCTCCCATGCCTTCTCGAATTGAGCACGTGATACTTTTTTATTTGGCTTGTTAGCCAGTGGATCATTTATATATACAAAGTTTTGATCATATCCAACAATTATAGCGCTATGCTCATAATATGTAATTTTCAAATCTCCTGCATTTGTATTCCACGTCTCAAAGCTATCTTCTGCTAACGACTGAAACGTTGTATTTGCAATAACCCATACTGGTGAACCTGAACTAATAACCTTATATATATCCTCTATATCTCTTCCTGTTAAATCAATCGTTTTTTCAGGCACGTATCTTTCTGCAAGTTCAAAAATCGGTTCATGATATACACCGTAGCCAGGCTCAGATTTCGTGTAAATATTTCCAACAAATCCTTCATGCGGATTGCCACGAAGATTGTTTTCTTTAAATGGAACACGATTTATTTCACTCGCAAGCTTCATCTTATCTACTTGTACATCTTTATACTGTAGTAGCATCGCTAAACTTGTGACTTCACAACCTCTTGGTAACTCAGGAAGTTGTTTTATAAACGGAACATTTTCAATCATAGCTGTTTCCTTCATATCAAACAAAAAATCCACACGTAGTTCTTGTGTCTTTTGAAAAATTTTATTTTTCCCTGCTGCAACGACACCCATAGCATCTTTACTACACGCTACACCGACGACAATTACAATTCCTAAAATACATATATATTTGACTTTCCTGAACATATACCAAACTCCATTACATCATTATTTTCAAAACCATACTCCTTTCATTCTACCTTTCTTCCTGCTAGTTTGCTAGAAGGATTATGAAATTTGCCCCCCAGTATTTTTATTTAAGATTCTAATTATTTCTAATAGAAAGAAAAATAAATATACATTTTCAGAATATTTTGCTAGAATTAAAAATGCTTATGTGAGATGCCTATAAATCCATTTTGATTTTTCGACATATAGCCGCGGCTATGGATAACAAAAGGTGACCTACACTCGTTTTCTCTCTTTGTTTTCACTATGTCTGCGCAGGAAAAGGATCTGACCGCTTCTATGCATGGCCGGATGCTCTCTCCCACCTAAAAAGAAGGGGTTTATGTCGGTTTTTTAATTTGTATTTATACAGAAAATTATTTCTTACATGCTCGAAATACTTAATCAAGTGAAACTAATCATAGTTGTTTTCTTATTGCCACTAATAAATGTGCATCTCATATTACTTATTAGGGTCAAATAAAGTAAAACTTCTATCAGTAAGTTTTTCATCCCCCACTGATGATTAGTGAAATGACGCAAGCTCGATAAGTTATTTTGTCCATCGAGCAAAACAAACAACATAAAAAATATGGGGTGAAGGGAATATGAATCAAACAGAAAATCAGCAAACTGAATTAAAACGTACGATGCAAAGTAGACATCTCTTTATGATTGCACTTGGTGGTGTCATTGGCACTGGGCTATTTATGGGATCAGGACAAATTGTTCACAACGCTGGTCCTGGTGGGGCCATTCTCGCTTTCTTAGTTGGTGGTTTTGTTATGTATTTAACGATGCTCTGTCTTGGTGAACTATCCGTTGCTATGCCAGAGGCAGGTTCATTTCAAAGCTATGCAAGCCGATTTATTTCACCTGGTTTTGGATTTGTTGTCGGTTGGATGTATTGGTTGAACTGGGCTGTTACAGTCGGTGTTGAACTCACAACCGTTAGTATTTTAATGAAACGCTGGTTTCCAGATGTTTCTTCATGGATTTGGTGTGTTACGTTTGCAGCAATCCTCTTCATCGTAAACGCTTTATCAGCAAAGGCCTACGCAGAAGCAGAATTTTGGTTTGCCAGTGTAAAAGTCTCAACAATTGTTGTCTTCATCATACTGGGAGGCGCCGCTATGTTTGGTTTCCTAGATTTCAATGGAAAACCCGCACCAATGCTTCATAACTTCACAGAAAATGGCGGGTTATTTCCAAACGGCCTATTAGCTGTTCTTTTTACAATGATTACCGTGAATTTTTCATTCCAAGGAACCGAATTAATTGGGATTGCTTCGGGTGAAAGTGAACAACCAGAAAAAACAATTCCTAAAGCAATTAAAAATACAATTTGGCGTACTCTATTCTTTTTCGTATTAGCAATTGCAGTAGTTGTTGGCTTGCTTCCATGGCAAGAAGCCAACCTTGTAGAAAGTCCATTCGTGCTTGTCTTTGATACAGTTGGCATTCCATATGCAGCAGACATTATGAACTTTGTTATCATTACTGCTGTACTATCTGTAGCAAACTCAGGATTATATGCCAATTCACGTATGCTTTGGGCCATGTCGAAACAAGGAATGGCTAGCCCTAGATTTGCAAAACTAACGAAAAAGGGTGTACCATTAAACGCTTTAATTTTCAGCCTTATATTTGCAAGCCTTTCACTTTTAACGAGTATATTTGCAGCTGATACTGTCTTTTTAGTATTAACATCTATCGCTGCAATGGCAGCTGTTGTCGTTTGGATGTCGATTGCAGCTTCACAATTTTTCTTCCGAAGAGAATTTATTCAGAATGGTGGAAATATAAAAGATTTAAAATATCGTACACCGTTATACCCAATCGTTCCAATTTTAGCATTCTCTTTAAACTTCGTTACATTCGTAAGTTTAGCCTTTATTCCAGATCAACGTATCGCTCTTTATTGTGGGATTCCATTTATGATTATTTGTTACATCTTGTATCAAATTAAATATAAAAAAGTTGTCACATTTAAAGAGCAACAAACTATTACACAGGAAGTAAACTGAATATAGGTAATATTATGCTATCTTACCTTATGATAAGATAGCTTTTTTCTATTTTTTGGATATCTTGGTATAACTTTATTTATCTTAAAATTTTTACAATCAAGATTTAGCATGAAAAATAGTTTACAATGTTATCAAGTTACAAATGATATTCACTGTAAAAAGTGTGCATTTGTGTCTAATTTTTAACAATATCGCGAAAACTATTGCCTTCTATAAATTAATAGGTTTATATTGTTTTATTGGCATAGTTTCAATCCAAGGAGAAAGGAGATTTTCAATCGTGCAACTAAAGAAAGCGTCTTGGAAGTTGGCTTCACTTCTTCCGCTATCATTACTCTTGTTCCTCGGTGGATGTGAGAAAATCGCAGTATTAAATCCACAAGGGCCTGTTGCAAAACAACAGTATGATTTGATTGTTTGGTCATTCATACTTCTACTATCGATCATTGTTATCGTATTCGTTTTGTTTACAATCATTTTGATTCGTTACCGTGAAAAACCAGATAATATGGACTATGAGCCACCTGATATACACGGTAATACTCTTTTAGAAGTTATCTGGACTATTTTCCCTGTCATTATTGTTATTGCACTAGCAATTCCAACGGTAAAAGCAACATATGCAACGGAAAAAGTGCCAGAGCAATCAAAAAATATTAAACCAGTTGAAATTTATGTTACATCTGCCAACTGGAAATGGTTATTCAGTTACCCAGAGGAAAAAATTGAAACCGTTAACTATTTGAACGTACCAGCTGGTGTACCAATCCAATTTAAGCTGACATCTGTAGGCCCAATGAACGCCTTCTGGATTCCAGAACTTGGTGGTATGAAATACACAATGGATGGCATGATCATGGATTTATATTTACAAGCTGATAAGCCAGGTTCTTATCTTGGTCGTAGTGCAAACTTCTCTGGTGAAGGATTCACTCACATGGAGTTTGAGCTCGAAGCAAAAACACAAGAAAATTATGACAAGTGGGTAAAAGAAGTAAAAGAAACTGCTAAACCACTGACAGAAGAAAAATACAATGAAGTTATTAAACCTGGTGTAGTAGGGCGTATGACATTCTCTAGTCACCACTTAAGTTATGTAGATCCGAAATCACTTGAGTATTGTGATTATAACTACTACACAAATAAATAATAGCTACTATTCCAACAGATTGGAGTGAACACAGTGAAGCTTGATGAATTTTTTGTCACAGGTGATCCGATTATTTACGGCGCTGACGCATCTATTGTTCTTGTGACATTAGCAATCCTTTTCGTACTGACAAAGTATAAAAAATGGAAATGGCTTTGGGATGAATGGTTAACAACTGTTGACCATAAAAAAATCGGGACTATGTATATTATCTCTGCGGTTATAATGTTATTCCGTGGTGGTATGGATGGTTTAATGATCCGTGCCCAATTAACATTCCCAGATACAACATATTTAAACGCTGAACACTATAACGGAATCTTTACAACACATGGTACAGTTATGATTCTTTTCATGGCGATGCCATTCGTTCTAGGATTAATGAACGTCGTTATACCATTACAAATTGGTGCTCGTGACGTTGCATATCCATTCTTAAATGCACTAAGTTTTTGGTTATTCTTTATTGGAGCAATGTTATTCAACATCGCCTTTGTTATTGGTGGTTCTCCAGACGCCGGATGGACATCTTACTTCCCAATGGCTGGTACAGAGTTTAGTCCTGGCGTAGGAAACAACTTTTATGCAATTGCATTACAGATTTCAGGTCTCGGTACGCTGATGACAGGGGTTAACTTCCTTGTTACAATCTTAAAAATGCGTGCGCCAGGCATGAAATTAATGCAAATGCCAATGTTTACATGGTCCATTTTAGTTACATGTGTCATCATTCTCTTTGCTTTCCCAGTATTAACAGTTGCTCTTGCATTAATGACATTCGATCGTCTATTTGATGCTCACTTCTTTACGATGGCGAGCGGCGGTATGCCAATGCTCTGGGCTAACCTATTCTGGGTATGGGGTCACCCTGAAGTATATATTGTTATTTTACCGGCATTCGGTATTTTCTCTGAGATTGTAAGTACATTTTCTCGTAAACGTCTATTTGGTTACAGTGCAATGGTGTACTCAATGGTTGCAATCGCAATCTTAAGTGGTCTTGTATGGCTGCATCACTTCTTTACAATGGGTGCAGGTCCAGCAGTTAACTCATTCTTCTCGATTTCGACAATGGCGATTTCGATTCCAACCGGTGTTAAAATCTTTAACTGGTTGTTTACGCTTTATAAAGGACGGATTCGTTTCACAGTTCCAATGATGTGGACATTATCATTTATCCCAAACTTTGTAATCGGTGGAGTTACAGGTGTTATGCTTGCAATGGCAGCAGCTGACTATCAATACCATAACAGCTACTTCCTAGTTGCCCACTTCCACAACGTTTTAATTTGCGGAACTGTATTTGCGATGCTTGCAGGATTTACATTCTGGTACCCAAAAATGACTGGTCATATGTTAAATGAACGACTAGGAAAATGGACATTCTGGTTCTTTATGATTGGATACAACGTATGTTTCATTCCAATGTATTTCTTAGGTTTAGATGGTATGACACGTCGTATGTACACATACGCTGATAACCTAGGATGGGGCTGGTTAAACCAAATTTCATCTGTTGGTGCACTAATGATGGGTATCGGATTCCTATTCTTATGCTATAACGTAGTTTGGAGCGCACGCCATGGTGAGCGCGATACAACTGGAGACCCTTGGGATGGCAGAACGCTTGAATGGGCAACTCAATCTCCAGTTCAGCATTATAACTTTGCAAAATTACCAGAAATCACAGAGAGCGATATACTATGGCACATGAAGAAAACTGGTCAATCTATTACACCAAAAGCGGATGAATTAACACCAATTCATATGCCAAGCAATTCTGGTGTTCCAATCATTATGTCTTGTTTTATCGGTCTTGCTGGTTTTGCATTAATATTTAGCTGGTTCTGGTTAGCAATTGTCGGTGGTATCGGTATGGTAGCTTGTATGATCTGGCGTTCATTTGATTACGACGACGGATATTACATTAGCGTAGACGAAATTAAAAAGACAGAACATGTTGCATGAGAGGTGAAACGAAATGGCAGCTTTAGATAAAAGCTTACCTCTAGAATATCAATCCGAACAAAGCAGATTGAATATTTTAGGGTTTTGGATTTTCCTTGGGGCTGAAATCGTGCTATTTGCAACGCTTTTCGCCTCTTACCTAGTACTTGCTGGTCGTACGGCAGATGGCCCTACTCCAGCTCAATTGTTTGAAGTAAAAACACTTTTAATCCAAACATTACTACTTTTAACAAGTAGTTTCACATGCGGTATCGCAATTCACGAAATGCGTAAACGCAACCAAAAAGGTATGTTAGTTTGGTTCATTCTAACTTTACTTTTAGGTGCTGGCTTCCTTTTCTTTGAAATTGAAGAATTTATACTGTATGTCGGTGAAGGTGCTACATTACAAACAAGTGGTTTCTTATCTGGATTCTTCGTTCTTCTTGGAACACACGGTGCCCACGTAACAGCTGGTATCATCTGGGCAACTTGTGTTATTATCCAAATTTTAAAACGAGGACTAACACCAGTTACAGCTCGTAAAGTGTTTATTATCAGCTTATACTGGCATTTCCTTGATGTTGTTTGGATCTTCATTTACACACTAGTTTACTTGAACGGGATGGTGGCGTAATAATGGGACAAAACAATACACAAGCGAATGGGCACGCTCATAGCGGTTTTCCATGGTCACACGTTTTCGGATTTATTTTATCACTTGCATTAACGTTCCTTGCTTTATACGTAGCGTTATATTCAAACTTAAACTTGTCACTTTCAACAATCTTAACAAGCATTATTGCAATGGCAGTGGCACAAGCAGCGTTACAATTAGTTATGTTTATGCACATGAAAGAAGGAGAAGGTACAACACAAACGATCACAATGTTATTCAGCTTTTTCATCGCTGCAGTAACTGTTGGTGGTACGGTTTGGATTTTCTTCTCTATGTAATGTACTTTCAAAAGTCTGCTAGGACAATGTCCCAGCAGACTTTTTTTATTCTTCCCTCTTCCCTTCCTTATGCAATAAGTTAAACTTTTATATACATATAAAGGAAAATAAAGAATGAAAATGTAAACTATACTTATTGTGACAAATGTTAAGAAAACTCTTTCTTTATGGAATCGAATTCATACGCATTGCTTTTCTTCCTATAATATAGCTAAAATAGGTACTATATATTTTGAAGGGAGAGAACGCTATGGAACAACATTCTTCTGTTCTATCACTTATGATTGTCGTCGCAATCGCATTTTTCGTTCCCCTTTTGCTGCAACGCTTTAAGTTAAAAGCAATTCCTGTCGTTGTTGCAGAAATTATCGCAGGTATTTTTGTAGGAAAAAGTGGATTTAATGTTATCGAGCCGGATATGTGGCTCCAAGTCTTATCAACGTTAGGTTTTATTTTCTTAATGTTCTTAAGCGGTTTAGAAATTGACTTTTCAATCTTTAAACAAAAAGGGAAAAAGAATACGACAAATGAACCAAATACTTTCCAAGTAGCAAGTATTATCTTTTTATTTATTTTCGTATTATCCTATGCCCTATCTCTTGTATTCGTATGGCTTGGCTTTGTAGATAATGCCATGTTTATGACATTAATTATTTCAACCATTTCTTTAGGTGTTGTTGTACCAACACTAAAAGAAAACAATTTAGGAAAAACAGCAATCGGTCAGATTATTTTATTAGTCGCTGTTATCGCTGACTTAGTTACGATGATTCTATTAGCTGTGTTTGTCGGATTAAACTCCGAAAGCGGTCAGAGCATGTGGCTTCTTCTTGTTCTATTTGGCGCAGGTATTGTGATTTACTTTGTTGCAAGACGCTTTAAAAATATTCCATACCTAGAAAGCTTAAAAGCCGGAAGTGTTCAAATTGATACACGAGCTGTTTTTGCACTCATTTTAATTCTTGTTGGATTATCAGAATCCGTTGGTGCAGAAAACATTTTAGGAGCCTTTTTAGCAGGTGTGCTCGTATCCTTACTATCACCCAACGAAGATATGGTCGAAAAACTAGATTCCATCGGATATGGTTTCTTTATCCCAATTTTCTTCGTTATGGTCGGTGTAAATTTAGAAGTATGGTCTATTTTTAAAGAGCCTTCTAGTATGCTGATGATTCCAATATTAATTGTTGGACTGTTTATCTCAAAATTATTACCGTCGCTTGTACTGCAGAAATGGTACCCTCGTAACATCGTATTAGGTAGTGCCATTTTATTAACATCAACATTATCATTAGTAATCGCAGCAGCACAAATTGGTGAAAAATTAAATATTATTAGTCCTAGTCTATCTGCTTCACTTATTTTGAGTGCAGTCATTACATGTATTTTTGCACCTGTACTATTTAAAAAGATGTTTCCAAAAGTAGAAATACCAAAACCAAAAGTTTCTATTATTGGTGCAAGTCGCATTACACTTCCGTTATCACTTGATTTAAAGAGAGAAGATTACGATGTAACACTTTACATGATGCGTCAAAATAAAGTAAATACAGAAGAAGTAATCTCTCATGACTTCCCAATTGTAAAATTAGATACAATTTCTATCGAGGCATTAGAAAAACAAAAAGCATTTGATGCAGATCGAGTTGTTGTTGCAACAAGTGATGATGAACAAAACCTGTTATTAGCAGGGCATGCAAAAGAATTAGGTGTTGAACATGTCATTGCAAGTGTCGAGGATCCTCTTCTACAAGAAAAAGCAACGCAAGAACATATTGCAGTGTTCTCAACCATTAACTCGACGCGCATTTTACTGCGTGCACTCATTGATAAACCCAGTCTCGTTCGTTTAATTACAACAGCAAATGAAACGGTGCGTGAAGTGGAATTACGTAACAATACGTATGACGGTTTACCACTTCGTCGCCTTCCATTCTTAGGCGATGTGCTCATCATTCAAATTTACCGTGGTAATAAAGCAGTAGTACCACACGGTGATACAAAATTACAACATGGAGATACACTCCTCGTAACGGGCTCAAAAGAACATATTGATACAATGAAAAGCATACTAGAATAGTAGAAAGTTCCCCCTTTCAAAAGCGAAAGGGGGAACTTTTTTATACATACGCTGAAGGGAAATTGCGTAATAACCACTCCTTCTTACCCTATATGAATCCATTTTGTTTTTTCGACATATAAGTCGCGGCTATGGATAACAAAAGGTGACCTGCACTCGTTTTCTCTCTTTGTTTTCACTGTGTCTGGGTAGGAAAAGGAACTGACCGCTTTTATGCATGAACGGATGCTCTCTCCCACCTAAAAACAAGGGTTTATGTCGGTTTTTAATTTGTATTTATATAAATCTTAATACCTTCAAAAAAAATTCTTAAGATTCTTATTTTATCATGGTAAAATATTACTATCATGTAATACGGGGATGAATCACGATATGTCCATTTCAACTTTAGCTCTTTTTTTATTAGCAGAAGTACTTGTTGCTATTATTCTTATTGGTATAAGCATTGAAATTTTCAGTTACGGCTGGAAGAAACCAAATGGTACGAAATACTTTTGTATCTTTCTTTCTCTCCTTATTGGTACATGTAGTATATTAGGCCTTTGTGTTGCACCAGCCTATTTCTTTATACAACTTATCGATAAAGCAGTATAAGAAAGGAGTATTTATATGATCGAGATCCAGCTGATTGATGCCTCTCAAACATATAAACTGAGGAAAACTATTTTAAGACCAAAACAAAGTATAGAAGACTGTAAATACCCGTCTGATTACGAAAAAAATTCGTTTCACCTCGGTGCCTTTCTACACAACGAACTAATTAGCATCGCTTCCTTTTCTCATGAGTCACACCCTTCCTTACAGGGGGACCATCATTATCGTTTAAGAGGAATGGCGACAGTGCCAGCTTTTCAAAAACAACGCGCTGGCAGCTCATTAATTCATAGTGCTGAAGAAATACTACAAAAACGCCAAGCACAGATCCTATGGTGTAATGCAAGAATTACTGTTACAGATTACTATTCGCGACTAGGATTTCAAGGGTACGGTGAAATATTTGATCTGCCAACAATCGGACCTCATAAAGTAATGTATAAATCGTTATAAATGAAATCCCACTTCATGCCTATAGAAGTGGGATTTTACTTATCGCCTTACTTGAGGGAAGCTTTACTTTATAATCACTCTCTCGTCTTGTAGCTCTTTTAAATATTCTTCCTTTTCATCTCGATAAAACAAATTATACGTATCAAATGGAATAATCCTTCCATCTGGATGTACAATATGTACACATGATTTCTTAACAGAACGTATATCTAGATCATAATTATCCATAAATTTCATAATTAACACACGAAATACATTTTCATAGCCAATACCTGTCGGAAAGCTCACTTTCGGTAAACAGCACAGTAATTCTTTTAATGAATCATAGCCACTTTGTGGTGAATGATTTAAACTAAATAACTTAAAAATTTGCCCTTTTAATTGATCATCATTTTCGAAAACAATCGTATTGCGGTCCCCCTCTAATAAAATGTTTCGGTCAATTATACTTGTCAGTGGGAAAATTGATCCATTTAACTTTAATGCATATCCCATCGCCAAACTATCTGGATGACAAGGGACCGGAATGATATCATCATCTGTAAATAAAGAAGATTGTTCAATAATCATTTGTCTTACTTCACTTAAGGTCAATCGATTCGTTTCAGGATCATAATCTTCTGTTCGTCCTGCTTGTTGAATTGGCTGAAATGTAACACCTCGTACACATCTTTGTTGTACTGCGTATTGTAATATCTCTCCTATCTCTTTATCATTCACTCCCTTTTTCAATGTAACGACAAGAGTTGTAGAAATATTATATTCATTTAATTTTTCAATCGCTTTTCTTCTTATTTCTCGTAAATCCGCCCCGCGTAGTTCTTGGAGCGCTTCTTTCTCAAAACTATCAAATTGTAAATATATTTCAAATCCAGGCGTATATTTTGCTAGTTTTTCAACAAATGTAATATCTTGTGCAATTCGTAAACCGTTCGTATTAATCATAATATGTTTAATCGGTTTTTGTTTTGCAATCGTTAATATATCAAAGAAATGGGGGTGAAGCGTTGGCTCACCGCCGCTAATTTGAACAACATCTGGATTTTTTTCATTTTTTACAACTGCATCTAACATCATTTCTACGTGCTCAACTGTTCTCCATGTTGTCCGCTTGGGTGATGATTCCGCATAGCAAATTGGGCACTGTAAATTGCATGCGTCTGTAATTTCAATAATACTTAAACAGCTATGCTGTTCATGATCTGGACAGAGCCCACAGTCGTAAGGACAACCATATTTTATAGGCGTATTCCAGCGATACGGCATTTCACTTGGCTTAATAAACTCACGACATTGTTTATAGTAAGCAATGTCTGTTGAAATAAGCACTTTTTCTCGACCATGCAGCATACAGTGCTTTATCAGATAGACTTTCTCATTTTGTATAATGATTTTTGCTTCTACTTTCCGTAAGCATTTAGAACATACACTACTTGTTAAGTCATAATATAAATAGTCTCTATTTGGCATGTTGCCTTTCCCCTCTTCTCTTTTTTGTGACTAACACCACGTAATAACAAACGCCAAGAATACAAGCCCATTGAATCGCACTTAACTGCACATATAACTTATCTGTTGGCTTTAGCCATTCAACCCAAAAACGGAAAATTAAATATGCTAACATAAAGATTTGAAAAATGAAGCCTTCCCATAGTTTGTATCTTCTTAGCCAAATGCAGCAAATCATAATGATAAATAAAAAGCCCATCTCATATAATTGTGTTGGATGCCGAAATATTCCATCGCCAAAATCAATTCCAACTGGCCATGTTGTTTGTATGCCTACCGTTTCATCTCCAATGCCAGTTAAAAAACAACCAATTCTCCCAATTGCAATTCCTAGCACGAGTGGAATAACCATATCATCTCCTGTTGATTCTGTATGACCGACCATTTTTTTCACACTTTCTACACCAATAAGCCCACCAAGTAAACCGCCTACAATGGTTTTCCCCTGAATCAAGCCTTGCCAGCCATTCTCTGTTATTACTCTCTGCGCCTGAAGAAGATGCTCAAACGTCGCCAAAAGAATGGCACCAAGAAAAGCACCAAATATAGCACCTAAAAAGATGAATAGCGCTTTCGCTTCTGGAATCTTCTCTTTTCGGCGACTTTTTAAATAGAAGCGGAACCCGACAAACATGCCCAGAGATTCGAAAATAGCATGTGGATGTAGTTTCATTCCAAATACATGTAAATAAACTGGAAAATCCATATAATTATACCTTTCTTACATCTATTCTCTTCCTTTAACCATACATATATTGTAAAATATTATTCATTACAAGACAATTCTGAATTTTATGGAGGGATTTTATGAATGATGCAAACTCCCCTAAAAAAACTCGTCCTTTTCAACAGTGGATGATTGGATTTGCTGTTACATTTCTAGCCCTCATTCTATTATTTTTCTTTCTTATTCGTTGGATTGGTATTGCATTTGTTATTGTAGTAATTTCTTTACTATCATGGGGAGGATATGAAGCATACCGAGGGAACCCTTTTATTGTATTAGGAATTATTAGCACACCGTTTATTCTAGGATTCGTACTCTTTATTATTTGCGGTGGGTTCTTGATATTCTCTGCATAAGCCTAAAAACAAAAAACCTTCCACTGATTATTTTAAATTCAAAAGGTTTACCACCATTATCACACCGATAAATAACATCAATAAAGTGAAACTTTGATCAGTGGGGTTTTCTTCATCCCCCACCTAACTTCTTTGCTTTTTGCCGAAATTTGAGGTCAGGGTATTGCTGCCCGCGAATAGCGGGATAAATCCGATACCTCTGCATATCTCATTCCTTTTATCACATAATGATAAAAAAGGGCGCTTCCTATGAGAAGCACCCTTTTTCTATTTCATTATAAAAATAAATGACACCCAAACAAAATGGCAAAGACATAAAGAAGTGGATGAACTTCCTTCCCTTTCCCTTTCACGATCTTTAAGATTGGATAAATTAAAAACCCAAGTGCAATCCCATTTGCAATACTGGATGTTAACGGGATTCCTACAAAAATTAAGAATGCAGGTAATGCATCTTCAAATTCATTCCAGTTGATATCACGAATACTTTGTGCCATTAGACTACCAACAATAATTAATGAAGGGGCTGTAATTGCCGCTACACTTGATAATGAAGAAATGACAGGACTAAAAAATGCGGTCACAATTGTTAAACAGATTACCACTATACCTGTTAATCCTGTCTTACCACCCGCTGCAATCCCAGCGGAAGATTCAATTGTTGCGGCTGTCGGACTTGTCCCAAACACCGCTCCTGTCGTACCACCGATTGCATCGGCAATAAACGCTTTACCAAAACGTTTTTCGGCGTTATCTGCATTTAAACCCGCTTGTTTAATAAGCCCGAGCAATGCTCCTGTTGTATCAAATAAAAGAACGAGTAAAAATGAGAATACAACACCATATAGTCCATATTCAATCACATCAGAAACTGCAGTAATTGGATTTGAAACAATGAGTCCTTCTGGTAAATGCGGAAGTGCTACAAGCTTATCTTCGAATTTAAGTTGCCCTGAAAAAAAGGCAATGATGCCCGTTACAACCATACTAATAAATAGAGCGCCACTCACACGTAATGCCATCAATATTGCAGCCAATGCCAAACCAATTAGCGTTAATATAACCGCTGGTGAATGAAAATTTCCAATCGTAACTAAATTAGATGGATGATCAACAATAATACCAGATAAGCGAAGACCAATAAAAGCAATAAATAAACCAATTCCACCTGCAATCGCATGTTTTAAACTATCCGGAATCGCCACGATGAGCTTTTGACGAAATGATGTGAACGATAGTAAAAGAAAAATAATACCTGTTACGAATACTGCAGAAAATGCAATGACATATGTAATGCCTTCCGCTTGCTGCACAACCGAATAGGCAAAGTACGCATTCATTCCCATTGCAGGAGCAATGGCAATCGGATAATTCGCTAAAAATGCCATACATAATGTTCCGACAACTGTTGCAATAATTGTTGCCGTAAATGCTTGATCAAATGGTACACCTGCATCAGACAATATTTTTGGATTGATGACAAGAATATACGCAAATGTAAAAAACGTTGTAATACCAGCTAGAAGCTCTTGCTTCACAGAGGTATTATACTTTTGTAATTGGAACATACTTAGGTACCCTTCCTACACGATGAATTGTTATCACACATTCTTTTCGTATTATTATGCGAGAAAATGTAATACTTAATCTTACCAATCAATAAAAAGAACAGTCAATATATTCATTAATAGTTCGAATTTTAAGTTTAGGTCTGACATTTTCAGATATAGTACAGTAAACTTTGTTGTTTTTTGTAGCATAACAGAGATAAATGTTTTATAATTTAAAATAGTTTCATATTTTGCAAACGTATTCAAATATTTTTCATTCTACAAGGAGGCTTTTTATGAAGCACACAAACAAACCAGAAACTTTAAACCGCGGTTTAAAACAACGACACATCACATTGATGTCACTCGGGTCTGCCATCGGAGTTGGTTTATTTTTAGGATCTGCTACCACTATTAAACTAGCTGGACCTTCTATTTTACTAGCTTATATGATTGCTGGCCTTGCTATCTTTTTCATTATGCGTGCCCTTGGTGAGATGGCAATTGAACAACCAGTTGCCGGTTCCTTTAGTAAATATGCACATGATTATTTAAGTCCACTAGCAGGCTATATCACTGGGTGGAACTATTGGTTTTTATGGGTTGTTACTTGCATGGCTGAAATTACTGCCGCTGGTATTTATATGGAGTTTTGGTTCCCAGACATTCCACGCTGGATTTGGGCATTGATGGCTCTCATATTAATGACTGCATTTAATTTTCTTTCTGTAAAAGTATTCGGTGAGCTTGAATTTTGGTTTGCTTTAATTAAAATTGTCACAATTATCTGTATGATTGTGGTTGGTGCAGGAATTATTATATTTGGCTTCGGCAACGGTGGCGTAGCAACAGGAATTTCAAACCTTTGGTCACATAACGGATGGTTCCCAAATGGTGTTTCTGGACTACTTCTATCTCTACAAATGGTTTTATTCGCTTACTTAGGAGTTGAACTCATTGGTGTCACAGCAGGAGAAGCACAAAATCCAAAGAAGACACTAGCGAAAGCAATTGATAACGTATTTTGGCGTATTTTACTTTTCTACGTCGGTGCACTGTTCGTCATAATGGCGATTTATCCGTGGAATGAGATCGGCGAAAAAGGAAGCCCATTTGTATTAACCTTCCAACAAATTGGAATTGCAAAAGCAGCTGGAATCATTAACTTCGTTGTCTTAACAGCAGCGCTTTCTTCTTGTAACGGCGGTCTATTTAGTACAGGTCGTATGTTATTCACATTGGCACAGCAGAAAAAGGCACCTGAAAAGTTCGGTCGTTTAAATAAAAATGGTATTCCAAGCAAGGGAATTTTAGCAACTGCTTTTGTCCTACTCGTTGGTGTTATTTTAAACTATCTCGTTCCAGCAAAAGTATTTACGTGGCTCACAAGTATTTCAACATTCGGAGCAATTTGGACATGGGGCATTATTTTAGTAACACAAATACGCTTCCGCAGTGGATTATCAGCGCAATCGGTACAAAAATTAACATATAAAATGCCGTTGTATCCATTAAGTTCTTATCTTTCACTAGGCTTTCTTGCTCTAGTGTTAGGAATTATGGCCTATTCCACCGATACACGTATCGCTTTAATTGTTGGGCCGATTTGGTTAGTTGCATTAGTGGTTGTATATTACATGAAGGGATTTCATAAAATAGATACACCAGCATCCCCTTCAAAAGTTGAATGACTTATACTCTCTATGAAACTTTTATAAACATAAATCCTTTCCTTGAAATAAGGAAGGGATTTTAATTTGTTACACAAATATTTCTCAACAAATTTCTTATTTAATTTACAAAGAACCAAGATTTCGCTGAAAAAACAATAAAAAAGCAATCCCAAATGGATTGCTTTTTTTATCACTACTATTTTTCTTTTGAGAAAAACATTCTAGAAATGACAATTCCTAATCCACCAACAAGCAAGAATAATATTGCCCGAATCAGCATAGATACTTCTGGTAAATCTAGGAAAAACAACTTTCCAACCGTCACTACTAATACGACTAATCCCGCATATAATATTTCATTCATTCTTCTATTCCGTCCAAACCAAACTAAAATTAATGCGTATATCATCCAGAAAAGTGATACAGATACACTAATGATACTGCCATTTGTAGAAAGAAGCTCACCTATTCTAGTAATTGTAATAAATACAAGTACCATAAAACCATACAGCGTAATAGAGTACACCCGTTTTCCGAAATGCTGCAACATTTGTTTCGCTTTAATCATTCCGTAATAAAATGTTCCAATTAATATAAGATGTGCAACAAAGGCTGCTGACATAAATGTATCAAATGGACTTGCAATTGTTTGAATCATACCAATCGCATAAATGACAGCACTGATATACACCTTAATTTCTTGCTTCAATTTCACAGAAGTAGCAACACCAAGGAACCCTTGTAACATTAACACAATTGCTGCATTTACTAGACTACATTCATATAAAATTGCTAAACTAAACGATCCCATCGCAAGACCGAATAAAAGATCTGTAAATAGCGACTTCTTATTTTTTATATATTCAGCTGCAAACATAACTAAATGTAGAATTGCACTAATAAATAACCCCCATGTTGTAAAGTCTGGAATTTTGGCAATCGCCATAATAAAAAAGAGAGCATTGGCACTAAATATTGCAATTCTCTGCTGGTAAATAAACTGTCGGTCTATATACATATGCCAGAAAAGTATAAAATGAATAAGCCCATAAACAATTGTTAATTGCCCTTGCAAATGTCCTAATCCTATTGACATAACAGCGAAAAAGATAAACGTTACAAATACAGAAACACCGTAAGAGATCATGTATAAATATTTATACCGATTTTTATACGCATGCCACAATAAACTAATTGTTAATACTGTCTCATATCCAAAGAATATAAATGGGTTCGGCGTTGTGCTATTTAATAAGAACGGAACGAAAAAGGCACCCACCGCTACAAATATAGCAAGATATTCTGATTGATATCTTTTGGCAAAGTAAATACCCATTACAATCCAAATAATATTCAATACAAATGCGATACTTGCAGGAAAGAAGTTATATAGGTAATGTGCAGCAAATGTCGTTAAAACAATACCTGTAATACTCCCTCCAACTAGTACTAACCCGAGTGCTTGGCGCTCCTGTTTCATTTGTTTATCACCTATATAAAACAAACCAACTGATAACAAAATACCAAATATGATGCGGATTGGTGGTGTAAGTAATCCTGTATCTACCCCTGCTTTAAATAACCAGATGACTCCCAGCAACATAATGGCAACGAAAATACGTGGTAACCATGTTTGACAAAATTTTATAATATCAAACGGCTCGGGCTTAAAAGCAGATATATCTACTTGTTTCACTTCTAATTCTTCTTTGCTTCCTTGCGTAACGATGTTCTCTTCTTGTTGCACAGTCGGCACCTTAATATTAACCTCTTGTTTCTGTTCAGTAGGATCCTGTTTGTTCAGTTCAATTACCTGGACCTGTTCTTCTTCCATTGCCTTTTGCTGTGCCTTTAACTCATAAAGCGCCTCTTGTATCGTATCAATTGCTGTTTCAAGTGCTTCTATTTTTTTATTAAGGTCCTGTTTCATTCGCTCCCTCCTTTAATCATGCTGCTTAAAAATCGATATCCATCCAATTGGTAAAATTACCAATTATCTATATCATACTCTTAATCTATTCATTCTTTAAGGAAATTCTGTATGAATTTTCCCTCGTCTATGAAAAAACTCTTTTTACTCTGTACAATTAAAGAGATATGAACAGTATTTTTGTTCTTAAAAACACTATATAAATCCATTTTGATTCTTCGACATATAGCCGCGGCTATAGATAACAAAAGGTGACCTGCACTCGTTTTCTCTCTTTGTTTTCACTATGTCTGGGCAGGAAAAGGATCTGACCGCTTCTATACATGGCCGGATTCTCTCTCCCACCTAAAAAGAAGAGTTTTATGTCCGTTTTTAAATTTGTATTTATATACTTATGGTTTCCAATTTCTTCTGAAAAATCGACCTTTATTGACTTCCAATAGTTAATAAAGTAAACTATTAAACATATAAAACTATTAACTTTGTTTTTGTTTTTGTCAGGAGGGAACAAATATGGAATCATCGATACAACTTGAGAAAAAACAACAAAAAAACAAGAAGCATCCTCCGGGTCTATACTTACTCTTCTTTACAGAAATGTGGGAAAGATTTAGTTACTATGGATTACGAGGATTATTAACACTATATTTAACAACTGCTTTAGTAAGCGGTGGTCTTGGGTTTAGTACAGGCTGGGCACTTTCTATCTACGGATTTTATACAGGAGCTTGTTATTTCACACCATTAATCGGTGGATTCTTAACAGACCGTTTTCTTGGTAGACGCTTAGCCATTACTATAGGTGGTATTGCAATGGCAATCGGGAACCTTACACTATTTTCCTTGCAAAACCAAGTCGGACTATACCTCGGATTAGCGCTTATTATTATCGGTAACGGTTTCTTCAAACCAAATATTTCTACGCTTGTTGGAGATCTATATGAGGAACATGATCCGAAGCGTGATAGTGCATTTACGATTTTCTATATGGGTATTAACGTTGGTTCATTTCTAGCTCCACTCGTTTGTGGGTTTTTATCAGAAAATTTATTCAAAACAACAGTAGACGGTGTTGTTCATTACGGGTTCCGCTACGGCTTCTTAGCTGCTTCAATCGGTATGATTATTGGACAAATTTTATTCACAACACTATCTAATCGATTCCTTGGCGATATCGGTAAAAAACCGACAAGAGATTTACAAACAACATCAGGCAACCAAACAGCTGGCAATACACCCTTAACAAAAAAAGAAAAACAGCATACAGCAGTTATTGTTATCTTAACTTGCTTCGTTGTCTTCTTCTGGGCTGGCTTTGAACAGGCTGGTAGCTCATTAACATTATATACAAACAAATTTGTCGATCGTTCTGTATTCGGATGGGAAGTTCCAACATCTTGGTTCCAATCAGTCAATCCATTGTTTATTATTTTACTTGCACCTGTTATTTCAGTACTATGGGCAAAACTTGCTACAACAAAACGTGGTGATTTAAAAATCCCAACCAAAATGGGACTCGGTATGATTCTACTCGGGATCGGTTATATGATTCTTGTCATTGCCACATTAAAAACAGGTAGTAACGAACACAATATTACAGAACAAGCAAACTTACTCTTTATTGTCTTTACGTACTTATTTCACACGTTAGGTGAATTGTTCTTATCCCCTGTCGGATTATCAATGGTTAGTTCCCTTGCACCAGTCAAACTTGCCTCTTTACTAATGGGCGTTTGGTTAGCAAGTACCGGTGTGGCTAACATTTTAGGTGGTCAACTAGCTAGCTTTACAACTTCACTTGGATATTCAGAAGTATTTGCTGTCATTGGAGCTGTAGCCATTTTCTTAGGCTGTGTCTTATTATCACTTTCAAAAAAATTAGTAAAATGGATGGACTAAAAAGATGAGGGAGAATTCCCTCATCTTTTTTATTAACCGTTTATTTTCTTCGCCTGCACAAAATCTCCAGCGACAACATAGCGTTTTGAATTATCTAACACAGACACACATGTAACAAGCGTTACTTCATCTTTCCCGTGATCTTCAACAACTTCCCACTTATCAGGTGTTACTTCTGATACACTTTTAACGGTATACTCATATTTATTCTCATTATCATACAAATAAATTTTATCGTCCTTTTTTAATGCCGATAAGTCGCTAAATAAGACACCTTTTTTTGACATATTATGCCCTGCTAACGCATAATTTCCTTTTCCCATTTCTTGCTTATCTTTTACAGTTGCTGCTCCTGATAATAAGTTCTTCTCAGTTGAAGCATTTAAAATTGGCATTTCTAATGAAATACTTGGAATAGATATGCGCCCAATTACTTGTTTCTGATCTAATGATGCATTCGCTACTTCCTCTAAATCTGGTTGTTCAATTTGAGAAGCATCCACAAACTTCGTTTCTTGTTGTTGATATTCCATCTTCTGAACCGTCTGCACATTAGCTGTTTGCTTCTTCTCCGCCTTATATCCGTCATAAAATGGCTTACCAATTAGCACGCCACCTATAACAAATAGGAGGATTGCTAGTACACTATACACTCTTCGCTTATTCATTCTCCAAATCCTTTCCCCTACAGTATCTTGCTTCTATATAAAATGATAAAATAAGATCACCATATGTACAAGTATAATACCGAAAGGAAATGAAACTTATTGATTTATATGATAAAAACTCAAAACACCCTCTACTTCATCTGCACTCACAAATAGATTCCGATTATTTATTTTATGAATCCCTTCTGGTGCTGCTCCAGCCGATGGTCCAAGTCCGATATAAACAGGGAACATTGGGATAGTCATATCGAAAAACAATACCGCATTTGCTCTTTCAGCAGCCACTGCTAAAATTGGGTTTCCTTTTATTATACCAGTAGCTACATTTTCTACTTCACTTCCACGATTTCCACTTCGGGCATCAGGATATAAACCAACTGCTGCTACTTTTTCATCAATGAGATTCATACTATCGTACACAAGAGATCCAGCTGGACTCCACACAGAAATATTTCTTCCACCTGATTTCACATCATCTTTGAATTCATTTTTACCAAGGTCCCCTTCATTAGCGGTAATTAAAAATCGGCCAGATGGATCCCACGTTACACCATCTGGCTCTAAGCGTGCTGTCATATCATCTTGAAACGATACAACACCATCCTTTTTCACATCAGCTTTATGTGTTGTCGTCCCAAGACCAAATATATTCTCAATCCGTTTTTCTGCAATATTTACAATTGCCACTGCATTATTTTCTTGTAAGGTAATAGCTGCCTTGTCTCCTTTTGGACTAATTGCTACATACTCTGGTTGCGGGTCATGCTTATAGATTGCTCCGTTACCGACGTGACTCATATCAAGTGAAAGTTCTACATGCTCCCCGTGTAATACATCGCCATTAGGGAATGTAATCATTGAAATACTTCCTGGACGCTTTGTTTTTTTCATATTTACTTCATTATCGTCATTTGGATCATTTTCCTCATCTTCATTACAAATAATAAGCGTTCTCCCATCTGCTGATAACGCCACCGAATCCGGTCCTACGCCTACTTCATATGTTTTCACAACTTGTTGCGCTACTAAATCTATCACCGCAACTTGTCCTTTATTTGCATGATATAAATTATCCTCATTCCGAAAAGCAGCCAATGCATATTTGCCATCTGGTGTAACAGTTACACTCGTTACTTCTGCTTCTGAATGAATTTCTTTAAAACTCACGGCCCCTAGCACTTTTATATTCTCTAAATCTGCAATCGATAGGATACGAATTTGTCCTAAGTCCGCCTCCGTAACAACTAATGTATTACCGTCAGGTGTAGACGCTGTAATTTCGGCCTTCCCGCTTGGCATTTGAAATGAAGCAACTCGATCAATTTTGGTATCCTTATGTTTTTTACTAATAAAGCTCGTCACCATCTGTTCCACTTTCTCACGATACGCTGGATTAGAAAGGCTGCCCTTTGGCAAAACCTCCATTTTATTCACGAACTGCTGCGGGTCCTTTTCTATCATTTCCGCACTTACAGTATTACCTGTCCAGATTACACTTGCGATCATACCACTGCATAACAATGCTTTTTTCATTTCTCCAATCCCCCTTATTCGATACACCTATGTCTATCATAAAAACCATTTGTAAACCCTTACCGTTATATTCATTAAGGTTTTGTAAAAAATAGGATGCATTATCGCATGGTAGATATAAAGTGAAACTTTGAACAATGGGGTATTATTGCCCTCAAATAGCGGGATAAAAAAAGACGTGCGCGGCACGTCTTTAAGCAATTTTATTTCGGTATAGCGAAACATGAAATACCGTCATTTGAATAAAGAAAATAAAAAACAAGATATATAGCGGGCATTCTGGAATATATAGATTTATAACAGGGGAAAAAGTTAAGAATCCGATAGCACAAGGTAAAACATACCACAATGAAATAAAAGTAGTACGACACGCTTTCGCAGTAATTACTTTCTCACGTTCATCCTCCTGTGGAAACAATAAAGGATACATCCAAAGTGATAGGGACTTATATTTTTTCTTTTGTACTCTGTAAAAAAACGTTGATACGACCGCTACAATAAATAGCAATAAGAACGGTATCGCATTTATTGATACCTCAAATGATACTTTCTCAGTTCGAATGATATTTGCGAACTCCATAACACCATAATAAAGTTCAATAAACGTCCAACTAGCCAATCCAATATAGAATACATTCACCACATACGAAAGAACGATCCTATTCAACCTCTTCCCCCTCCTTATTTAAAACAAACACATCCTCCATCTTTAAATCAAACACATCACAAATCGTCAGTGCTAATAATAACGATGGAACGTAATCTCCCTTTTCAATTGCTGCAATTGTTTGCCGCGTTACGCCAACTTTTTCAGCTAATATGCTTTGTGTAAAGTTAAAACGAGCTCGCAGCTCCTTTACTCTGTTGCAAATGGTCAAATTTTCCACCTCTCACCATCATTGTATGCTAAATTTAACAAAATGTAAACTCAACTTAACATTTTGTTTTTAAAAAAATCCAACCTTACAACATGTAAAGTTGGATTTGATTTTAAATTATAAAATTACTACACGAACTTGTCTTCTACCCCAAGCACTAGATGAAGCTTTATCTGGCATTAACACATCAATTCTATGTCCTTTAATAGCGCCACCAGTATCTCCAGCAATTGCTGTTCCATAACCTTCAACATATACACGAGAACCTAATGGAATAACCCTTGGATCGACAGCAATTAACTTCATTCCTGAGTTTGCAGTTAAGTCATGTCCCATTGCAGAATACACATGTTCTCCTGGTTTGTAACCATTTTCTAATGGATCAGCCGTATAAGCAGTCGCTTCTACATAAATTTCACGCCCGCCTTGATCTGGCTTAGAATCTGGCTTAGAATCCGGCTGAGGAGCTGGTGCTGGTTTACTAGTGCTCTCAGATTCAGGTGGCTGAGGAGCTGGTGCTGGCTGTTTGTCAGCTTTCGCCTCTTCTCTTACCTTTGCTTCTTCTACTCTCGCAGCTTCCGCTTCTTGCTCTGCTTTTACACGAGCTTCTTCAGCTACTCTCGCAGCTTCTTGTTCACGTGCAATTGTTTCTTGTACGTTTTTCATATCCGTTTCGATTTTTGCTTTTTCTTGTTCAGCAAGGTTAATTTGACTTGCAACTTGATTATATTTCGCTTGCACAACTTGTAAATTTTCTTGACGTTTCTTCAAGTTTTCTTGTAAGTCAGCTTGTGCTTTTGCTAATTTTTGTTTGTCTACTCCTAAAGATTCCTCTTTTTCGTCAATTACTTTTTTATCAGCTTCAATTTGACGAAGATCCTGCTCTTGTAGATGTAAAATTTCTTTATCTGCTTCTAGAATCGTAGAAACTGCATTCACACGTTGTAAGAAATCAGCGAAATTTTTTGATTCTACAACAACTTCTACTACTAAACTCGTATTTGAGCTATTTTGAACAGAGACCATACGTTTTTTCATAATATCTTTACGAGCAAGGACTTTATCCTCTAAAACGATAATCTCCTTCTTTTTTTGCTCAATTTGTTTGTGCGTTTCATCGATCTTACTTTGAAGAGCACTTTGTTCTTCTTTATTTTTTGTAATTGTATTATTTAAATTATGTAGTTCTTTTTCGATACCTTGAATTTCATTATTAACAGCTTGCTTCTCTTGTTCCTTTTGCTGAATATCATTGTTATTCTGCTGCAATTGCTGTTGCATGTTGTCTAATTTCTCGTCGTTTGACTCAGCTTTTACAGCGACTGTACTAGAAAGACAAATAATTCCTGCTAATACTAGACTACTGATACGCTTAAAATAGTTCATAATCCGACTCCCTTCTCTTACAGTTATACATGATTTATTTTACAGTTTGTTTACAAACTCATTAAATACAGTTTATTTTTCATGAAAAATAATGAAAATAACCTAAAAAATGTAATTAATTCTTAATTTTTAACAAATTATGCGTGTGTAAATCTTACTTAAAATAAGATTCGAATATTAGAAACAACAGATTACAGGAAATTGAAAAGATTGTCAAATACTACAGAATGTGACTGTGACTAAAAACAATCATTTGACAGCAAACAACAGATTACTACAACTACATATTAAAATACTTCTCTTTCTATTGTGTCATTGTCGGTGTACTAACAATTTTATTCCTATAAAACGAAAGAGTTATCTTTATCCGTCTATTTGTAAAAGAATGTCGTCTTCCTTTTATTTACTTAGATTTTTCAGAATAGTATAATATTTATAAACAATAACTGAAATAGAATATCAACTTTCATTCACTACAAATATTAAAAAAGAGGTGCAATCATGTTTATTGTTACAAAACTCCTTCATATGAAATTTGGCTATGAAACTAAAATGATACATTCTCTACAAAACTACTACCCACCTTCTGGAACATCTGGCTTTATTAATCTAGAATTTTCTCGCACCAAACATACTGAACATGGGGACGAATATATGATTCGTATACTATGGAAAACGCAAGAAGATTACCATGAGTGGATTTCTCAAAAAAAAGAAGCAACTACGGTAACTTGGAATCAACAATTCCAGAGCTATATTCTCTCTTCCAAGTCCAATGCTTCTCATGTGAAATATCCATATTAAAGAAGCATCTTGTTGTAAATTTACAGCAAAATGCTTTCTATATAAATCCATTTTGATTTTTCGACATATAGCCGCGGCTATGGATAACAAAAGGTGACCTGCACTCGTTTTCTCTCTTTATTTTCGCTATGTCTGGGCAGGAAAGGGATCTGACCGCTTCTATGCATGGCCGGATGCTCTCTCCCACCTAAAAAGAAGGGTTTTATGTCGTTTTTTTAATTTGTATTTATATAGTCAAAAGAAAGTCTATCACTTTTCTCTACATAAAAAAGTAGCCTCCTTCTATTCTCTAGAAGGAGGCTACTTTCTCATCATCTATTATTTAGGTGAAACAAGAATTTTCACTTGTTTTTTATCTTTTACAAGCGCTTCAAATCCTTCTTCTACAACTTGATCCACTGTAATTTTTTTCGTAATTAATTTCTCTGCTTGAATTTGACCAGAGCTAATTAATTTAATAACAGCTGGGAATATGTGACGATATCCAAGGATACCAACAACTTCTTTTTCTTTTAATACTAAGTTGTTTGGCGTAATTTTGGCGTCTTTTTCCCATACGCTGACAATAACAGTTTGTCCTTCAAAGCTTGTGCTTTCAATTGCTTGACGAAGTACAACTTCAACACCTGTTACTTCAAAGCTAACGTTTACACCTAAACCGTTTGTTAAGTTACGGATTTCTGCTAATACGTCTTGTGTTGCTGGATTTAATACATAATCAGCACCTGCTAATTTCGCTAACTCTTGACGTTCTTTAGAAAGTTCCACTGCAATAACAGGAGTTGCTCCAGCTGCTTTTGCTGCTTGGATGACAAGAAGTCCGATTGGTCCACAGCCGAATACAGCTACAGCTTCGCCTTCTTTTAATTTACTTTGACGCACTGCATGAACTGCAACTGCTGCTGGTTCTACAAGTGCACCTTGTTCATATGTCATTTCATCTGGGATATGGTGAACCATATCTTCAGGTACAACAGTATATTCAGAGAAGCCACCACCATCTCCACCAAGACCGTGGAAAACAAGTTGTTCACAAACGTTATAATGTCCATGTTTACAAGCTTCACATTTACCACAAGAATAAATAGGTTCCACAACAACGCGGTCCCCTACTTTATGACTGGTAACACCTTCACCGATTTCAACAACTTCACCACTGAACTCATGACCTAAAATAACAGGTGCTTTTACATGTGTTAGTGGATGTTCCTCTGTTGGAATAAAAATAGGTCCTGCTAAATATTCATGCAAATCCGTTCCACAGATACCACACCATTTGATTTTGATTTTCACTGCTCCTGATCGTACAGTTGGTTCTGGAACTTCTTCTACTCGTACATCACGTTGATTGTACCATAGTAATGCTTTCATTTTATGCATCCCTCTCTATGTATAAACTTAACCTGGTGAAGTTTACAAAACTATTATAGTACTTTCATCCAAATATTTCAAAACACCAATACGTATTTCACTAAATTTTAACAATAAATGTTCATCATTTTGTCACTTTGTACTTTTTTCCACATCTGTTAATTCAATTTCATTGCAGGCGAAATTCGCATTGTGCCATAATAGCATAGGAGAGGTGAACATTGCTTGAAATATTTCATTTATTTTATTGTTATCGTGGCGTTTTTCGATACATTTTCACAATTACCAATTATGAGTACTTACGCACAGAGTCTTGGGGGAACGCCTCTTATTATTGGCCTTGTCGTTGGGATGTACTCGTTTGCCAATATGATCGGCAATATTATCGCAGGTGCATCTGTTGATAAATTTGGAGCGAAAAAAGTTCTTTATATAAGTATGGGAATTACGAGTCTCATAGTCTTATTGTATACCGTTGTCCAAAGCGGCGAACAACTGATTATCGTTCGCTTTCTACATGGATTTAGCGACGGTTTCTTAATACCAGCTGCCTTTACTTTCTTATCCAAACAAACAAAATCAACAAAACAAGGGAAAGCAATGGCTTTATCTGGTGCTGCTGTCGGAACAGCAGCTATCGTTGGTCCTGCTTTCAGCGGAATTATGAAAGCAAGCGCAGGCATAGAATGGGTCTTCGTTACAATTTCTATCTTAATGGCACTCGGTACAATCGTCTCGCTCTTCTTGTTGCCAAATCATATTGCAAGAACAGATAAATCACGGACGCAAATGATGAACAAAGAAGATATGCTTGGATTACTAAAATCCGAGCCATTATTACAAGCATATCTCGGAGCCTTTACATTAATGTTCTCACAAGGAATTGTAACGTATATGCTACCGATGAAAGTAGAAGCATTAGCACTCAAAGCATCTACAACAGGCATGATGCTAAGTGTCTTTGGGATTACCGCAATCCTCTTCTTCTTACTACCAACAAATCGGATATACGATCGCTTTAACCGTCAAAAAATGATGGTAATTGGCATTGCAGTAATGGCTCTAGCATTATCTTTACTTGGCATATTTACAACAAAAGGCATGCTCTTTGTTGTCATGATCATTTATGGAATTGGATTTGCAATCCTCTTTCCTTCTATTAATGCCTTACTTGTTGAAAATACAACAGAAGACAATCGAGGAAAAGCATTCGGACTATTCTACGCATTCTTCTCATTAGGTGTTGTCGCTGGATCATTTATAGTTGGGGCGATCGGAGCATCACCGAGTGTAAGCTTTGTGATTGGAACAGCGTTCTTGCTTACGTTTGCTTCGATGTTATATGTGAGAGGGAGATTAAAGCTACAATAATATGTATTTACTATTTTCATGTATACAAAACAGTCCATATAAAAAATAGACAGCTAAAAAACTGTCTATTTTTTATATATATCTATTTTGATTTTTCGACATATAGCCGCGGCTATAGTTTTCTCTCTTTGTTTTCATTATGTCTGGGCAGGAAAAGGATCTGACGGCTTCTACGCATGACCGGATGCTCTCTCCCACCTAAAAAGAAGGGGTTTATGTCGGTTTTTTAATTTGTATTTATATATACTCTTTATTGTAAAACTTCAACATACGCTGGATTAGCAGTTATGTAGTTTCCTGATTTTAGCTTATACATTTTTGAACCATTAACAGTTAACGTTTCCACAACAGTGAATACATCACCTTGTTTTACAGTACCAGCCTTTGCATTCCAATCAGGTTGACTATAATAATATAATTCTTCTGCTTTCACACGAATTAAGAACGTTTTCTTTTGTAAACCAAATGCTTTTACTAAACCGTTTGCATGCCCTCTTGCAAGTTGTTCTCTAAATGTTGCATTTCCTAACTTTTGAGCATCTTCTGCCCGATCAATAAACCCATTTTCAGTTAATACTGCTGGCATATTCGTCTCTCTTAACACATGGAAATTATTTGTTTTGATTCCTCTATCATAAAAATTAGTTGTCTTCATAATTTCTTGATGAATTAAATTTTGATAAGTTGTAGTTGGCGCTCCTGCATTCGGATAACTATAATCTTCATAACCAGAGCCACCACCACTATTAATATGTACAGATAAGAAGAAATCCGCTCCCCAATTATTTGCATCAGTTGTTCGCTGTGTTAGGGTAGGATACACATCACTTGTACGACTCATTCTAATTTCATGACCCGTATACTCTGCATTTAAAATGTTACGAATACGCAATGCGATATCTAATGTTAAATCCTTTTCTCGCAAACCATTTCCAATAGCTCCTGTATCCGTTCCACCATGGCCTGGATCGACATAAATTTTCACAGTTTCTGCACTTGCATATGTTGTTGGCATAACAAAATAAATACAAGCAAAACATAATAGAACGATACTACCTTTTACATAGATTGATAAATTTCTCAATGCTGTCACTTACTTTACTCTCCCTTTGTTTACAACTTCATAATTATTTCCTATACTCTGAATCTACTAAAAATAATTTTCCCTTGCCTAAAATCAAACTATCAAACTATTAAACTACCGCTATCATTATTAATCCTTTTGAATTCTACTTAAAATAAAAAGCAAAATCAATACATATTTTTGCTTTTTTACAATAATTATTTTTTCATATCATAAAATTAACAAGTATTAAAAATATATGTATTTTCATATTTCTCTCAAAAGAAACAAGTGACATTAATTATTTTTATATTGTTATAATATAATTCAAAAGCATACTTGACACACTCATTACTTCCTATTTTCATCTAACAGTTTTAGAAGATTTTCTTCATCCCCCACCTAATTTCTTTGTTTCCTGACGAACTTTGTGGTGAAGGTATTACTGCCCGTAAATAGCAGTATAAAAGCAATATCGTCTCATTCATTTTGTAGAAAAAGTACACAAATACCAACTATATCTCGACAATTTCCTCGGAAATATTTCTTTTCCCTACACTCTTTGATAAAGTGAAACTTTAATCAGTGGGGGTTTTCTTCATCCCCACTGATTATTAGTTGAACCAATCGGGCTTTTACGGACAATTTATCCCCACCTAACTTCTTTGCTTTTCGTTGAACTTTGAAGTGGGGGTATTACTGCCCGTTAATGCGGGATAAAATATGGATCTAATTTATCACCTTAAATTCTATATAACCTTTTAATGTATACGCTTTCTTTTATCTCTAAAAACATAATCAAAAACACTCAAGTAAAAACAAAAAGGAATCCTTTATTTTAAGAATTCTTTTTTATTTTTATATAAATCCATTTTGATTTTTCGACATATAGTCGCGGCTATGGATAACAAAAGGTGACCTGCACTCGTTTTCTCTCTTTGTTTTCACTTGGAATGGGGCAGGAAAAGGATCTGACCGCTTCTATGCATGGCCGGATGCTCTCTTCCACCTAAAAAGAAGGGTTTTATGTCGATTTTTTAATTTGTATTTATATATAAAAAAGTACATTCTCCATATGAAGAATGTACTTTTTTATTTCACTTACACTACCAATCTATTAACGACGAATCCAAACTGCACCTGCAGATTTGTCATCCGCTTGTCCAACGACTTGGAACTTCAGTCCTAATTGTGGAACTTTACGGCCTGCATCTGGAATTTGGCTGTTGCTGTACACTTTAGAATCATCAAATGTTGTAACACCCGGTAAACCTGCATAATTAAATTGACCACGTACGCTTGAGTTTACACTCCATGCTGGTGTTTGATCGAATGAGAATGCCGCATCAGCAACTTGATATCCTGTTTTTCCAATTACCGGTTTATCGCTTAAAGTTCCAACAACCACTTCTGGATGAGAATCAACAACACCAAGGAACCCTTCACCAGGGTGCTGACCTACCCAATTATCTTTAAAGCTATCGTCTGCATACCAAACAACAAGACCTGTATTATATGCTGGACCTCTACCTGCTTTTAATCCATTATCTGAACCAGCATAGTTTCTCCACTCTAAATAATAGTAATGTGGTTTCATTTCTGTTCCGTCAGAAACGACAAATCCATTTAATTTCATTTGTGCTTGTCCTTCTGCATCATCAGAGAATGTTACGTTTCCGTCTACTGTTAATATTGTGTTATCCACTGCAAATCCCTTATATGCTACAGCTGGATCTGTAATGTAGTCAAATTGTAATTTTACTTTTTTTCCTTTGAATTGACTTAAATCATATGATTTATCAATCCATTTTCCTTCTGTCGTATCCATATCATCCTTTACAACTTTACCGCCCAGTTTATCAAGTAATATTTTCGTTCCATCTTCTGTAACCGCATGTACTTCTACAAAATCACATTCTGCTTCAAGCTCATAATTTGCTTTGTAATCAAATTTCGCTGCCCCAGCTTTTGTTAAATCAAACAACGGTGTTTCTAATGTTGTATGAATATCGTCGCCTCTTGTACTATAGTATGTTTTCTTTCCAAATGCTGGTTTAATTGTTTCAATGCTTTTTCCAGGTAAATTCACACGTACAAGACCTGGACGATTCGATTTTGTAACACTTTGATCGATATAGGTAGGCACTCCTACACCACGCTTTATTTTATCGTAATCTACTTCTATAATATTCGCCCAGTTACCGCCCATATTTTTTTGTAAGAAATCTTTATTTTGCGGTGAAAAACTTGTCGGTTCTGTTCCAGCGATCTTCCCTGTCCAGCTACCGCCACTCATTAATGACCATGCTTCAACAGGTGATCCATTCCCTGTATATTTCGTATCATACTCATCTGGTAAACCAAGATCATGACCGAATTCATGAGCAAACACACCAACTGCACCGTCCTCAGGTTCGATTGTGTAGTCATGCGCAGCTACTTTTCCATCCCAGTTTGAAACTTTTGATTTTGTTCCTTCAATTGCTACTGGATCTCTTGCTAATTTTGAACGATGTGACCAAATCGCATTATCACCTAATTTACCGCCACCTGCTTCTTGTCCAACACCAGCATGAATGACCATTAAATGATCGATAACACCGTCTGGCTCATTTTGGTTTCCATCACGATTCGTATCATAACGGTCAAACTGGTCGAACTGAGATAAATCTAATCCTTTTTCGGCTGCCGCTTTTAATGCCTCTTTCACAAGGTCACGAGGTCCTTTTGGTCCCTTATTATCATGACCACTCTTCGCATCTGCCCCGTAATCTGTTGCCTTCCCTGGGACAGTTAACCATTCTGTTACATAACCATCTGTTGTATAGCTACTACCAGATTGTTCTTCATAATATTGCTTAAATGTTTTTACTTTTGATCCATCAAATAATGTAAATGGTTCATTACCAAATAACATCTTTTGATAATGCTCTCTGCTGAAATCTTTAGAATACATATATCCAGATGTTTGATCAATGTTGTTATGTTTATAATCACTAAATTCCACAAGTAGCACAAGCACTTTATCTGTGCGAACAGCTCCGTTATACGGTACTTGCTTAGCAGGAGTCGTCGGCACTTTTCCATTTAGCTGTTTTTTACTTGCTGAAGGCATTTGCTCTGGTCTTCCATTTTGTACCGGATTCTTTACTTTTTCTTTTTCTTCCATTTTTGTTTCTTTCTCTTGTTTTACAAAATCAGATGCTTCTTTAGCAGAATCACCTGGAAGTACTTCTTTATTCGATTGATCGCCTTTCTTGTTTTCAATATATTGCTCCACAGCCTTTTTCGTCTCTTCTTTCGATGCTGATGGATGAATCATTCCCCGCTCTTTTAAAGCTTCAGCCAAGCGCTCCTCTTGAATTAAGTTTTCATCAATTGGAGTAGTTGGATTTTTACTACTAGATTTTACAGTTGTTTCTGCAAAAGCAGATTGTCCTCCAATAATAAACGAACAACTTAATAAAGTTGTAATTGCCAATGCAGAAAAAACTTTAAATGGTGTTTTTTTCTTCAATGTATTCCCTCCTCAATTTCCATTTTCGTAAAACTAAAAATTCGAATAATTAAAATTATAAATGCTGAAAAATAAAAAATAGTTACCGTTCTTACATATCCTCCTCTCTTTCCCTCAATACAAAAAGTCTATTATTGCTATTAAATAACTAAATATTAAAATAGAAAAGAGATTATGCATAATTACATACTGAATTTTTTTATTTTTCTGTCAAAAATAAAAAAGATGCCCTAAAAGCAGCAAATTAGCTACTTTTAGGGCATCCTCAAAAACATGATTTATCCCGCATTAACGGGCAGTAAGACCCCGATTCAGAAAAGTACAGGGGGATAACTGCCCGTTAATGTCCGATTGGTCAAGGCTAATCATCAGTGGGAGACGACGCTCCCCACTGATGAAAATTCCACTTTATTTTCCTTGTGATTTATCCCAATCCGCTAAGAATTTCTCAATTCCTTGATCTGTTAATGGATGTTTTACTAACGCTCCAATTACATTTGCTGGGATTGTTGCGATGTGTGCACCGTTTAATGCTGCTTCTGTTACGTGAACGCTATGGCGTACAGATGCTGCGATAATTTCTGTTGGGATGCCGTGAATTGCAAAGATGTCAGCAATTTGGCGAATTAAGTCCATACCATTATGGCCGATATCATCCAAGCGGCCTAAGAATGGAGATACGTACGTTGCACCAGCACGTGCTGCAAGTAATGCTTGTACAGCTGAGAATACTAATGTTACATTCGTACGAATTCCTAAGTCAGAGAATGCTTTTACAGCTTTTAATCCTTCTTTCGTCATCGGTACTTTTACAACGACGTTTGGTGCGATTTTTGCTAATTCTTTTCCTTCTTCAATCATCTTGTCTGCTTCTAAACTAATAACTTCTGCACTTACAGGGCCTTCTATAAAGCTGCAAATTTCACGAATGCGTGCGTGGAAATCTACGCCCTCTTTTGCTACAAGTGATGGGTTTGTTGTTACACCTGCTACTATTCCTAATTCATTTGCCTCTTTAATTTCACTAATGTTTGCTGTATCGATAAAGAATTTCATTTGTTTTTCTTCCTTTCCAAATTTGGATTTATATTTATTTTTTCTTAATAAGCTCTAATTCAATCGGAATAAATTTCGCCACTTTTTGGTCTTGACTCACCTGTTTTGCTGTTTCCATCGCCTGCTCTCCGATTAATTTTGGTTTTTGGGCAACAGTCGCTGCCATACGGCCATCCTTAACCGCCTTTACAGCATCGTCAGTTGCATCAAACCCAACAACAATAACATCTGTTTTTCCAGCAGATTTTAATGCTTCTAGTGCGCCTAATGCCATTTCATCGTTATGAGCAAATACTGCTTTTATATCATTATTTGCCTGTAAGATGTTTTCCATAACCGATAAACCTTTTGCACGATCAAAATCTGCCGCTTGCTTAGCAGCCACTTTCAACCCCTTGTCAGCTACTTTATGGAATCCTTCCCCGCGCTCACGAGCTGCAGAAGAACCAGGAATCCCTTCTAACTCAGCAACATTTGCACCTTCACCAGCAAGTTCACGAATGTAGTCACCAGCCATTTTGCCACCTTCTACGTTATTGGAAGCAATGTGTGAAATAACTTTCCCAGAGTTTGCGACGCGGTCTACTGTAATAACAGGAATGTTCGCTGCATTGGCCGCGCTTACTGCTGATGCAACAGCGTCTGAATCCGTTGGGTTAATAACAATTACATCAACGCCTTTTTGAATCAAGTCTTCCACATCGTTTGTTTGCTTTGCTGCATCATTTTGTGCATCGACCGCAATCAATTCAATACCACTGTCTTTCGCTTTCTTTTCTGCACCTTTTTTCAACGTGACGAAAAATGGATTATTTAAAGTGGAAACAGAAAATCCAACTTTAACATTGTTATTTCGACCTTTATCGCTAGAATCCTTTGCCCATTCTGGCGGTTCCATCGAACAACCAGCAGTGATTACTATCATGAGTGCAACGAGTACAAGTAACCATTTTTTCATGAATTGTCCCTCCATTATGCTTCTTTTCGACGATCAATTAATACAGCGAGTAAGATAACAAGTCCTTTTACAACTTGTTGGAAGAAAGAAGATACTCCTAATAAGTTTAAGCCGTTATTCAATACACCGATGATGAGTACACCAATGAATGTGCCGACAATCCAACCTTTTCCACCAGAAAGGCTTGTTCCTCCTAATACGACTGCAGCGATTGCATCTAATTCGTAAGAAGTACCAGCAGTTGGCTGTGCAGAGTCTAAACGTGATGTTAACACGATACCTGCAAGCGCTGCCAGAATTCCAGAAAGACCGTAAATCATTACTTTCATACGCGTTACATTAATACCTGATAATGCTGCCGCTTCTTCATTCCCACCAATTGCAAAGGTACGGCGACCAAACGTTGTTTTCTTTAAAATAAAGTATAGTGCAGCAAAAGCAATCATCATTGTTACAGCTGGTACAGGAATACCGAAGAAGTAACCACGACCAAACATTTGGAATGCTAAGTGATCCCCAAGACCAGTGATCGGACGTCCGTCCATATAAACAAGCGTCAGCCCACGAAAAATGGTCATCGTTGCTAATGTTGCGATAAATGGTGCCACTTTTCCTTTCGCAATGATGATACCGTTTACAATTCCCATTACAAGACCCGCTAATAATCCAACTGTCATTCCAAGGAACGGATCCATGCCACTTGCCATCATCCCAGCAACAAGTGCACTTGATAATGCTAAAATAGAACCTACCGATAAGTCAATACCCCCTGTTAAAATTACAAAGGTCATTCCAAAAGCAATTAGTGCATTAATAGATACTTGGCGTAAAATATTAAATAAGTTTGGTATCTCAATAAACGATGGATTTAACACTGTAATGACTACTACGATAAGCGCTAATCCGATTAACGAACCGAGTTGTTGCAATACATTCCCCTTTTTAGCCATGACTTATTCTCCCCCTGTTGCTAATGCCATAATCGACTCTTGCGTTGCCTTATCTTTCTCTAAAATCCCGCCTACTTGTCCTTCATGAATGACAAGTATACGATCACTCATCCCCAATACTTCTGGTAATTCAGATGAAACCATAATGATTGCATCCCCTTGGCTTGTAAACTTGTTCATAATCGAGTAAATTTCTTTTTTTGCTCCAACATCGACGCCTCGTGTCGGTTCATCTAAAATTAATAGCTGCGGATGAATCCCGAGCCATTTTGCAATGACAACTTTTTGTTGATTCCCACCGGAAAGTGATTTGACAGCCTGTTCTCCATTTGCTGCTTTTACATTTAGGAGCTTCATCATATCTGCTGTAAACTGCTCTTCCGTTTGTTTGTCCATCACGCTACCTTTCGAAAGGTTCCCCAAATTTGGCAATGCTAAATTTTCACGAATAGAAAAATCTAATACAAGTCCTTCTGATTTCCTGTCCTCTGTAATAAACGCAATCCGCTGCCGTATTGCATCAAGCGGGCTATCAATCTTAACTTCTCGGCCATTCATAAAGATTTGTCCTGAATCTAACGGCTCGTATCCAAAAATGGCTTTCATAATATCCGTGCGGCCTGCTCCCATTAATCCGGCAACGCCAAGAATTTCACCTTTTCGAACTTGAAACGAAACATTTTCAAACTTACCTTTCTTCGTGCCGTTACGCATTTCAAATATAACTTCTCCAATAGCAGCATCACGTTCTGGATAGCGCTCGCCAATACTTCGACCCACCATCATACTGACAACTTCATCAAACGATGTTTCAGGAATCAATCGCGTTCCGACATAATCTCCATCACGTAAAATCGTAATCGCATCACAGATAGAAAAAATTTCTTCCATGCGGTGAGAAATATAAACGAACGATACACCTTCTTTACGCAATTTGTTAATAACCGCAAAGAGCGTTTCAATTTCTCGATCTGTCAAAGCTGCCGTAGGCTCGTCCATAATAATGACACTCGCGTTTGTCATTAATGCTTTGCCAATTTCAATAATTTGCTGTTGTCCAACAGATAATGCACTAGCAAGCATAGATCCCTTTACATGAAGACCAAGATTTTCCAGCTGTTGCTGCGCTACCCCATTCATTTGGCGTGTACGCAAAATTCCTGTTTTGCCATACATAAGCTCTTTTCCAAGAAACATATTTTCAGCAACTGTTAAATTCGGTAGTATGTTCAGTTCTTGATGAATAAAAGCAATGCCATATTCTTCTGCTTCTTTCGCATTTTTAAATGTACGTTCTTCTCCATCAATCGTGACTTGGCCACCATCTCTCGTATAAACACCCGTTAAAATTTTCATGAGCGTTGATTTTCCCGCTCCGTTTTCTCCCATAAGTGCATGGACTTCTCCTGCTTCAATACAAAACTGTGCGTTTTTCAAAACAGGATTGCCATTGAACGCTTTTGAAATATTTTTCATTTCAATACGCATCCCCATCACATCCCTTAATTAAAAAATCACGCCTGCGTGTAAAATGACATTGGCATATGGCGTTGCTTCTCCTGTACGAATCACAACTTTCGCCTGCTTCGTAAGTTCTTTAAACTGTTCATGCGATACATATTCAGGAACAGCATCTTTCAAACGTGCTTCAACCTCTAGCTTCACTTCTGCATTATGCGCTGTAATCTCTTCTGCTAATGTTAACTTTTCAACTGCCATATCATCTGCTACAACTTGTAATACATCTAAAAAAGATGGTTTCCCAAGTTCGATTGCTAAATCTATTCGTTTTACACCTTCAGGGACCGGTAGACCGCAATCCGCAATGACAATCTTGTCTGTATGACCAAGCGATGCAAGTACCGCTGCAATTTCGCTATTTAATACACCATGCCTTTTCATCCGACAATCACCTGCACTTCTCTCACTCTCTCTCTCGTTGGCATGCCGCCTTGTGCACCAAGCTTTGTTACGGAAAGACCACCAGCAATATTAGCAAAGCGAATTGCTTTTTGTAGTGTTTCTCCTTCTGAAAGCGCAACTGCTAACGCACCGTTAAATGTATCACCAGCTCCTGTCGTATCCACTACTTCAACAGAAATACTTGGTACGTGAACAATCTCTGTACCATTGTGAAAGCGAACCCCGCTTCCGCCTTCTGTCATCAATAATTTGTTTGGATATTTTGCAAGCAACTCTTCAATTGGTGAAATAAAATCATCTAGTACAATACGGCATTCATGTTCGTTTGGTGTAATGTACGTTGCTTTTTCTAAAACATCCTCTGGCAATACTTGTGCCGGAGCAGGATTTAACATCACCGGAATTTTATGCTCTTCACAAATGTGCAGGACATATTTTACTGTTTCTAACGGAATCTCGAGTTGAAGTACAACCATATCCGCTTTTACAAGAAGGTCTTTTGCCCGATCCACAACCTGTTCATTTACAAGACGGTTTGCACCTTGCACAACGACAATACTGTTATCTTCTTCTGCTAACACGATATGAGCAATTCCTGTCGTTTCACCTGTAACCGGTTCCACAAAATCGATAAAAATATGCTCATTCTCTAAATTATCGCTAACAATCTTCCCGTAAGCATCATCACCTATAGCTCCAACCATTGCCACATTTGCACCTAATCTAGCTGCTGCAACGGCTTGATTCGCCCCTTTTCCACCAGGCACCGTGTGAAAGGCTTCTCCAATAACCGTTTCTCCTGCTTTTGGTCGCTTTTTCGAAACCGCGACTAAGTCCATTGAAATACTGCCTACTACTGCAATATTTGGCATATATCTTATCTCCTTACTTCGTTGTATTTCGTTCTATAATTTTAATCGGCAAACGATAATGTTCTGTTTGTAATGAGCTACCTTCCATCTGTTGCATTAGTAACTCTGTAGCAATTTTCCCCATTTCATAAATAGGTTGTGCAACTGTTGTAATAGATGGATACATCATTTCAGTTAAAGAAACACCATCAAATCCGATAATCTGTAAATCATTCGGAATTGAAATCCCTTTTTGCAACGCCGCTTTCACTGCGCCTATTGCAATGAGATCATTTCCGGCTACAATACCATCAATATGCGGATACTCTTCTAACAATTCCTTTGTGACGCGTTCACTGTCAACGGGATCAAATGTACTTTCAGCAATCATATACGAAAGGTTGTGTTGCGTAATGATATCAATAAACCCTTCAAAACGTTCATTTGCTGTACTGACATCACGTGGTCCACGAATATGTGCAATATGTGTGCATCCTTTTTCTAACAATAGCCTTGTAGCTTCTTGGCTTCCTGCATAGTTGTCTGCATACACTGTCGGAATACGTTCATTAAACATGCGGTCAATTGCTACAATCGGCACAGCTAAGTTCATATAATTACTACTGTTTTGTGGATTCGTTGCCACAATAAATCCATCTACATTATTTTGTCTGAGCACATCAATATATTGTTTTTCTTTTTCTAAACTTTCATCCGAATTGCATAATACAACCGTGTAACCTTGCTTATGTGCTACGTCTTCTACGGCACGTGCAACTTCTGGAAAGAATGGATTCACGATATTTGGAACGACCAAACCGATTAGACGGGATTTTTTATTGTATAGCGAACGTGCTACTGTGCTCGGTTTATAATCTAACATTTCAATTGCGCGTTCCACTTTTTTCAACGTATCCTCGTGAACGTATCCATTCTTATTTAACACTCTGGAAACGGTCGCAACAGATACTCCCGCTAACTTCGCAACGTCTTTAATCGTACTCATTCTCTTCCCTCTCCATTTCATGTAACCGTTTACACAAAATAATATAACGCATTTGCGAAAATACGTCAATCATTTCTGTCTAAAAAAGGAATCATGTTATAATTTACAAGAAAAAGCATCGCTCAAAAGCGATGCCTTTTCTCTTTATGAATAAGACACATTCGTATCTTTTTCTTCTTTAGCTGGTTGTTCTTCTTCTTTTTTACGATCAGAAAGCTTAATTTTTTGTAAGAAAATTGTAAATACCGCACCAACTACGATAAATATCAATCCTGTCATAAATACGGTATGAAGTGAATCTACTAACGATGTTTTTAAAATTGGTACGATGATATTTGAGATCGCTTCGGGCATTTGTTTTAATGCTTCTGGACTAAATAGCATAGAATATAACCCTTGTGGATCTGTATGAATCATATCTTTAAATTCCGTTACCATTTGTCCCGCCTCTGCTGGGAACGTATCCAGTACAGGTACTAATTTATTCGTTAAAGTGGTACCTGATGTGTTATTCATAATCGAACCTAAAATCGTAATCCCAAATGTTCCTCCAATTTGACGGAAGAATTGACTAGATGATGTTACAACGCCAAGATCTTTTTTCGGGAAGCTTTCTTGCAATGCTAATGTTAATATCGGCATGACAAGCCCCATACCTAAACCAATCAGCATCATATAAGATGTTGCGACAAGTTTAGTTGTATGCATATCCATTGTTGTTAAGAGCCAAAAGCCACCAGCCATAATGAGCATACCTGTAATAATTTGTGGTTTTACCCCTACTTTTAACACAAGCTGGCCACCGATAATACTCATTACAATCATTGTAATCATCATTGGTGTCATAATTGTGCCCGATTCAGCAGCACTTACGCCGACAATTCCTTGCATAAAGAATGGTACAAACATGATTGCTCCGAACATTCCGATACTCATAAAGAAACCAATCGCATTTAATAGTGTAAACGTACGATTTTTAAAGAAGTGCATTGGTAAAATAGGTTCTTTCGCTTTCGTTTCTACGATCACAAAGCTTACGATACCTACAATTGCAAGTGTAAATAAGCCAATGATTTGCCAAGAATCCCAAGCATAATCTTTCCCACCAAATGTTAATGCAAGTAATAAACTTACAACACCGAGAATCATTGTAAAAATACCAGCGATGTCGATTTGAATTGGACCAGTTTTTGTATGTCCTTTTAAGCCCATAGCAATAAAGATTGTCGCTAAAATACCAACTGGTAAGTTAATGTAGAATACCCATCTCCAGTTTAGAGAGTCAACAATCCAGCCGCCTACTTGCGGCCCGATTACAGAAGCAAGACCGTACAGTGCCCCGAAAATCCCCTGCCATTTTGCACGTTCTTTCCCTGTAAACATATCCCCGATAATAATCATTGCCATTGGCATCATAATACCGCCGCCAAGACCTTGAATACCACGGAAAATAATTAATTCAGTCATACCATTGGCCATTCCGCAAAGTGCGGAACCAACCATAAAGATGATTAATCCTGTCATATATACGTTACGACGTCCTAATAAGTCAGCCAACTTACCAGCGATTGGTACAACCGTCGTTGATGTTAACATATAAGCTGTTGTTAACCATGTCATTAAGCTTAATCCACCTAGCTCACCGACGATGCGTGGCATTGCTGTACCAACAATTGTTCCGTCTAATGCAGCAAATAGCATGGCAATAACTAAACCAATTAACAACAGTTTTCTATTTTGATTTGCTTGTTGTTCCATATAGTCTCCTCACTTCTCTTTACTTTGTTTCTTTCTTCTCAGTTGCTTGACAAATAATTGCTTCTAGCTTTTCAAATAAACGAAGTAAATCTTCTCTTTCTTGTATTTCTAATTGCGAGAAGTACTTTGCAATATGTTGATTGCGAGCAGTCATTGCCTCTTCTAATACATCTTTCCCCTTCGTGGTTAACTCGATTACGACAACTCGTCGATCCTTTTTGTCATGATAGCGTAAAACTAATTCTTGATTGATTAAACGATCTATCATCACTGTAATAGCACTTGGCTTCACATACATTTTCTTCGCTAATTCTGTCGCTCTCGATGCACCGTAATGATCTAAAATTTTTAAAATATAAAATTGCGGCGGTGTGAGTCCTGATAATTGTAATTGCTCTAATAATTCCGTTTGCATTTTCTTTCCTATAGAAAATGCAAGCGCCTGAATTTTATCAATATGAGTCATATCATTTTGCATCTTTCCACCTCTTATTTAAGCAATAAAATATTTAACGTGTTTAAATATTAATTCATCTAATTAATAGTGTCAACAACTTTTTTCGCGAAAACGTTTACCTTGGGGTGTAGCGTTTTCGAATGCTGCAATGGGCTTTATCGTAGATGCTTTCGGATGGGACGGCGGTTTCATTCTATTACTTGCATCTTGTGTGCTTACAATTGTATTCCTTGCTCTTACTTGGAATACGGGAACTGCAAATAACAAAACTGAAACAGCAAAATAAAATGAGAAGAACAAAAATAGCCTCTTGCATATATCTCGATGCAGGAGGCTATTTTTCAATTATACCTGTTACTATTTTTGGGCAGTATATAAGAATCATTCCCTTTCCACTTATAAAATCTATATTACAGAAATAGCTGCTGAAACACTTTCATAGTAACGGCTAATAAAACAGAGCCTACAAAACCACCTAAACAAAAAAGACTAACAACTTGACTATATGATAAATTTTGATATTCTTTCATTTTTTTGTCCCCCTGTATGGATTAACTTGATGTCTTTATTGTATCAATAGAAAACTTTCCATAACATCGAATTACCTAACAACAGTCTTACAATATTGTAAGATTTTATCCTAAAAAAAATAGACAACATTTCTGCTGTCTGTTACTTCACAATCATCACCGGACATTTTACACGTTTCGCTACTTTATGACTTACACTGCCTAGCACCATTTCTTGCAATGTGTTTAATCCTCTACTACCAAGAACCACAAGGTCAATATCTCCTGTATTTACATATTGGACCAGTGTGTCACCTGGATCACCATGTAAAATCGTAGTCTTATAAAAAACTTCTTCTCGCTGTAATAAAACTTCTATTTCTTTTAATCTATCTTTTCTACTAGCAGAAATCGTTTCTATATCCGTTTGACCCTGTATAATATCTGATTTTGCCGTTCTGCCATCTACTACATATACAACTTCAACTTTTGCTTCCTTACTAAATTTGGCAATGTGTACTGCATGCTTTGCCGCACGCAACGCATGTTCTGAACCATCACATGCCAGTATCATCTGCTTGTACATATGTTGAAACCCCTTTCGTAGTCATACTCATATTATAATACAAAAATATCCCTTTCGGTCATCCGAAAGGGATATTACATGAATGACTAGCAGCTTGGATAACCTCTTCTTTCTTAATTATAAGAAGCTAGTTTCTTAACAAGCTGTGCACTACGCTCATTTAGCCCGACTACATGTACTTTCACACCATTTTGTTCATACTTCATAACCACTTTATCAATCGCTGCCACAGCAGAGTCATCCCATACATGTGCATGTGTAAAATCTATCTCTATTTCTTTGACACTTTCTTTAAAATGAAATATATTTACAAACTCTGTAGCAGATGCAAAGAATAGTTGCCCATAAACAGCATACACTTTCTTCTCACCAACATGAGAATGTTTCACGTGAAGCTTTGCAATTTTTGCTGCGAATAATATCGCACTAATCATCGTACCAATAATGACACCAAGACCCAGATTATGTGTTACCAACACAATCGCAACTGTTACAAGCATTACAAATGCATCCCCTTTTGGAACTTTATGAAGAGACAATACAGATTGCCAATCAAATGTCCCAATTGACACCATAATCATAACAGCAACTAACGCTACCATCGGAATATGAACAACAAAGTCACCAAGAACGAACAATAGGATGATTAAAAATCCACCAGCAACGAATGTCGATAATCGGCCACGTCCACCTGATTTTATATTAATAACAGATTGTCCAATCATTGCACATCCTGCCATACCACCAAAGAAACCAGCAACAATATTAGCAATCCCTTGCCCGCGTGCTTCTTTATGCTTACTACTTGGTGTATCTGTCATATCATCTAAAAGAGAAGCTGTTAACAATGATTCTAGTAAACCAATTACAGCCAACATAACAGAATACGGCAAAATAATTCGTAATGTCTCTAGCGTAAATGGTACATCTGGGATACTAAAAAACGGTAACTCTTTTGGTAAGTTCCCCATATCGCCAACCGTACGTAATTCTAACCCACTTACAAGTACAATGCCTGTTACAACAATAATTGCAACAAGCGTGGAAGGCACTGCCGTTGTAATACGTGGGAATAAGTAAATAATCGTAAGACCTAGTGCGACTAACATGTACATTTGCCAATGTGCACCTTGAAAGTGGGGTAATTGCGCTGTGAAAATTAAAATTCCTAGTGCATTCACAAAGCCACTCATCACAGAGCGAGGAATAAATTTCATAAGCGAACTTAGTTTCAGCACTCCAAAAATAATTTGTACAACACCCGTTAAAATAGTAGCAGCAAATAAATACTGTACACCATGATCTTTCACAAGAGTTACCATTAATAAAGCCATCGCACCTGTCGCAGCTGAAATCATTCCCGGTCTTCCGCCAACAAACGCAATTGTAACCGCAATACAAAAGGCCGCATATAATCCCACCATTGGATCTACACCTGCAATAACCGAAAAGGCAATCGCTTCAGGAATCAATGCTAATGCAACAACGACCCCTGATAAAACATCGCCTTTCACATTGGAAAACCATTCAGTTTTTACTGTTTGTAACAAAAAAACACTCCTCTATTTCTATCATTTTTGATTTTCTCCGTAAGAAAATCGAACCGACTACACGAGTGCTATTATATAACAAATGTCAGATTTTTTTCTATGAAAAACTTTCCCAATCACATACTCAATAAAGTGAAACTTCTATCAGTGGGGGTTCTTTATCCCCGGCTTATTAAAGCCCCATCCGAAATTACGGTCAAAAGCACATTAAATGCAGGTTCTTGTTTTACCATCCTCATGCCGAAAAAAGCTTGCGTGTAAAAACAACGCAAGCTTTTTATCATCCTAGTAATTCAATTGTCTCTGTAATCTTTATGCTATCCTTTACGGATTGTGCAATCGTACAGTTCTTCACAGCAAGCTCTAATGCTTTTTCTAACTTCTCCTGCGTTATGCCATCTGCTTTTATTTTATAGTGCAAATGGACGCTCGTCACTGGTCTTGGCAAAACTTCACTTCTTCCAATCTCAGTTTCAATCGTAAATTCATCATACGTAATACGCTTTTTTTCTAAAATCGTCCGAAACACAATCGCACTGCAACCCGCAATGGAGGCAATAAGTAGTTCTAACGGTGTATATCCGTTTTCTTTTCCAATCTGCAAGTGTCCATGCGAAAGCTCCGCCCTAATATCATCATGTTTGATTGTTAATTTCATAAGCTTGCCCCGTCTCCACTTTCGTCACTTTCTTCCGCTTCTCATTTATATAATAATACACATAGCAGAAAATGATAAATGGAATGCCGCAATATAATCCCATACGTTGTTCTGGAATAAACGCTAAACTAATGACAACAACGCTATTTGTAATAAGCGCTAAAATCGGAACAATTGGGTATAACGGTGTTTTATATTTTAAATCTTCTATTTTCCCGCCTTGTTTCACATACTGCTGTCTAAATCTGATTTGGGAAAGTGCAATAATAATCCAACTTGCTACAGCTGATAAACCTGCAATTGATAATAAGTACATATAGACTGTACTTGCCGCGAAAATACTTGTTAGTAGTGATAATCCGGCAACGGCAATCGTTACTACTAATGCTGTAATAGGAATACCGCGTTTATTTACCTTTTTGAAAGCAGTTGGTGCCATTCCTTCATTTGCAAGTGACCATAATATACGAGTTGCTGCATATAATCCTGAGTTCGCTACAGATAATAAAGCAGTAATAATAACGAAGTTCATAATATCCGCTGCATATGGAATACCAATTTTATCAAAAACAACGACGAATGGACTTTCAATAACTCCTGCATCTTTCCATGAGATTAATCCTACTAAAATCGTCATCGTTAAAATAAAGAACAACATAATACGCCATACTGTATTGCGAATCGCACGTGGAATTGTTTTTTCCGGTTCTTTACTCTCTCCTGCGGCAATCCCGATTAATTCTGTGCCTTGGAATGAAAAGTTGACCGTAATCATTGTCAGAAGCACAGCTGCTAGTCCATTCGGGAACAATCCTCCATCACTTACAAAGTTAGAGAATAGCGGTGCTGCTTCTTTGCCGTCATACGGTAAAAATCCAAACAATGCACTGCCTCCAAGAAGAACAAATGCGATAATCGTCACAACTTTAATACTCGAGAACCAAAATTCTAACTCAGCATAGCTTTTTGCTGAGATCGCATTAGACATATATAAAATAAGACCGAATACAAGACACCATACCCATACATCTACAGATGGAAACCATCTTTTCATCATTAAACCAATTGATGTTAACTCTAAACCAACTGTCACTGCCCATCCAAGCCAGTATAACCAGCCGATCATAAACCCTGTTCCGGGTCCGATAAACTTCGTCGCATATTTTTGGAACGAACCAGAAACTGGCATCGCAACCGTTAGTTCACCAAGGCAAAGCATCGTTAAATACATAATAAATCCGCCTACTAAATAAGAAAGAATTGCTCCTCCTGGTCCTGCCTGGTTAATTGTATATCCCGATCCAAGGAAAAACCCTGTTCCGATAACGCCTCCAAGCGCTATCATAAATAAGTGTCTACTCTTCATCGTACGATGTAACTGCTCATTTGTTGTTTGCTGCATCGTAATCCTCCCCTAAAGTACCCTCTGTTTTTTTAAAATTTTCTGATAATAAAAATATACACGAAAGCGGTTACAATTTCTATATAAAATTAAAACTTTTCTGATAAAATAAAGTAAAATTTTGAGGTGGGGGTATTACTGCCCGCGAATAGCGGGATAAATAAAATTCAACAAAAATTGGATTTCTTTCCTTCTTTTATTCGTACATAACAAAAAAACTCTTACATATCATTACATGTAAGAGTTAACGGCTTTCTAACCTTCTGGAAACAAGCGATAAGCTGTAGTTGACTACAAAATACATACAAGCAACAAGTATAAATGTCGGAATCATATAGTTAACATTTTGTCCATTTATAATTTGAGCATTGTGCATAAGTTCTGGCAATGAAATAACGACAGCTAATGATGTATCTTTTAACAAAGAGATAAATTGACTCACAAGAGGCGGTACCATTCGTCTTAAAGCTTGCGGTAAAATAATGTACCGCAGCGTTTGTACATAGGATAGACCGGAAGCACGTGCTGCTTCAATTTGCCCCTTCTCAATCGATAATAAACCGCTGCGAACAATTTCTGAGATCATCGCCGCTTCAAATATTGTTAAAGCTACAATAGCCGCTGTTGTAATCTCTAATTTCAATCCGGCTTCTGGCAATGCAAAGTACGTAAAGAAAATAATCAAAAGAAGCGGTAAATTACGAATGATTTCAACAATAAAGGCAAGTATGGGTGATACAATCGGTATTTTCGTATATCGTAACGTACCGATTACACTACCAATGATAAAACTAAGTAAAATGGCTACAACAGCGATTTCTAACGTAACGAGTAGTCCTTTTAGTAAAAATAAAAAATGATCTCCTGTATAGGCACCCTGAAAATCCATTTACACCGCTCCCTTCGCCAAGCGTTTCTCTAAATAACGAACACCCATGCTAAGCGGAACAGTTAAAAGTAAATAAAACATACCGACAAATATATATACATCAAATGTAACAAATGTTCTTGTAGAGATTAAATCACCTTGGTACATTAAATCCGTTCCAGCGATAATCCCTAGTATAGAGGAGTTTTTCACTAAATTAAGAAATTGGTTCCCAAGCGGTGGAATCACTATTTTTATCGCTTGTGGTAAAACAATATAATACATCGCTTGCACATACGTTAAACCGGAAGAACGCGCTGCTTCCATTTGTCCTTTCGGAACTGATAAAATTCCTGCGCGAATTGCCTCTGCAATAAAAGCTGCAGTATATATAGTAAGTGCAGCAGTACCAGCAACGAAGCCATTTAATGTCACGCCCAGTACTGGAAAAGCAAAATAAAAAGCAAAGGCTATTAAAACTAGCGGGATATTCCGAATAAACTCTACATAGGCTGTACCTAGCCAATTCAGAATCCGAATGGGCGCAATTCGCATCACTGCCATTATGATGCCAAGAATGAAACTACCAATTAATGCAACAACACTGGACATCACTGTATATTTAAATCCTTCTAAATATAAATCTAGATTGTTTGAGAGAATAGAAAAGTCAAGCAAGCGCTTCCCCCTCTTTCTTTACAAGAAGAGGATGAGTATTTCTCATCCTCTTACTCGATCCTATATATCACTTCTCTGGCTTTTCACCAATCCATTTTTCATATAACTTGTCGTATTCTCCGTTTGCTTTCATTTCTTTTAATAAATCATTCACCGCTTTTGTTAAATCAGTTGCTCCTTTTTGAACAGCAATTCCATATGGTTCATCTGTAAAGATTTTCCCAACAACTTGGTAGTTCGCATCTTGTTTTGCCATTCCATATAAAATCGCATTATCTGTTGTAAGCACATCACCTTGTCCTGCCTTTAATGCTGTAAATGCTTCACTATAGTTTTCAAATTCTAGTACCGTTGCTTCCGGTGACTTTTGACGAATGTTATTTGTAGAAGTAGAGCCTTTTACAGCCAATACTTTCACACCTTTTTTCACATCATCAATGCTCTTAATTTTACTGCCCTTTTTCACAAGTAAAGACTGACCCGCTTTAAAATACACATCTGAAAAATCAACTTCTTTTTTACGTTCTTCTGTAATCGTCATCGTTGCGATAATTGCGTCAATATCGCCGTTTTTCAACATCTGAATACGCGTTTTAGAAGTAACTTCTTTTAATTCTAATTTGTTTTCATCCCCAAGAATTTTTTTCGCAAGCGCCTTTGCTACATCAATATCGAACCCTTCTACTTTCCCAGTCGATGGATTTTTCAAACCAAATAAGTTTGTATCATGCTTAACCCCAACAACTAACTTGCCACGTTTTTTAATTTGATCAACTACATTTCCACCAGAAGTTTCTTTTGCCACTTCTTTCTTACTTCCACAGCCAGCAACTATAAGAGTAAATAAACATGCAAATATAATGGAAATGAACAGCTTTTTCCCTTTCATCATGAAACCCCTCCTTTAATGATTTAACACTCGGCTTAAAAACAATCTTGCTCTTTCTTGCTGTGGATTTGCAAAGAAATCTGCTGGTTTTGTATCTTCAATGATTTGTCCTTCATCCATAAATATAATGCGGTCTGCCACTTCACGTGCAAAGCCCATTTCATGGGTCACAACAACCATCGTCATGCCTTCTTTTGCTAAAGTTTTCATGACATCTAGTACTTCACCAATCATTTCTGGGTCTAGCGCAGAAGTTGGCTCATCAAACAACATAATTTCTGGTTTCATAGCTAATCCTCTTGCAATCGCCACCCGCTGCTGCTGACCTCCGGATAATTGCTGTGGATACACATTAGCTTTCTCCGGAATACCTACTTTCTCTAAATAAAACATCGCTGTTTTCTCAGCTTCTTCTTTCGAAATATTACGCACTTTTATCGGTGCAAGTGTAATATTTTGAAGTACTGTTTTGTGTGGATATAAATAAAAGTGCTGAAATACCATTCCAATATTTCGACGTAATTGATTCATATCTGTTTTGGGATGATGTACTTCCGCATCTTGTACCAATAGTTCTCCTTCTGTTACTGTTTCCAACTGATTGATACAGCGCAGCAGTGTACTTTTTCCTGATCCTGATGGACCAACAATTACAACTACTTCACCCTTTTGAACTTGCAGATTAATATTTTTTAAAACTTGAAAGTTACCATAAAACTTATTTACATTCCGAAAAGCAATCAATCCAATTCCCCCTTGCTTCTCTATTTTCACCATATTTTATCCCGGTCTAATCTTTCATAAAGTGAAACTTCCATCAGTGGAGTTTTCTTCATCCTCCACTGATAGTTAGTTAAAAGAACCGGACTTTTACGGGCAGTATAGTCCACACCTATTTTCTTTGATTTCTCTGAATCTTAAGGTGAGGACTTTACTGCCCGTTATTGCTCTGCAAGTGCTCTACTTTATGAAACTTCTTCTTTGTTATCTTTTCCGTATTCATGCTCCCAGAAATCAGCATTTTTGATTCCAAGCTCTTGCGGATCAAATACAGGATCTTTTCCTTCTTTCTTCTGCTTTTCATAGTCTTTCAGTGCAAGTAATGCTGGTTTTTGTAAGAGTATGATTGCAATGATATTGACCCATGCCATAATTCCTACACCAATATCACCAAGAGCCCAAGCGGTAGCTGCTGTTTTCACACAGCCGTAGAATACAACTCCTAAGAAAACAACCTTCAATATAAGTGACATCCATGGGCGATCTTTATCACGATTTAAATACGCGATATTTGTTTCAGCAATGTAGTAATACGCCATAATTGTTGTAAACGCAAAGAACAGAAGAGAAATGGCAACGAAACCGTTTCCAAATCCAGGGAATACAGATTCTACCGCAGCCTGTGTATACCCAGGACCTGGCTGTGCACCATTCAGTTTATTTACAATAAAGTTTTTTCCGCTTGCATCAAATACGTTATACATGCCTGTAATAATCATCATAAACGCCGTTGCTGAACAAACAAATAATGTATCAATGTAAACGGAAAATGCTTGCACAAGACCTTGTTTTGCTGGATGGGATACTTCCGCAGCTGCCGCCGCATGTGGGCCTGTTCCTTGCCCAGCTTCGTTCGAATAAATACCACGTTTTACTCCCCAAGAAATTGCTAAACCGATAATTCCTCCAAAAGCAGCTTCTAATGCAAATGCACTTTTTATAATTAACATAAATGCTTCTGGTAACTTTTCAATATTCATAAACACAATCACGCAAGCAACAAGAATATATCCAATTGCCATAAATGGTACAACGACCTGTGCTACGTTAACAATACGCTTAACCCCACCAAAAATAATAAGTGCTAATGCACCAACTAATACTGCTCCTGATACAGATGTATTAATACCAAAAGCCGTTTCCAAACTTACAGCAATACTATTCGCTTGAACACCTGGTAGTAACATCCCAGTTGCAAGAATTGTTGCAGCAACAAACACGAGCGCATACCACTTAACTCCTAAACCTTTTTCAATGTAGTAAGCGGGTCCACCTCGGAATTGACCTTGATGCTTCGTTTTGTATATTTGAGCAAGTGTCGATTCTACATAAGCAGATCCTGCTCCTAAAAAAGCAACAGCCCACATCCAGAACACAGCTCCTGGTCCACCAAATGCGATTGCCGTTGCTACACCAGCGATATTCCCTGTTCCAACGCGCCCGGATAATGAAAGTGCTAGCGCTTGGAATGAAGAAACACCCGCTTCCGACTTTTCTCCTTGAAATGTAAGTCTCACCATTTCACCTACATGCCGGACTTGTAAAAATCTCGTTCGAATTGAAAAATATAAACCTACTCCTAAACATAAATAAACAAGTGCAGGACTCCATACGATATTATTCAACCAGTTTACGAAAGCTTCCAATGCATTTCCCCTCCCTATTACCTTATTTATAAAGAATTTTCTGAATATACAAAAATTATATAAGAAACAAGTAACCTATGACAATATTATTTTGATAAAATAAACATATTTTTGTATAAAAAAACAGAGTGTATGTTACATTTATACACCCTGTTTTATATCACCTGAATTATATATTCACAATTGTTTCTTGCTTAATAATTCTTTTGTAAAGTGTATCCGCTAGTTTTTGAAACTGTTTTGGCATTTCTTTCCCTTTGAACTTTTTCTGAATCGTACCATACAAACCTATATCACGAAGACGCAAAAATAGTGGTAGCGATTCATACCAGCTTTCCTCTAATGTATGTTCTAGTTCATATCCTTTTCGTAATACTTTTAATTGTTTACGTGCAAAATGTGTTTTCTCTTCATCAGTCCATTTTGTTGAAAGGACCGAATAATAGATAACCATTGCCAAATCGTGAATAAAGTAGTTATAGGTCGCATCATCAAAATCAAAAATCGTTAACTCTTTACCATCATAATGGAAATTCCCTTGATGAATATCACCATGCATTAGACCGAACGTTGTTTTTTCTATTTGAAGAGCCTTTATCTCTTCAATTAATGTATAAGCAATACTTTGTACCTTTTCATCATCTAACTCATCAATAATTGCTTTTTCTTCTACTTCCCACGTATCTCGATATTCCGTTTTCGGATAATCAATTGTAAGGCGATGAAGTTGACCAATCGCTTTTCCCCATGCTTCAAAAAGTGGATCCCCCCAAAAAATCGACTTTTCACCTGTTACTCGTTCTCCTTTTGCATATGCAAAAAGAGAAACATAAAAATAGGTCCCATCTTCCGCTTGTATCGTTTCTACAAGTTTTTTAGATTTTGAATGATATGGCGCTGCAACTTTAGCACCATTCCCCGCAACATAACGTAAGAATTCTAATTCTGCTTCTACTTGTTCTTCAGTGCGATGTGTGGAGTGCGTTAACCTTAATACATAGAAGATCCCGCTCTCATCTTTTGCGCGAAAAATATAGTTTTCAAAATCTCCAAGCGAAGTTTCTTCTACTGTAACGTTAAATAAATTTGCTGCCTCTTCTAAAATTTCATTTGTAAACACTTGTTCTACAGCTATTTCCATATTTAATCCCTCCTATATATATATCCCTTACTTAATTCGCTATAAACATGAAAAGTACTGCTATGAATACAAGTAAAAAGTTCAGACCCTATCTATAGATGAAATCTGACCAAAAAAAAACAGATTGATTTACAAAATCAATCTGTACAATATTTAAAAAAGTTATCCAGAAATTGTTTGAATCACAGCCAAAAATATAACTCTATTAAGAATATATCCCTTCAATTTCTCATTATATAAATCCATTTTGATTTTTTCGACATATAGCCGCGGCTATGGATAACAAAAGGTGACCTGCACTCGTTTTCTCTCTTTGTTTTCACTATGTCTGGGCAGGAAAAGGACCTGACCGCTTCTATGCATGGCCGGATGCTCTCTCCCCCCTAAAAAGAAGGGGTTTATGTCGGTTTTTTAATTTGTATTTATATATATTGTTCTTTTTAAGAACGAGAATGCTCAAACTTACTTGTCCTCACCTTCTGTTTGCATTGAGTTGAATGTCCAGTTCAAATTCAATGCGTCTCCTTGAAATACATTTTGATCTTCACCGTTATCTACGAATGTAAACATCACATAGAACGTATCATCATCACCAGGAGCAAGTCCATTTCCTTCATGATCTACAATACCTTTTTGTACAAGGTCAGGAACACTTCCGTTTTGCGTAGCTTTCTTCAATTCAGATAATGTAGTAGACCATATAGGCACTGTATTTTTATCCAAGTTCCATAAGAAATCAACGCGAATGTGATCACCGAAATCAGCGTTTCCATTATCTCCTTTAGCATCTGTTACAGTGTAATCAGTAAGAAGCTTCACGTCTCCTATCTTTAAAGTACCTTTATTGACTAGTTGAAAACCACGCTCCATTTCATCCCCTGGCTTAATGTTGTCGACGTTGATAACAACTTCAGGATCAACACTCAAGTCTAAAGTGCCAGCTGCAAACGTGTTTTGTGATACTTCTTTATCACTGAAGTACGCATACGTTCCTCCCCCAATTAAAGATAAACCAAGAGCTGCAATCATAGCACTCATACCAAGCTTTTTCTTAAAACCCATTTTAAAAATCCCCCTTTAATATTCCTAAAATTCAGATTATCAATTACATATTAATTCTATAACATCAATGGATACTTTACTTATATAAACTTTAAGAAAAAACAGTAACGCCCCAACAAAACGTCACTGGTACATATTCATCATAAAGTAAAACTTTAATCAGAGTGGGGGGGCTCCATTCCCCCACTCTGAATTTCACTTCAGGAATTATACTTGCTTATTTGTTCGGCTCTAATCCAATCGAGCGCAAGATTTTCTCTAATGTCACTGGTCCAACATTTTCTTTTGGCTTCTGATTCTCTTTGGCATCTGGACCTTTTTTCAAGAAGTTCTTCTCGATAAAACGAATGTCTGTTTCGTTCACAACACCATCTTGATTAATGTCACCATCTTTTACAGACACTTTTTCTTTTTCATATGATAGAGCTGCGATTCTAGCATCTTGAATATCCACCATTTTATCGCCGTTTACATCACCTGCAAGGTTATCATCCATATTAGCTCCAAAATTTTGTCCCACTAATTCTCCATTCTGCATTTTACCTATTTTTGCTGTTAATTTACTATTCAAATGCCCCGGCATCTCCACAGTAATTTCATATTCTTTATCACTTACAGGAACATTATGAATTTCAAAATAACCGTGTTCATTGATTGTTCCTGTATATTTCTTTCCATCCTGGCTAACCGCGTACGCTTTTGCTCCCAATTTTGTGTAGTCGTTCTTACCTAAATATCCCTCTTCACTCAAGAATGCTTCTGGTCCAATATTTCCTCTAACCATTGAATGTTTCGCAATAATAGCAAAGGATTTATCTTTGAAAGTAGGAATCTCAACGCCTTCTGATACACCAGATTTTGTATAAGAGAATTTATTTACTCCAAATGAATATAATTCATTATAATATTCATCACCCGTCATTTCGAATGTAACATCTAAAAACGGTGTGTCTCCATCTAATCCCTTAAACTCTGTCCCTTCTAAAGATGCGCCAACTTTTACCTTATCTTCCCAAGTTCCTTCTGTATTTATAACCGGATCTTCTAATTTCAAGTTTAGTCCATGTTGTTTTGCATATTCTGTAAGTGCTGGATTTGGTTTGACGTCTGTAAATTTAAACAGCTGTTTCATATAAGGAATCTCAAATGTACCTGACATAAGCTGTTTTACATTATTTAGATTTAAAGTTAGAGTAATTTTTTCTCCTAACTTCATTGTATCTTTGTCATAGCTTGGAGCAGCATATTCTGTTCCTTCTTTAACAAAGGTATAATCTTTAAATCCATTCCCTATATTCCCTGCAGTCGCAGTGTCATATCCAAATAACCTTAAATTTAACGGTTTATTTATTTCCTCTGGAAGTATTCCAAATTTAAAATCACCGTTTGCTTGAATTGTATTCAACCAACCTGACGGCATACTAGAGTTTTCATAATAGAGAATTGAATTGGCTTTTTGATCATACGGAAGACCTTTTGCCTTTAATGCATCTACCGTAGAGTCATAAATATTACCATGAACCCATAATGCCCGTTGACCATCTTCCTCCTTGAACATTGATTCATTTACCTCATGAATACCAGGTTGTACATCAGTAAATTTTATTTCAGGTTGAACATTGTCAATAATCAGGCTATCACCTTTTGTATAAGAATTTCCTTCTTTATCATATCCAACGAGTTCAAGTTCGTAATCCCCATCAGGCAACGTGACAGGCTTATCCCCAATTGGTTGGTTAGGATCACCTGTAAATGGGAATACAAAATCGGACATACCTCTGAGCATATAATACTCAACATTTGGAGTGAGTCTGCTTGCGTCAAATGTTCCTGCAATTCCTAATGCTTTTCCTGTTTTTCGATCCTTAACAACCGCATCGATTGTTTCCATTGGGCTGTTCAATGTAAATGCCAATGGTGAAAATGGTGCTAGCATATATTGGTGGAAGTTACTTCGGTCTGTTGCCATCGCATCTCTAGATAAATCTACAGATTTAATTCCTGGTTCCATTAAGCGAACCGCAAACGGAATTTGGTATGTTTCGTTTTCATTATTTTTATTCGAAATATGGATATATCCCTCATATATGCCGAGTTCTGCGTTTTCTGGAATGAGAATTTCAGGATGAATTTCTCCAGATGTACCCGGAGCTACTTTAATAGAATCTTGTACATTCAATTTCACACCATTTTTCGCTGCATCCTGCACACCTACACTCGTTGGTGAAAACTCTACTTCTAATTTGAACTCTTTTTCCTCTGTTTGATTGTTGTTTTTAATCATAACTTTTCGGCTATCTTTAATTGGTGCATTTGCCAATTTATTTTTATAACCGAATGCAATAGAGCCCGTTTTTTCTTCAATTTCTACTTCTTCATCATTTACAATGTTTGACGTTTTATCGATAACCTCGATAGATGTATCCGCATGAACTGCATGATAAGCATCAATTCGTCCTGATCCCACTTCATATACAGAGCGCTCTTCTTTTAAATCAACCGCTGTGTTCATAAGCGCCTCTTTCACTTCAAACGGACTGTAGTTTGGATGTTCTTGTAAAATTAATGCTGCTACCCCCGCGGTATGAGGACTCGCCATGGATGTACCCGACATACGCCCATACGCTACCGGGTAATTGTCGCCATCTTTTGGATCATTTATATATTCAGGAACAGTAGAGAAAACAGACACACCCGGCGCTACAATATCAGGTTTAATATCATCTGTTTTATTTGCAGGACCTCGTGAACTAAAATCAGCTAAGTAATCTCCTTCTGTTTTTGTGTTACTCAGTTCCCCGAATGTTAAAGATACATCTCCTTGTACAGCTTTTGCTTGTAATTTCTCACCATCTGCTTTTGTTAAGCGGAAAGATGGAATCGATGATGTACTTTCTCCAAGATAACTTGTAATTTCACCATCTGCATTGTTGTACACAATCACAGCTTTTGCGCCTGCTTCCTTAGCATTTTTAATTTTTTCATCAAATGTAATCTCACCACGTTGGATGAGTGCTAGCTTTCCTTTTACATCTTTTCCAGTAAAATCACCTGATTTTCCAAGTCCCGCATATACAATAGGTAATGATTTCCCTTTTAAATCCTCTAGTTTATCAGTAAAGCTTTTTCCAAGCAGCATCATCTTATCCACATGTAAATCACCTGTATCAGCCGAAAATGTTGGAATTGTCATCGCAGCGTCGCTTGCTCCAACTGTAATCGGAAGTGCCGCCGCACTAGGTGATCCAATAGTCCCTTCTTCTGGACCAGTATTTTCTGCCGCTACAACTGCTACAACACCGGCTAACATCGCGTTGTTCACTGCCACAGAAGTAGGGTATAAAGGATCATTAATGGAAGCGCCTAATGACAAGTTAATAACATCCATATCGTCTTTCACTGCTTTGTCAATTGCAGCAAGAATACCATTTGTTTGGCCGCTTCCATATGGACCCAGTACACGATACGCATACAAATCTACATCAGGAGCTACCCCTTGGACAGCATAATCTACCTCATTTTTCTTACCTGCAGCGATTGTTCCTGCTACATGTGTGCCGTGAGATGTATAATACGCACTTCCATTATTGAATTCAGGAGCCCCCCCTGAATTTTGCCAGTCTTTATATGTTGTTTCCATCGGATCAGCATCGTTATTAACAAAGTCCCATCCTTTTACAGCGTTTGGATCTATTTTGTTTGGAAATTCTCCTTGCTTTGTACGATATCCTTTATATGCATCTTTTAAATCAGGGTGGTTATAATCGATACCCGTATCCAATACTCCCACCTTAATTCCTTTACCTGTTATGTTTTCTGCATGAAGCTTGTCCACACCGATTTGCGGTACGCTATCTGCCATTTTTGGCTGTATAGCAGCCTTAGCTGATTCTTTTGGCAGGTCAATTTTGATCTCCTGATCTTCCCATACGCGCTTTACAGTACCAGAGCGAACTAAATCTTCAATGATATTGCCAGGCAAGGACATTGCCACACCATTAAAAGCGTTTTTATATTCTCTTGTTATTTTTGCAGATTTAAAATCTTTTCCTTCATCTTTCTTTTTTTGAAGCTGCTCCAGTGCGGATTTAAATTCTTTATGAGATGCTTCCACCTTTTGTTCAGCAGTAGAAAGAGCTAGTTTCTTTCCTTTTGCTGCTTGTTTTAGCACCTCAATTTTAGCAGGAGCTTGCTTGAACTCTACAATTACATTCACATTCTCATGACTTGCTGTATTGATGCCAGGTGAAATAACAAAGCCCGGTTTTGCATCTAATGTTTTTAAAGCATTACGCTGTTCCTTTGTGAGTCCTTTCAATACAGAATTTGCATCAGCAATTCCAGTTAAAGTAGATGTGTTTACGTTTTCTGCTAATACGTTATACGGAATTCCTTGAGACAATAACATACCTGCAGCCAGCGTTCCAATAAGAACCTTTCCAAATTTCCTTCTCTTCATATGGCATCTCCTTATAATTACAAAATTATTTTTCTCTAAACCTCATTAATTATCTTGTGAATATTCTGATTTTTTAACGTTGACAATTCTATCAATATAGTTGCCCATACATTAATCCTTTTTTGACATGAAGCCCCTCCCTATAATTGTTTTTACCAACAAGTTTTTACAATATGCATTCCAAAAAATATTACACTATGATTCTATTTACATATTATTTCACATTTTTATTTTTTTGAAAATTGAACAAAAGGAGTACTTTTAGTTCTAATGATTCTATACCTAAATAGTACAAAAGAACTATCTTGTTCTTTATTCTTTGTAATATATATACATACAAATTAAAAAGCCGACATAAAACCCTTCTTTTTAAGTGGGAGAGAGCATCCGGCCATGCATAGAAGCGGTCAGATCCTTTTCCTGCGCAGACATAGTGAAAACAAAGAGAGAAAACGAGTGCAGGTCACCTTTTGTTATCCATAGCCGTAGCTATATGTCGAAAAATCAAAATGGATTTATATAGAATAAAGAAACACGATAGTTCTTTTAAACTTTTTTCTTTAATCAAACGGAACCAGTTGATTTCGAACCGCATAAATAACCGCTTGCGAACGACTCTTTACATTCAGTTTTTTGAAAATTTTATTGATGTGAATTTTAACTGTCTTGTCACTAATATATAGAGCTGCAGCAATCTCTTTATTACTAAGACCCTTGACCAATTCAAAGAGAATTTCCTTTTCGCGCTCTGTCAGCTCATTTTCTTTTGGTTCTGATTTCATTTGTTGCTGATGATACGTAATTAATTTTTTAGTCATGCGCGGATGAATAACTGAATCGCCTTGATATAACATTCGAATTGCTGCCACTACTTGCTCCGATGATGAATCCTTCAATAAATAACCATCAGCACCAGCCTGAAGCGCATCCATTAAATACTCATCATGCTCATACATAGTCAAAACGAGAACTCGGCATGTTGGATACTGTTTTTTCACCAGCGACGTGGCTTCAATTCCATTTTTTCCAGGTAGGTTGATGTCCATCAAAATACAATCCGGTCTGCATTCCTCAACTTTCTCCAATACTTCGTCCCCAGAGACCGCTTCTCCAACTACTCTTATATCGGATTCAAGCTCTAGTATGCTACGAATTGCGTCCCGTAAGAAAGCATGATCATCCACTTCTAATATTTTAATCATTTTACGCACCCCTTGTCTGTGAATCTGGAATTAACAGTGTAATTTCTGTTCCTTTCCCTACAGAACTATCAATCTGTAAAGTAGCCCCCAGCTGTTCAGCTTGTTCATTCATATGTAATATACCATAATGTGGCTCACACTTCGTTTTAACCATAGATTCAAATAGAGAAAAGCCAATTCCGTTATCCTTCACCTTTAAAAGTACGTGCTCACGCTGATAGCTTAACAGAACATTAACTTTTTCCGCTTTTGCATGCTTAACAATGTTCTGCAAACTCTCTTGGAAGGTATCAAAGATGGCTCTTTCTTTAGAAAAACTGAGTGTTCGAGAATGTCCTCTTTCATTGAATCTAATGTCTAGTTCGTATTCTTGTTTTAAAGATTTTATTTTACTTGCGATCGCTTGTTTGAGTCCTAATTGTTGCGTTGGATACGGCTTTAAAGCATAAATAGAATAGCGAATTTCCCCTAAGCTTGACCTTAATTTCCTTATACTTTTCTCCACTACTTGCTGCATCTCAATTGGTTTATCACAGTATTTTTTCTGGGCGGATTCTAGTTGGAATATTACTCCGGCCAACGCTTGTGCGATACCATCATGAATTTCGCGTGCAATTCGATTTCTTTCTTCTAAAATCATTCTTTTTTCCTGTTCAGAAATGAGTATCCTTGTTTTAACTACGTTAGCTAATTGGTTAGAAAACGTCGCTAAAGACTGCACATCTTCCGGAAAAAAACCTGCATTTCTACTTTTTCCTGCAACAAACATCCCAACCAATTCGTTATTTACAATAAGAGGAAAATATGCAATCGAGCGTATAACATCGTCAAACACTTCATCCCCAGGAGCCATACCAGCTTTCCAATCATTAAAAACAACATTTTTGGATATTTCCTCAAACGCTCCATATATATCTGAATAATTAGAAATATCAGACTTTAATTTACCATCCTTTAATAGAAGATTCCAGTCTCCATCATCTTTTGTCCATATTACATATGCTTGTATTCCAAAAAAACCTTTAAGCGATTGTTTTATATGCTTCAAGTTCCCTCCAGATAGCCCACGACTTATCTCCGTTGTAATAAGAAACAATTCATATAACCGTTCTTTTTCTATCCGTATTCGCACAGAGAAAGAGCTGATGACTGAGATTGCTGCAAGTGGAAAAAAGAAGAACAGCACTGTAATCTCGTTTATCTCCACACTATATTGACTATCTAAGATATGCATAAGAGCAGCGTAAAATAAACAAAAAGTTTCACAAAGAAATACCGTTACGGTTTTTTTGTACCACTGACGTATCGAATACGGCTGAGGAAGGAGTACCATTAAAAGATCGTAAAAAAGATTGTTAAAAAAGCTAAAAAACATACTGAACAATAACAAGAACGTTAATTTCTCATATAAGACTGGCATGTTCATTCCGCTAACTAATAAAGACATACATTCGTTAGAACACCATTCTGCCAAGATCAAACTCAGAGCATGCTGGGTACCATTAAATAGTATCCTTTCCATCGGTGAACGACGAAGAAGATGAATAATTAATGTAACAAATACAAGAGCGATAACAGTTATATTCGTTCCAAACTGCCAACTCATAGCGTAAAAAATCGGAAAGTTAAGAGAGCTAAATCCTCTCCAAAATCGTACAGGAAAATACTCAGCAATCCCCATAAATATCAATAGCAATACAAGTATTGTTGGGTGAGAAGGGATTTGAAATTCAAATAAGGAAATACTTATAGAAATCAAACCAAGAAAAGAAATAAAATAAAGATAAAAACTAGCCACTCGTTCTGTCATAAAAATAGAGTCTACCTTTTTCAAAACATTCCCTTCTTTCTTTATAAAGAATATATTTTCTCTATTATCCAACAAAAAACCGGCACTGGCAAAATGGGAAAACCCCACTAGCCAATCACCGGCTGTGTGCTACACCTAAACAGGCAAGACACAAAATTAGTATAAATCCTTTTTCTTACATTTTCTATCAATCAAATGGTGTAATTATAAACGCCATTTGTCCTAATCTCTATAGAACAAAAGATGTATGTGTTACTAGTATAAATGAATACAAATATAGAACTATTGAATTCGTAAAAATAATACACCACATATTATTTATATCTTTAAAGAAAAGGCTGCCCAAAATTTCCGGCAGCCTAATTACAATTATTTACTATATAAATCCATTTTGATTTTTCGACATATAGCTGCGGCTATGAATAACAAAAGGTGACCTGCACTCGTTTTCTCTCTTTGTTTTCACTGTGTCTGGGCAGGAAAAGGATCTGACCGTTTCTATGCATGGCCGGATGCTCTCTCCCACCTGAAAAGAAGGGTTTTATGTCGGTTTTTAATTTGTATTTATATATATCGATACACGATAGATTCATACGGTCTCAATACAAGATTTCTAATGTCTTCACCTGAATCCTCATAATTTGATATTAATATTTCTTGCTTCATTCCATTTACTCTAGCTTCTTCTGGTACGGAATATGTTATTGTTTCCTCATAAAAATTATTTACAACAAGTAATACTTCATTATCTAACTTACGAGTATACACCCAAATATTCGGATGATTCATATCTACAATTTCATATTTACCATCTGTAATTACATCATACTTCTTTCTAAGTTCAATTAGCTTTTTATAGTGATAGAAAACAGATTGTTTATCTTGCAGCGCCTTTTCTACATTGATATCTTTGTAATTCTTTGCAACCGAAATCCAAGGTGTACTTGTTGTAAAACCAGCATTCACTTCCCTATTCCACTGCATAGGAGTGCGCGAATTATCACGAGATTTCTGCTGTAGGATACCAATGATTTCTTCGTTTGATATTCCTTCTCCTTGCTTCATTTTATAAATATTTAAAGATTCTACATCACGATACAAATCTATATTATCAAAACCTGGATTCGTCATTCCAATTTCTTCACCTTGATAAATATAAGGTGTTCCTTGCAACATATGTAGCGATGTTGCTAACATTTTAGCAGATTCATTTCGATACTGTTTATCCTCACCAAAACGAGAAACAATGCGAGGCTGATCGTGATTGCACCAGAACAACGCATTCCATCCCCCGCCCTGCTGCATCTCAATTTGCCAATTTGACATAATTTCTTTTAATTTCCCAAAATCAAAGTCTGCTTTCGTCCACTTATCTCCATTTGGGTAGTCTACTTTTAAATGATGAAAGCTAAATGTCATACTTAATTCCTTACGCTCCGGATTCGAATACTTAATACAATTATCGATTGTTGTAGATGACATTTCTCCAACTGTAATTACATCTTTTCCCGTAAATACATCTCGATTCATCTCTTGTAAATATTCATGAACACGCGGTCCATCTGTATAATACTTACGCCCGTCACTTGTAGCTGCTGTTCCCTCATCATTTAAAAATCGTTGATCTTTAGAAATTAAATTAATTACGTCAAGGCGAAATCCTTTAACCCCTTTTTCAAGCCAAAAGCGCATCATCTCGTATACTTCTTCTCGAAGTTTTTCATTTTCCCAATTTAAATCAGCTTGTGTTTTATCAAATAGATGCAAATAATATTGCCCTGTTTTTTTATCATACTCCCAAGCAGAGCCACCAAATTTAGACTGCCAATTATTCTTTTCATCACGCCATATATAGAAGTCACGATACGGGCTATTTTTATCCTGACTCGCCTCTTTGAACCATTTATGTTCCGTTGAGCTATGGTTTACGACAATATCAAGCATAATATCAATTTCACGTTTTTTCGCTTCCGCTAGAAGTTCTTCAAACTCTTCCATCGTTCCGTAAGACGGATCTATAGCATAATAATCGCTCACATCATACCCATTATCATGTTGCGGTGAGTGGTAAATGGGTGTTAACCAAATGTAATCCACCCCTAACTCTTTTAAATAATCCAGTTTCTCTGTAACGCCTTTTATATCGCCTGTTTCTTTATTATAATAGCTATTAAAACTTTTCGGATAAATTTGATAGACAACGCTTTTGTGCCAATCTTTCATGTTGCACTACCTCCTCTATTTCTTTTTTGCTCGTTTTGCGAATAACCATGTTAAAACAAATGGAACTAAAGCTGCGATTACCATTCCAACAGCAAACATTGGAATCGATTTCGGAATGATAGAAATAAATGCTGGTAACCCACCAATTCCGATAGCTGGTGCTAACACACCATTTAATGTAATAAACACTGCCGCAATTGCCGATCCTGTAATCGCTGCATAAAATGGGAATTTATTTCGTAAGTTTACACCGAACATCGCGGGCTCCGTGATACCGAAATACGCCGAGATTGCTGATGTTGATGCCATGCTTTTATCATTTTGATTTTTTGAGATCCAGAACATTGCCAGCGCTGCGCTACCTTGTGCAATATTTGAAAGTGCAATCATCGGCCAAATGAACGTACCACCATTTTGTGAAATTAACTGTAAGTCGATTGCAATAAACATATGATGCATGCCGGTAATGACTAATGGTGCGTATAATGCTCCAAATAATATTGCTCCTAAAGTAGGAACTGTTTCATATACACCAACTAAACCAGTTGTTAATAAATCTCCAATATAACGCGTAACTGGTCCAATAACTCCTAATGCTAACACGCCTGTTACAACAATCGTTGTAATCGGAACAACCAATAATTGAATGGCATTTGGTACGCGTTTCTTAAGGAAAATCTCAACCTTACTTAATACAAACGCCGCTACTAAAATCGGTAAAATTTGTCCTTGATATCCTACTTTTTCAATTTTGAAAAGTCCTAAAATGTCAAAGTACTCAATCTTTTGTCCATCAAGTCCTGCCGCTGCCTTTCCGTAATTCCAAGCATTTAATAAATCAGGGTGTACTAACATGAGTCCCATAACAATCCCAAGTATCGGACTACCACCAAACCGTTTCGTTGCCGACCAACCAACAAGTGCTGGTAAGAACACGAATGCCGTATTGGCCATCATATTAATTAAATCCCATAATCCGCCTAAGTTCGGGTATACTTCTAATAAATTTTTCCCATCAAAAAATAAGTCCTTTGCACCTAATAAATTATTAATCCCCATCAGTAAACCAGCTGTTACAATTGCTGGTAAAATTGGCATAAAGACATCAGAAAATACTTTTACAAACTTTTGCAGTGGATTTAATTTTTGATTTCCTGAATCTTTTACATCCGCTACTGTTGCTTCCTGCATACCTGCAAGCGTTATCAATTCTGCATATACACGATCCACATCTCCTGGACCAATTACAATCTGAAATACCCCAGCGTTATGAAACGCACCTTTCACTAAAGAAACCGCTTGTAGTTTCTCGCCATCTATTTTACTTTCATCTTTTAAAGCGATGCGAAGCCTTGTTACGCAATGCGCTGCTTGGTCAATATTTTCTTTACCACCTATATATTGCAGCACTTCTTCCGCTGCTTTCCGATAGTCTTTCCCCATATCCCGTCCCTCTTTTCTTTTTTTGACAACGTTTACAATTACATATTAACTCGTATATATAAGTTAGTCAATACTCGTATATACGAGTTGATAAAAAGTTTTTCTCATTGTTCTCAAAATATACAAAAAGAGATGAAACATCTATTGTTTCATCTCTTTATTTTCTCCGCGCTACATCAGAAAAATGAAAAATATCAAGGCGGTGACGTGATTCCGTATATTCAAATTGGCTACCATCATATAAGTGCGTAAAGTTTTTTACAACGACAACGTAGTCTGTCCCATTTAAATCTAAATAATTGCGATCATCCTCTGTACAAGGCTGTACTTCAATGACGCGCTGTGCATAACTAATATGTAATCCTAATTCTTTTTCTATGTATTTATAAATGGATTTTTCAGCAATTTCTTTTGTCAGCCCTGGAATATGTTCCACTACAAAATAGTTCACATCTAAAATTACATTTTCTCCATCAATATTTCGAACACGTTTAATACGGTCAATTGTCGTTTTCGTTTTCACATTCAATAACTTCGCAACCTCTTTTGTTGCGTGAATTTGTTCCATTTCTACCACATTTGTTATGCAGTGGCGGCCAAGACGTTCATTTTCCTCCTGAAAACTTACAATACCTCCAAAGTTAAATTCAATATTTTTTCGCTTTAAAACAAAAACGCCTTTACCGTGAATTTTCTGTACAAACCCACGTTCCTGCAATAAATCTACAGCTTTTCTTACCGTACCTCTGCTCGCTTCGTACTGCTTCATTAATTCCGTTTCAGACGGAATTTTATTTCCTTCTTTTAACTTACGATTATCAATTAAGTTGCTTATATCGCTATAAATTTGCTCATACTTACTCATCATTTTAAATAACCCCTTGTCACCTTCTTTTTCTATTTGTATTATAGCATGTCAGAAATTCATTCCAATCTCTCACTTATTTTCCAATACAAGAAAAATATATATAAATATTTAGTCAATAATCCGCATTTTTATAAAATTTTTTATATTTTTCTTTTCATTTAAAAAAACATGTAGTATACTAATTTCAAAATCAGAGGAGAAAGGGAGCAAAGAACTATGCTTACTTATACAACTGTAGTTACATTTGCACAAAAACATCATCATCATACGTAAACCCTTGAAACCTAGCGGAAAAATTTACGCGTAGGTACAAGGGTTATTCCCGTTGTACCTACGTTAGGCAAAGAGCCATGTAGGTATTTTTTATCTACATGGCTCTTTTTTGTTTTCAAAAAACGCTAGATAAAGTGAACCTTCCACAAATGTGGAGTAAAAAAATGATGAATAAACAAAACTACTACAAAGGAGTTATACAATCATGGAAATGAAAAAATGGGGTTTATGGATTTTAACAGCATTTGTTGTTGGGAATATGGTTGGTGGCGGCGTGTTTATGCTTCCGGCAAATTTAGCAAACGTATCAGGCCCGATGGGATCTACACTTGCATGGACTATTACAGGACTTGGTGTATTTATGATTGCACTTGTATTCGGAAATCTTGCCATACGTAAACCAGAGTTAAAAGCTGGTCCACAAAGTTACGCACAAGCGATGTTTAAATCACCGAAAACAGGTAAAGTCGCTGGATATAGTATGGCTTGGGGATATTGGGCAGCGAACTGGGCTGCAACTGCTTCTGTTATTATTTCATTTGCAGGATATTTATCTACATTTTTCCCAGTTTTACAAAGTAAGCAAGTTCTCTTTACAATAAACGGTTTTTCCTTAGAACTTGGAAAAGGCCTAACATTTGCTGTATGTAGCATAATGCTATGGGGCATTCAATATATTCTTTCGCAAAACATTGACCGAGCTGGTAACATGAATCTTCTCGCAACAATCGCAAAGATTATTGGATTTACAATGTTCATTGTCATTACATTATTCATTTTTAATGCATCTAATTTCGGTGATGGCCAAACCTTTATGAATGAAGCCGGAAAGTCAATTCCACTTGGCGGACAAATAAATGCTGCTGCCATTGCAACACTTTGGGCATTTATCGGTATTGAATCAGCGGTCATGCTTTCTAACAGAGCAAAATCGCAACGAGACGTGAAAAAAGCAACGATTTTCGGATTGATTATTGCACTCCTAATTTACATGGCAATCACATTATTAACAATGGGTGCTCTTCCGCAAGATGCTTTAAAAGAATCACAAAAACCGTTAGTAGATGCTTTAAACCTTGCAATTGGCAATAACGGTGCTTATATTATGGCTCTGCTTGCACTTGTATCGTTATTCGGCTCTACTGTTGGCTGGATTGTCGTTAGTGCAGAAGTTCCTTATCAAGCAGCAAAGAACGGACTTTTCCCAAAATTATTTGGAAAAACAAATAAAAAAGGAAGTCCTTCAAAATCATTGCTTATTACAAATATTATGACGCAAGTTTTCTTGTTTTCAACAATATCTGGTACTGTTTCAGAAGCATATAACTTTGCTATTGTTGTTGCAACGTTAGCTTATTTAATTCCATATCTTGTTTCCACTCTATATCAGCTAAAACTTGTTATTACAGGGGAAACATATGATGTAATGCCAGGTTCTCGAATAAAAGACGGTATCATTACAATATTAGCGTTCCTATATTCCATTTGGGTGATCAAAACAGGAACAGCTGATTTAAAAACATTTTTCTTAGGTATCGGGTTATTTGTACTAGGACTTATTCTCTATCCAATTCTTATGAAAAACTCACCAACATCCGTGCCAGAACAACCAAATAAAAGAGCAAGCTAACACAAAAGGGAGTTGCCAGCTACATTCCACTTACAATGGATTTTTAGCTGGCAACTCCCCTTTTTTCTATAAAGATGGCATAGTACCTTTAGATTAGTTACTTCTATGTTGTTGAACATGATAGTCTTTTCGAGCTAACAAGACGATAGAAAGTCCCCCCATAAATACAGAACTAAATGTCTCCATTACATACACAATAAATAAAAAGCCAATCAACGTTTGACTTAACGAAAAAGGAGCTCAATTACCTAAGCTCCTTTTTCATAGCTAATCGCTTGCTTACCCATTTGCTCCCAAGCTGCTTGAAATTCATTTTTCGGAACAGCTATGTGCGGTTCCTTTCCGAGAGGATTATGAATATACACTTTGTCATTATCATAACCGGTAATAACTACACTATGCTCGTAGTATGTAATACGTATTGAGCCCTGCTCTGTCTCCCAAGTTCGAAACTGATCATCGGAAAGAGGGCGAAAAGTAGAATTCGTAACCACTAATACAGGTATACCAGAACGTATTTGCTTATAAATATTCTCTATATCTTTCCCTGTCAAATCAATTGCTCGCTCTCCTAAATATCGCTGTGCTAATTTGTAAATTGGCTTATGATATGCACCGTATCCAGGATAAGAATACGTGTAGATATTCCCAACAAACCCCTCATTTGGATGTCCATGCTTCTTTCCAATCCAAAACGGAACTTTGTGTATTTCCTTTGCTAGCTTCATTTTGTCTACTTGAATATTTGCCGACTGAAGTAACATTGTCAAACTCGTTACTTCACAACCCCTTTTTAATTCCGGAAGTTGTCTTATAAATGGAACATGTGATAATACAATTTTCTCAGGTAAAGGTTTTGGCGTCTCTTGTTTTACTTGCTGAAGCTTATATTGATTCGATTTCTGATCCGCTTTTACCGGTTGAGAAGTTCTCTTACTAGCAGGAGAACAACTCCCAAACAGTATTGTAAAGACAAAAAAAACCTTATACAACTTCACATATTTTTGCATATATATGATTCTGACTCCATTTCATATTAAAATGATTCCTTTCTATTGTGTACCATTACAGATAAAATTCTTTTGTTATTTTTTCCCGAATCATATATAGTTCTTTAGCCACTAAAAAAACAGACCGAAACAGTCTGCTTTTTGTTATCACTTACGTTACTTATTAATAAGCACCATATGGATATTGAGTTGGATATGTTACGGGATATGTCACAGGGGATGGTTCTGGGTACGCTACTGGATAAGGCGCTGGATAGTAGCCTCCACCACTCGTTAATGCTCCAGCCGTCAGTCCTCCTAACAAACCTCCTGCAAAACTCCCTGGAAAAAATGTATTTCCTCCCCATCCCCAACTACCGCCACCATGATGATGCCCGTGGTGATAGTCATGATAATGTCCATGATGATGACCACCATGATGATGGTGATGACCGCCATGATGATGGTGATGACCACCATGATTACGTATATTGTTCATTTCTCCTTCATCTCCCTTAACGCTTATTTCTTATCACCTTATGCAGGACAAATGTGGAGGGCATGGGTATTTTATCTATATTTGTGCAGAAAAAACAAAATGTCTTATAATAAGGATATTATAATAAGGCTTTTATTAAAGATAACTTACATTATGTCCCTCCTTACTGGGCAGTAAGTACGTAAGACTAATTCTCAGTAGAAATGAAAAAGCCTCATTGAGAAAAGTTTTATTTTATTGATGAGGGGTACATATAAGAAAGAATAGGTGAAGTTCATACATATGAAAAATCGTGTTGTTCAATTACTACTTGTTTTTACAATTGCAGCGATTGCTCTCATGCTCTTAAATAAATCCATCATCTCGTTATACACTTTTGTTGGTGTACTATGGCCCATCACTGTTATAGGGATTTCCTTCGTTATTTTTATTGAAAATCGTTCACCACAAAGCACATTAGCATGGTTTTTAGTATTAGCACTCCTTCCAGCTATAGGTGTACTATTGTACCTACTTTTTGGCCGAAGCCGCTGGAGACGAAAAAAACATTTACATCGTGCAGAGGAAAAGAGAAATGTATTCCGTGAGATTTTGGAAGACAAACGTTTAGATGTAGCACTCCCTTCCTCATTAAGTGAGCGGTCTACCTATTTAACCAAGGTTGTACAAAAATTTGGCGGTGGCCCTGTCGCAAATGAAACAGCAACAACGCTATTAACAAACGGAGAAGAAACATTTACTGAAATCATACAAGCTATCGAAAGCGCACAGCATCACATTCATATTCAATACTATATTTATCGCTCAGATGACATCGGTACGAAAATTCGAGATGCATTAATAAAAAAAGCAAAATCCGGTGTCATTGTACGGTTTCTTTTCGATGGACTTGGAAGCAATACACTACGAAATCGCTTCCTACGACCTATGAAGGAAGCCGGAATTGAAATTATCGAATTTGATTCCATTCTTTCACCGTGGCTACTTGAAACAGTAAATTACCGTAACCATCGTAAGATTGTTATTGTAGATGGAGTCATTGGTTTTACAGGTGGGCTCAACGTTGGCGATGAATATCTCGGTCGTTCTAAAAAGTTTCCTATTTGGCGCGATAGTCATTTAAAAATAGAAGGAAAAGCATTATATAAATTACAAGCTATTTTTCTAGAAGATTGGCTCTACGCCTCTAGCGGTTTAAACAATTATTCTTGGGATCCATTTATTAATAGAGACTACTTTCCAGGTCAAGGAGTTCATCAGGCAGAAGGCGCGGTTCAAATCGTCGCAAGTGGACCAAGCTCAGATGATACAAGTATTCGTAATGCTCTGTTAGCGGTTATGGGATCTGCAAAAAAGTCAATTTGGATTGCAACTCCATACTTCATTCCAGATCAAGAAACATTAACATTACTACGTTTAAGTGCAACTGCTGGAATTGATGTCCGCATTCTATATCCTGGAAAAAGTGACAGTGTTATTAGTGACCAAGCATCTCAATCCTACTTTACCCCACTCTTAAAAGCAGGAGCATCCATTTACCACTATAAAGATGGATTTATGCACGCCAAAATTGTACTTGTTGATGATAAAATCGCAACAATTGGTACAGCAAATATGGATATTCGTAGCTTTGAACTTAATTATGAGCTCATTGCAATGCTATATGAATCTACAACGGTTTTAGATATAAAACGTGATTTTGAGCAAGATTTTAAAGATTCCATAGAAATTAAATGGGATTCATTCAAAAAACGAAATATCGGAAAGCGAATACTCGAATCTCTTATGCGACTCATTTCACCTTTGCTGTAAATTTCTAAAAAGTAATCAAAACAAATTTGATTACTTTTTTCTTTTATAATGACGCACTTTTCCCACTTCTGTCTCTCTCTTCTTTTCTTTGCATCCCCTATTAAAACAAGTTATCATAAGATGTATTGTTTACTTTATGAAAATAATGTTAGGTGGGAAATACATGTTAGAACAATTTCATATACATGCTGATTTAAAGCAGCAACTAGCAACAATTCACGAAAAAAATGAACAAGCATCTGGTGAAAATACACATTTAATTGGAACAAAAATGTATAAAGCGTCAGATAGCAGTATTATTGAAGATGCAATTACAGCACTTCTGCTTGGCAAAAACATTCTATTAAAGGGGCCAACTGGGAGCGGTAAGACAGTACTTGCAGAAACACTTTCTTCCCTATTCCAAAAGCCAATGCATAGCATTAACTGTTCTGTTGATTTAGATGTGGAAGGTATTTTAGGATACAACACTTTGAAAACAAAAGACGGAGCATCTGAAGTTTCATTCGTTGATGGTCCTCTTATGAAAGCAATGAAAAATGGCCATTTCCTATATATCGATGAAATCAATATGGCGAAACCAGAAACACTACCTCTTCTACACGGGGCACTAGATTACCGTAAAATGATTACAAATCCATTTACACAACAGGTTGTATATGGAGACGAAGAATACCGCGTTATTGCCGCAATTAACGAAGGTTATGTTGGAACAAGCGAACTGAACGAAGCGTTAAAAAACCGCTTTGTTATCATTGAAGTTCCTTATATTCAAGGTGAAACATTAAAAGAATTATTATTATCTGAATCTAAATTACAAGACGTTGCAACGATCGAAAAATTTGTTGCATTTGCTAGCGACCTTATGCCACTTGCGCGTGATGGCCGTGTAAGTGAAGAAGCAGCGAGTATTCGTGGTATTATTGACGCATGTGACTTAGGCGTATATATCCCTGTTATGCGTGCGATTGAGCGAAGTATCATCGCAAAATTAAATGATGAAACAGAACAAATGACTGTCCGTGAATTAGCAGAAAGTTATTTCTTTGAGGGATAATTCATGAGACAAATTTTTAGTGACAAAAAAATCGATGCGTCGCTGTTTCTTCAAATGGAAAATTTAATGTATGCTCTTCTAAAAGAAGAGGATGCTTACTTAGAGTATGGCTACAAGGCATACTACGACGAAATTGAAAAAAAAGTGGTCATCAGTCACTTTTGGGATGACCGAAAAGAAGCGGACACAGTAATTGGATTAAAAAGCGAAGTGTTTTTAAAGGCACTTGGTAATAAACATTACTCGGACATGAAATTAATTCGTTCTTATGCAATCGAATTACAAGAGTTGCCTCTTAAAAAGTTTTTAACACAATTATTTGTTCTGCTAGAAGATTTACGAGTTGAGGAAATTGTGAAAAACTTGCGTCCTGGCACGAAACACATTTTTAGAAGACGTAAGGAAATGTATCGTAATTATTTTGGCTCACAAAATGAAATAAACCGTGTTCGTAACTATCATGGAGATCGTTTATTTTGTCTATGCTATCTTTCACTCACAAGCGATAAATACGAAATGTTTAACAACGAATATTTTGAACAAATTGAAGCCATTTTGCACGAAACGTTCCAAGCTCGCAATACAGAAGATACAATGTATATTGTTGAAAAAATTCGTTATCGCTTAGAAGGATTTCTTGAGCACGATATGCTCAACAACTACTTTGGGCACGCACCGCTCTACTTATCTGTTATTGCTGATGAAAAGAATGGCCGTCCTGAAGATTTAGCGAATGATGATGTCCAAATCGTAGATGACGATGATAATAAAAGTAAAATTAATGAAAGCTTCTCTACATGGCATCGTGAAAACAAAAATAACGAAAATGAAAACTTCTTACGCTTCGAATTAGAAAGTGGTACAAAAACAAATATGATGGGTGACACGGCTCGTGAGTCTGAGGATGGCGATCAGGCGCTCGGCTCGGTACAAGGTACTTCCCAAAAAAGTACACAGTCAAACTTTGATGGGGCCAGTGCAGAAGATGCGAGAGCTTCCCACGCTTCTAGTCAAAATGAAGGCATATACGGTAAATATAACGTTGGTGCCTCTCATACATTTAAAGAAGCGCGCAAGCCAAACCCTGATGACAAGAAAGACTATCAAGCCATCAAATCAGTCATTAATAAAGACGTAAAAGAATTAAAGAAAATTATTGAAAAAACGATTGAGAACAAAACAAACGCAAATAGTGATAAATATTACGGTAGACTCCGCAAAAAGTTTTTACGTATTTATACAGAAAAACAACCGCGTATGTTTTATAAAAAAGGGCAAGAATCACAAGAACTTGACGTTGCATTTCAACTATTAGTCGACTGCTCTGGCTCTATGTATAACAAAATGGAAGAAACGAAAAAGAGTGTTGTTCTATTCCACGAAGCATTAAAATCATTAAAAATCCCACATGCAATTAGTGGATTTTGGGAAGATGCTTCTAGTGCTACACCGGAAGACAAACCAAATGTGATTCATGAAGTCGTAACGTACAGAAATTCAACTCTTCCAAGCGTTGGACCAGAAATTATACAACTTCGTGAAGAAGAAGATAACCGTGATGGTTACATTATTCGCATCGTTTCTGAAAAGCTTGCAAAACGACCAGAGAAACATAAATTCTTGCTCGTATTTACAGACGGTGAACCATCTGCATTAGACTATCAACAAGATGGTATTTTAGATACACACGAAGCGGTAAAACTCGCGCGTAAAAGCGGTATGGAAGTCATCGGAATTTTCATTGAAGAAGGCGAAGCAAAAGAAGCAACTTATCAATTGATGAAAAATATTTATAACCATCACTTCTTAGTTGCGAATCACGCTGAGGATTTACGATTGAAGATTAAACCGTTATTGAAGAAATTATTACTGAAGACGATTGAATAAAAACCAGGAGCTAAATAAGCTCCTGGTTTTTTATTCACTATTTGTCGAAGAGTCGATATTCCATGTCGAATCGCCGATAAAATCTCCTCTGCTATTCAATTTCTTTTTGGAATTTGTATGGAATGGATGCCTCTAATAACGATCCAATTCCCCCATCATAATATGGAAACCGATCATTTGCCGTTTTTATATCTATCCATTCTACTACTGAAATCTCATCTGCATCTTGTATACCAGTTTGACCATCTATCACACTGGCGTGAAAAGTAATCAATAACGCATGATTTCCTACCTCAGTAAAAAACTTTTCATTTATTGCAGCAATTCCCTGTATCTCTACAGTTAACCCTGTCTCTTCTTTTACCTCTCTTATCGCTGCCGCTTCTAATGTTTCTCCTTTTTCCACCGCACCACCTGGTAATGACCAAGCATCTTGTTCCACATTATGTACCATTAATACTTGATCCTGTGCCTTATTATAAATTAACGCATAGACAACATCGACTCTTTTCATGTATTTCTCCTTATTAAAAAATAATTAAAAGCCGACTCATATGAATCGGCTCTTTTCCTTAATTTAATATTAACTCAGCTGTTAACTTTTTTTTTAACTTTGCAAGCATATCAGCTGTCATTTTATCTAAATCGTAGTCTGCTTTAAAGCCCCACTCGTTTTTCGCTGCTGTTGCATCGATTGAGTTTGGCCAGCTATCAGCAATGGTTTGACGAGCTGGATCAACAGCGTAATCCATTGTAAACGTTGGAATATGTTTACGAATGGATGCAGCAATTTGTTCTGGCTCAAAGCTCATTGCCGTAATGTTAAAAGCGTTGCGATGTTTTAATTTACTTGGATCTGCTTCCAACAATGAAATAATTGCTTGCAATGCATCTGGCATATACATCATATCCATGTATGTTCCTTCTGCAATGTAAGAGGTGTAAGTACCTTTTTTAATTGCTTCATAATAAATTTCAACCGCATAATCTGTTGTGCCGCCTCCAGGAGGAGCAACGTAAGAAATTAAACCTGGGAAACGTACGCCACGCGTATCGACACCAAACTTTTGATGATAGTAATCACATAAAAGTTCCCCAGCTACTTTGTTTACCCCATACATCGTAGTTGGACGTTGAATCGTATCTTGTGGTGTATTATCTTTTGGCGTTGTTGGACCAAATGCACCAATAGAACTTGGCGTGAAAAATTTACACTTTAATTCACGTGCTGCTTCTAATGCATTTACAAGTCCGCCCATATTTAAGTTCCAAGCAAATAGCGGATTTTTTTCTGCAGTTGCGGAAAGTAAAGCTGCTAAATGAATGATTGTATCGACTTCATTACGTTTCGCAATATCATGTAGTTTTTGACCATCTGTTACATCTAACGTTTCAAATGGACCAGACTTTACAACTTCACTATCTGTTTCGCGAATATCTGTCGCAATAACGTTTGATGCGCCGTATACATCACGAAGTTTCATTACGAGTTCAGAACCAATTTGACCTAAAGAGCCGGTTACTAAAATTTTTTTCATTTCTCTCCACTCCTCATTTGCAAGCTTTCAAAAGATGTAAATGTATTAAATAATCCCCATTTCTTTACCCACTTTTTCATACGTACGAATTGCTTCATCTAGCATTTCTTTCGTATGAGCCGCTGTTGGCATGTTACGAACACGACCTTTTCCTTTTGCTACAGTCGGGAATACAATTGATTTTGCATAAACGCCCTCTTCATTTAAGCGTTTACTAAATTGTTGTGTTACTACTTCATCACCAATAATGCAAGGAGTAATCGGTGTTTCACTTTCCCCAATGTTAAAGCCCAGTTCTTTTAATCCTTGTTTCAAATAGCGTCCGTTTTCCCATAGACGATCATGTAATTCTGTACTCTCCATTAAAATTTCAATAGATTGCATGCATGCTGCCGCGTCTGCAGGCGTTAACGCTGTTGAGAATAAGAATGGACGTGAACGAACTTTTAACCAATCGATTAAATTTTGCTTACCTGCCACATATCCTCCGATAACACCAATAGCTTTCGATAGTGTACCAATTTGGAAATCTACTTTATCCGAAAGGCCGAAGTGCTTCACTGTACCTGCACCTTTTCCAAGTACTCCTGAACCATGCGCATCATCAACATATGTCATTAAATCTAGCTCTTCCGCAATCTCAACAATTTCTGGTAATTTCGCAACGTCACCATCCATTGAGAATACACCATCTGTAATAACCATTAATTTATTGTAAAGACCGGATTCTTTCGCTTCGATGGCTTTTTTACGTAAATCTTCCATATCGGAATGTTTATAAACGATAATCTTCGCTCTGGATAAACGACTACCATCAATGATAGACGCGTGATTTAATTCATCAGAAAGGATTGCATCATTTTTATCCATAACAGCTGAAATCGCTGCCATATTACAATTAAATCCAGATTGATATGCGATTGCTGCTTCTGTATGTTTAAATTTCGCAATTGTTTCTTCTAATTTGATATGCAAATCAAGTGTACCGTTAATTGTACGAACTGCACCTGCTCCAACGCCATATTTATGAATAGCACCAATTGCTGCTTCTTGCAAACGATTGTCTGTCGCTAAACCAAGATAGTTATTTGAAGATAAATTAATATATTCTTTCCCGCCGATTGTAATGATTGGTCCATTCGGACTTTCTAGCGGGTCAATCACATTATAAAGTCCCTTTGATTTTAAATCCTCTAAGTTTTCTTCTAAAAAGTTTGCAAGTGTTTTACTAGACATTGTGAAGCCTCCTATCGTTCATGTAAGCGGATTATTATCTTAATAATGCCAATAATTCCTCTACTAGCTTAACACGTTTTTAACATTTATTATAGAAAAATAGCTTAAAGAAAACGCTTACATTAAATAATTATATATGATGGAACAAAAGAAATCTATCATGATTATCTAAATTTTGATAGATTTAAAAAAATCTTTCTAGGGGATGAGACAATGGCATTTACAAGCGAGTGGCAAACGTGTAGAACCATGGATTGACCAAGAAGTGATCAAATATCATCTCACCATTGAGCAATACTTTACTTCCCTGCAGCAAGTTGGTTTTACGATTACGAGTTTATGAGAAGCCACACCGGAAATACAGCATTTTCAAAATGAGAAAGAATATACGCGTATATAAATTCAAATTAAAAAACTGACATAAAACCATTCTTTTTAGGTGGAAGAGAGCATCCGGCCATGCATAGAAGCGGTCAAATCCTTTTCCTGCCCAGACACAGTGAAAACAAAGAGAGAAAACGAGTGCAGGTCACCTCTTGTTATCCATAGCCGCGGCTATATGTCGAAAAGTCAAAATGGATTTATATAGTAAGAAGAAGTATGGAACGGAAAAACAAGATCCATTTATATAAATTCAAATTAAAAAACCGACATAAAACCATTCTTTTTAGGTGGGAGAGAGCATCCGGCCGTGCATAGAAGCGGTCAGATCCTTTTCCTGCCCCATGCCAAGTGAAAACAAAGAGAGAAAACGAGTACAGGTCACCTCTTGTTATCCATAGCCGCGGCTATATGTCGAAAAGTCAAAATGGATTTATATAGTAAGAAGAAGTATGGAACGGAAAAACAAGATCCATTTATATAAATTCAAATTAAAAAACCGACATAAAACCATTCTTTTTAGGTGGAAAAGAGCATCCGGTCATGCATAGAAGCGGTCAGATCCTTTTCCTGCCCAGACATAGTAAAAACAAAGAGAGAAATCACCTTTTGTTATCCATAGCCACGGCTATATGTCGAAAAATCAAAATGGATTTATATAGACTGCGCATTCCTCTCTTCCTCCTCTTTTTTTGTAAAAAATAAGGAAGCGATGAAGTATTCATCGCTTCCTTATCTTGATATTTGTGCTGCCTGTGGAAGTAAACATCTTCCTCTTCCATGTGGAATACATAGTGGCGTTCCAAACAACGGATCCATTGTAATTTGACAATCCATACGGAATACATCACGAACTAATTTACAATCAATCACTTCTTCTGGTCTTCCTTGTGCATAAATCTGTTTATCTTGAATGGCTACAATGTTATCGGCATAGCGGCACGCTAAGTTTAAATCATGCAATACCATAACAATTGTGCGCTGCTCTGTTTCATTTAGTTCAAATAGTAAGTCAAGCACTTCAATTTGATGTGTCATATCTAAGTATGTCGTTGGTTCGTCTAGTAAAATAACATCTGTATCTTGCGCAAGAGTCATTGCAATCCAAGCACGCTGACGTTGTCCACCAGAAAGTGCATGAACATCGCGTTCAGCAAATTCAGTCATTCTGGTCGCTTCAAGTGCCTTCCGCACCATTTCTTCGTCTTTTTCTGACCATTGTTTCAGCCATGTTTGGTATGGATAACGTCCTTGTTTCACCAATTGCATCACCGTAAGACCTTCTGGCGCTTGTGGTCCTTGCGGCAAGATCGCCATTTGCCGAGCGATTTGCTTCGTTTGCATGTTTTGAATTGCCTGATCATCTAACAAAATATCACCAGAGGTTGGTTTTAATAAACGAGCAAGCGAGCGTAGTAAAGTTGATTTCCCACACCCGTTAGAACCGATAAAAATCGTAATCTTTCCTTTAGGAATTTCAAGATTTAATTCATCAATAATAATTGTTTCACCATATGACAATGTTAATAATTTTGTCTCTAATGCTTTTGGCATACGCATCTTCCTTTACTCCGTTTTAGTAGACAGTAACGTCAGAACTGCCTATGTATATTTTTCTTTATGAATTACGACTTTTATAAAGTAAATAAATAAAATACGGAGCACCGATTGCTGATGTAAAGACACCAGCAGGAACTTCAAGCGGTGCAAAGACTGTGCGTCCAATTAAATCTGCCGCAAGTACTAAAATAGCACCAACGATAGCCGCAACTGGAAGTAATGCGCCGTATAAAGAACCAACTAACCTTCTTGAAATATGTGGTGCCATTAAACCAACAAATCCGATTCCACCTGCAAACGCTACCGCTCCTCCAATTAATGCTGTACTAAGTAGCAATAGGAAAAAACGTGATTTTGTTAAACGAATTCCAAGTCCAACAGAGATGTCATCTCCAAGCTCTTGCGCATTTAAATGCCTAGCAGCAGCAAAAGCAATCACTGTCAAAATAAGAACCCAAGGTGCTAACACCTGAACATTTTGCCATGAAGATCCGTAAACAGTACCGGTAATCCACACATTAGCTTGACTCGCTTGATAAATAGGTGCTAACAGCATAAATAATGTTGTCGCTGCCTTTGTCAGCGCCCAAAATCCCACACCAATTAAAACAAGACTGATCGCTGACAATCCATCATTTCTCCAAGCGAATAAATATACAAAAAATGCAACAATCGTTGCACCAACAAAGGCAGCTAGTGGCATATAATGAATGCTTACTGTTAATGCATTATTCTTATCACTAAATAGAGCAAGAAATAGTACAACCGCTACACTTGCACCACCTGTAATCCCGATAATATCAGGAGAAGCAAGTGGATTTCGAACGAGCCCTTGTAAAATACAGCCGGCTACAGCAAGAGCAATTCCTACAAGAATCGCAATTAAAATACGGGGCATGCGAAACTGATTCACAACCATATTCGACATCGCATCACCGCTGCCAATTAACGCTCGCCATACATCGTACGGAGCTACTTTCATATCTCCCATACCTGCACTCGCAAAAAATAAAACGAGCAACAAGGCTAACAAACTGAATAAGACAAGACAAGCTCGTTTGTACATTAAAAACGAGAGGCCGTCTTTTCCTATACGAAACGGAATATACTTCTTCATTTGCTAAGTCCTCTCTTACGTGCAATATAAATAAAGAATGGTGCACCAATAAATGCTGTCATTACCCCTACTGGAACTTCTTGCGGCATAATGATATACCGTGCAGCGATATCTGCAAGTAGTAATAAAATAGCGCCTAGTAAACCGCTATATGGAACTCTCCAGCGATGATCTACCCCAACAAGAGCTCTTGCAAAGTGAGGAGTAATAATTCCAACAAATCCAATTGGACCTGCAACAGCAACCGCCCCACCAGATAATAGAACAATGATTACCATCACAAAGGACTTCATCATCACCGTTCGTTGTCCAAGACCTTTCGCTACATCTTCTCCCATCATAAGCGTATTCACTTTTCCTGCCATCATAAGAGAAGCAATCCATCCAAACAATAAGTATGGAAATACAGATTGTAATACCTCTAGCTTTCTACCTTGTACAGAACCAGCAAGCCAAAACAGTACTTCTTCTAATGCTTTTTCATTTAACACGAGCAATCCTTGTGTTAAGGAAGAAAATAGAGCACTAATCGCTACCCCTGCTAATGTTAACTTGAGCGGAGTTGTCCCTTCTTTTCCTAAAGAACTAGAAGCAAATACAAGTGCTGCGGCTAACGCTGCCCCTAAAAAAGCAATCCACGTAAACGCAGATAAAGATGTCACGGAAAAAATAACAATCGCTACGACAATGAAAAAGGCAGCCCCTGAGTTTAATCCAATAAAGTCTGGAGCAGCAAGCGGATTCTTTGTTAAAGTTTGCATAAAGCAACCTGAGATGGCTAAACTAGCACCAACACTAGCTGCAATAAGTGCACGGGGAAGACGTACATTTTGAATAATAATATGTTCATTAGAACCATTAAAATGGAAGAAAGCATCCAGTGCTAATTTCCAGCTCGTATTTGTATACCCGAAAATAATACTCCCCCAAATACAAGTCAGAACTGCAATGATTCCAACAAATAGTCCAATCCATTTTGCTTGATTTGTTTTTAATAGCATGCAGCGTTTCTCCTTCAATGCATAATGATACGTTGTTAGTGTATTGTACCCCAATTCTGGTTGTCAATTGAAATTAATAATTATTCTCAATTTTAGCCATTGACAATCTAATTATAAAGCTTTAATATCATGCTTGCTACTGAAAATTATTCTCAATATCAAGGAGGATACATCATGAATTTCTTTCAGAAAAAATCTTTTACATTATTTGTATGCGCACTATCCTTTATCCTTCTTTTAGCAGCCTGCGGTAAATCAGACAACAAAGCAGAGCCAAAAAAAGAAGACAAAAAAGAAATGATTACTGTCGAACATGCAATGGGGAAAACAGAAGTTCCTGCTAATCCAAAACGCGTTGTCATTTTAACAAATGAAGGAACGGAAGCCTTGCTTACTCTTGGCGTCAAACCAGTTGGTGCTGTACAATCTTGGACTGGTAACCCATGGTATCCACATATTAAAGATAAAATGAAAGATGTAAAAGTCGTAGGTAATGAAGGTCAAGTGAATGTGGAAACAATCGCATCTTTAAAACCAGATTTAATCATCGGAAATAAAATGCGCCATGAAAAAGTGTACGAGCAGTTAAAAGCCATTGCTCCTACTGTATACGCTGAAACATTACGTGGCGAATGGAAAGATAACTTTAAATTTTATGCAAAGGTATTAAATAAAGAAAAAGAAGGTCAAAAGGTCTTAGATGATTACGCAAAACGTATGGAAGACTTAAAAGGAAAACTTGGAGATAAAGTCAACCAAGAAATTTCGATGGTACGCTTCATGCCTGGTGATGTCCGTATTTATCACGGAGATACATTCTCTGGTGTCATCTTAAAAGAGCTTGGTTTCAAACGTCCTGGTGATCAAAATAAAAACGATTTTGCAGAACGTAACGTATCAAAAGAACGTATTTCTGCAATGGATGGCGATGTATTATTCTACTTCACATTCGACAAAGGAAATGAGAAAAAAGGTTCTGAATTAGAGAAAGAATATACGAACGATCCTCTATTCAAAAACTTAAACGCTGTGAAAAACGGCAAAGCATACAAAGTTGACGATGTTATTTGGAATACAGCTGGTGGTGTAATGGCTGCGAACTTATTGCTAGATGATATTGAAAAACGCTTTGTAAAATAATACTTTCTTTCATACTTTTCTAAAACAGCTCCCCTTTCTGGAGCTGTTTTTTATTCCGTTTTCACGGAAGTTTCACATTATTTCATTTTGTATTTTTATTTTCCATATGTTATATTATAAAAATAACTAGTGGATATATTCTTTATTTCCGAAAAGTTATTTCATTCTTAATTTTCAGATTAATCATTCTTTTATTTTCTTTCGGAATTGAAATACTGCATTTGAAAACGCTTATTATCAATTTTTTAGGGGAAAATAAAACAACGGTCGAAGTTTAAAGCGATTATATAAGGAAATTTATTTCTATTTCCATATAATTCTATTGACTTCTAAATATTTTGTGAATTACAATAATTACATAAATATCCGTTATATAGGATTAGGGGGAAGCAAAATGGATGCAGCTTTAAAATTAGACAAAGCTGGAGAACAACAATCACCAAAGAAACATCCACCTGGATTATATTTGTTGTTCTTAACAGAAATGTGGGAAAGATTTAGTTACTATGGAATGCGTGGGCTTTTAGTTCTTTATTTAACAACGACTGTTGTAAGCGGAGGACTTGGATTTGATAAGGCATTCGCAGTGCAATTATACGGAATTTTCACAGCATTAGTATATTTCACACCGATTATCGGTGGTTGGTTAACTGACCATTTCATTACAAGACGTCATGCCATTACCCTTGGTGGTATTATTATGGCCATTGGTAACTTCGTTCTCTTTTCAATGAATACAAAAACAGGACTATTTTTAGGATTAACACTATTAGTTATTGGTAATGGATTCTTCAAACCAAATATTTCTACACTTCTAGGTGAACTTTACGGTGAAAATGATTCACGCCGTGACAGTGCCTTCACAATTTTTTACATGGGTATCAATGTAGGGGCTTTCTTTGCACCACTTATTTGTGGCTTCCTAGCAGAAGATTTCTTTAAACAAAGCGTTGATGGCGTTATGGTAATGGGTTACAAATATGGCTTCTTAGCTGCTTGTATTGGTATGATTGTTGGACAAATTTTCTTCAACTTATTAGCTCCTCGTTACCTTGGTGATGCAGGAACAGTAGTAATTGGTAAAAAATCTAAAGACAAAAATGCAGCAGTTGTTGAGAAAAAAACTTTAACAAAACAAGAGAAAAACCGTACTTGGGCAATTATCATTTTAACTTGTTTCGTTGTTTTCTTCTGGGCAGGCTTTGAACAAGCAGGTAGCTCTTTAACACTATATACAAACACATTTGTGGATCGTACAATTTTCGGATGGGAAGTTCCAACATCTTGGTTCCAATCTGTTAACCCAGCATTTATCGTACTGTTCGCACCATTTGTGTCTATGTTATGGATAAAACTATCTAAAACTAAACGCGGTGATTTAAAAGTTCCAACAAAAATGGCATTTGGTATGATCTTACTAGGAATCGGCTATCTCGTTTTAACATTGGCTGTTCTGAAAACTGGAAGCGATGAAGCTCATATTACTGCCCAAGCAAATTTATTATTCATCGTTATCACATATATGTTCCATACAATTGGTGAGCTCTTCTTATCACCAATCGGTCTATCAATGGTAAGTGCAATTGCTCCTGTCAAATTAGCATCTTTATTAATGGGTGTTTGGTTAGCTGGTTCAGGTATGGCAAACTACCTAGCAGGTGCATTAGCTGCTTTCACGCAATCTCTAGGATATTTAGAAGTATTCGCAAGCATTGGTATTATCGTTATTGTACTAGGCTTTGTACTTCTTCTGTTCTCTAAAAAAATTGCACATATGATGGAGTAAAGTGAAACTTTATTCAGTAGGGGTATTACTGCCCGTTAATGTAGGATAAATAAAAAGTGGAAGTTAGCCTTTGAAAGCTAACTTCCGCTTTTTTATTGCTCTTCTAATGCCATAACATCCACTTGTAACGTTTCATGTGGAACTTTTACATCATACACATTGGCTGTTCCACTCGCCTCATCACAGCTTTCAATCCATACAGGTACACCATGATAGGTAACATCAATTCTACTGGAAGATGATAGAATTTGCTTGACTCGCTTTAACTCCATTCAGCATCCCTCCTTCTATTTATTACACTCCTTTTTATCTTGTCATATCTCTTTGAAATATATTCCATAATAAAAAGGCGTATATTTCTATACGCCTTTTCTTAAATATTCAAATTTTATGAAAATAATGTCTTTACAACTTCACTCACTTTGTCATTGTGTACTTGATAATAAACTTCTAAACCACGTCTTTCAAAACGAACAACTTTGTTTTGCTTTAATTTCGTCAAATGTTGTGAAACAGTAGACTGTGGAATTTCTAATACTTCTTGCAATTGCGTTACGTTACAAGTTCCACGCTGCATAAGCTCCATCACTAAACGAAGGCGAATCGGATGAGCTAGCGCTCGTAACATTTGTACATCATCTTCTGAAATACGACAATCAAATTGATTTTGATTCATAAAGTTCCCCTCATTTTTTCTATTTTATTTTCTCTTTATATATTGTTATATATTTGTTTTTATATTTCCTGTTACGTCACAACTTTATCAACCTAAAATAATAAAAATATTTTCCTCCTTTTATCAACATACAATTCAGGAAAAACCCTTGCTGATTCTGAATATTATACTACATGACTTAGTGAAAAAGCAAAACATACAGATAGGAATACTTTGCTTCTAAACGCTGTTTTCTCAGCATTTTTGTTATATTTTTTGTTCAGCTCTATTTACCTCAATAATATTGTAAAATATTGTTTTTTGATTATGTTGGGAATTGGATTTTTTAGGCGTTTGACCTATAAAAATTACTTTGCCACGATAAAAATAGTTAAATTTTGTAAATAAAGATAATTCATAACAAAGTGAAACTTTGATCGTTGGGGGTTCTTCATCCCCACTGATCATTAGCCCTTACCAACCGGGCCTTTACAGGCAATTTATCCCCCACCTAACTTCTTTTCTTCCTGCCGAACTTTGAGGGGGAATATTACTGTCCGCGAATAGCGGGATAAAAAATTGGTTAATAGTATGCCTTATTAGTATTGCACTTAGTTGAACGATTATCCACAACCTTCTATATAATTGATACAAAAGGAATCATTCAGTTTAAACATGTAGGACCTATGACGTACGAAAATATGAAGGAATATATGGATAAATAAAAGGCGGAACGCTCTCATACTTACAAAAGTATACGAGCATTCCGTCTTTTATTATTTTTCCAATTGATGGATAAAATGTAGCGGATTTTTTACAGTTAACATTATTATAGAATAAATATTCTTTTCCACGTTGACAATAGTGTTGAACGAGAATATACTAAGCAATGTAAGATGATTGTGAAAAATTTCACAATTGCATGTGAATGAATTCACATATTATAGATAGGAGTTGTCATTATTATGAATACTTGGACACATGTTTATGACCCGTTAAACAATATTTGGTTATCAGCGCTTGTAGCTGCCCTGCCAATCTTATTCTTCATCCTTTGCTTAACAGTATTTAAAATCAAAGGATATTTATCAGGACTTTATAGCGTAATTTTAGCAATTATTCTTTCTGTGTTTGTTTACAAAATGCCTGCAACTATGGCAGTGTCATCAGCTGCGTTTGGTGTAGCTGCTGGATTTTATCCAATTTGTACAATTGTTATCGCAGCAATTTTCCTTTACAAATTAACTGTAAAAACTGAGCAATTCAATGTTATTCGTGACAGTATTTCAAGCATTACAAGCGATCCTCGCCTTCAAGTATTATTAATCGCTTATTCCTTCGGTGCTTTCTTAGAGGGCGCAGCAGGTTTTGGTGTACCAGTTGCCATTACAGCAGCATTACTTGTAGGTATGGGCTTTGATCCATTAAAAGCAGCAGGTATCTGTTTAGTTGCGAACATTGCCGGTGGTGCAATGGGTGCAATGGGTATTCCAGTTACAGTACCAGCACAATTAACTCAAATAGATGCATTAACTGTAGGTCGTCAAACAGTTACATTATTACCTTTCATTAGCTTTGTATTACCATTCTTACTTGTTGCAATGGTAGGTGGTTTAAAAGGAATTAAAGAAACTTGGCAAGGTATTCTTGTTAGTGGTGGTTCCTTCGCCATTACTCAATTCGTTGTAACATATTTCCTTGGTGCAGAACTTACTGATATTTTCGCAGCTGTTGTCAGCATGATCTCATTAGCATTATTCCTACGTGTATGGCAGCCAAAATCTTCAGCTAAAACTGAAACAAAACAAGCAGAAAAACATAGTTATACAATGAAACAAATTTTATATGCATGGTCACCATTTGCATTCTTAACTGCATTTGTAACAATCTTTAATTTAAAAGCTATTAAAGGTTTATTCGCTCCAGATGGTGCATTAGGAAGCTTAGTATGGAATATTCAAGTTCCTGGTTTACACAACCAAGTTATTAAAACAACACCAATTGTAAATGCAGATACACCATTTGCAGCTATTTTCAAACTAGATGTATTTTCATCTACAACTACTGCAATTGTACTAGCAATTATCGTATCTCTTCTTGTATACCGTGCAAAAGGAAATTTAATAAAAGAATTAGCTATTGAAACATTAAAAGAGTTAAAAGCTCCAATTTACACAATTTGCAGCGTAATTGCATTAGCATATGTAACAAACTACTCTGGTATGTCTTCTACTCTTGGACTAGCCTTATCATCTACTGGCGATACGTTCCCAATCTTATCTCCAATCCTAGGTTGGATCGGCGTATTCATAACTGGTTCAGTAGTATCAAGTGGTTCTTTATTCGCACCGCTTCAAGCAGTAACTGCAGCTCAATTAGATATCGTACCATCTACTCTCGTTGCGCTAAACGTAGTCGGCGGTACAATGGCAAAAATGGTATCACCGCAATCCGTAGCAGTTGCTTGTGCAGCAGTTGGATTAGTTGGTAAAGAATCCGTTCTATTTAAAACAACAATGAAATATAGTTTAATGTTCTTGGCCGTAATTAGCTTACTTCAATTTTTTATCTAATATGAAAACGATCCCTTGCACAGGGATCGTTTTTTATTTCCTTTTTCTTTCTAGCCATTCACTAAGATATAGTACTTCACTAATTCCAATTGATTCCTACTTTTATACGAAAAAAGACCGATTCGCTTCATCGGTCTTTTTTTATCATTACTTTTTATTCTTTAACAACGCGGCTCCCGCAATTTCAGGGTGTGTCATTTCATACGGATCCAAAATAATATCCAATTCTTCTTCTGTTAGCACACCATGTTCTAAGCAAAGCTCACGAACTGATTTCCCTGTCTCAATCGCTTCACGAGCAATACGAGAAGCTGTTTCATATCCAATATGAGGATTCACCGCCGTAATAATTCCAACGCTTTTCTCAACATATTGTTTTAACAATTCTTCATTTGCAGTAATACCTTCAATACAATATTCACGGAACACACGGAATGCGTTGTTCATAATGCTAATGGACTGAATTAAATTAAACACTAATACTGGCTCCATTACATTTAATTCTAATTGTCCAGCTTCTGATGCTAAGCATATTGTATGGTCATTTCCAATCACTTGGAAGGCAACTTGGTTAACCACTTCTGCCATAACCGGATTTACTTTACCTGGCATAATGGATGACCCTGGCTGACGAGCTGGTAATTGAATTTCAGCTAAACCAACGCGCGGACCCGATGCCATAACTCGCAGGTCATTTGAAATTTTAGACATGTTCATCATACATACTTTTAACGCGGCAGATACTTCTGTATATGCATCTGTATTTTGCGTTGCATCTACTAAATGTTCTGCACCAACGAGTGGGAATCCACTAATAGCTACTAAATGTTCCACAACATTCTTAATATAAGTTGGGTTTGCATTTAATCCTGTTCCAACAGCTGTCGCCCCCATGTTCACTTCATACAAGTGTTGGCGAGACTGCCTAATACGTTTTATATCACGACCAAGCACGCGGCTATATGCCTCAAACTCTTGCCCCAGCCGAATTGGCACTGCATCTTGTAAGTGCGTACGCCCCATTTTAATGACATGGTCAAACTCTTTTGCTTTATCAGTAAATGCACCATGAAGTGCTTCCATTGTAACAAGAAGTTCTTCTAACATCATAAGCACTGCAATATGAATACCTGTTGGGAACGCATCGTTTGTTGACTGTGCCATATTGACATGCGTATTTGGACTAATTGTCGCATAGTTTCCTTTTTCATATCCCATCCGTTCAAGAGCACGGTTTGCAATGACTTCATTTGTGTTCATGTTAATGGAAGTTCCTGCACCTCCTTGAATTGGATCCACAATAAACTGATCATGGAATTTTCCTTCAATGATTTCCTGAGCAGCCTTTGCAATTTCTTCCCCAATATTTGCATGTAAATAACCTGTCTCCATATTTGCAAGTGCTGCCGCTTTTTTTACAATTGCCATAGCTGTAATTAATGACGTATGCAGACGATATCCTGTAATTGGGAAGTTCTCTACAGCTCGCAACGTTTGAACGCCATAATAAGCTGCATCTGGCACTTCTTTTTCCCCTAAAAAATCTTTTTCAATACGAATGTCTTTTGTTGCTATCATATTCCATCACCTATACTTTTTATTCTGGTTGATGACCTAAAAACACTATTCTCTATGAAAATATTATTTTTAGCAAGAAAAAAGTGTTCTTATCCCCTTTCACTATATATAAATCCATTTTGATTTTTCGACATATAACCGCGGCTATGGATAACAAAAGGTGACCTGCACTCGTTTTCTCTCTTTGTTTTCACTATGTCTGGGCAGGAAAAGGATCTGACCGCTTCTATGCATGGCCGGATGCTCTTTCCCACCTAAAAAGAAGGGTTTTATGTTGGTTTTTTAATTTGTATTTATATAACACCTATTTTAAAAGCGCAAACAACAATGTTTTTCTGTAAAAGTAAATTATAATTAACGAACGGTAAGAACGCGGTCTAATAAAGTGAAACTTCAATCAGTGGGGGCTTTATCACCCACTGATTATTAGCCCTCACCAATCGGAATTTTACTGTCCGCAAATAGCGGGATAAAAAATATTCCTCCCGTTCGTTACAGGTTATGAATACAACTATAGCTAAACACATGCCTTTATATATGATACACTTCACAAAGCAATTACTTTCCCTTCTGGTTCAGCTCTTTTTATTTCAACTCGCTTGATTTGATGTGAATCTTTTTCAAGAACTGTGAAAATCCAGCCGTTCGTATCGATGATATCGCCCTCTGTAACTGTCTGTTTTTGCGTCATCAACCAACCCCCGATTGTATCCACATCATCAGCAACTAAATGTAAGCCAAGCAAATCGTTCACTTCACTTATTAGCACTTTCCCGTCAACAATTTTACATGTATCACTTATATGTTGAACTGGTGGATATTCATCTTCATCGTACTCATCCCGAATTTCACCAACAATTTCCTCTAAAATATCTTCAAGTGTAACAATCCCTGCTGTTCCCCCATATTCATCATATAAAACCGCAAGCGGGATTCGCTTTTTTTGCATTTGCAGTAACAAATCATGAATGGGGATATTTTCAAGCACTTCAATAACAGACCTTTTATATAGCGTGATGGAACGTTCTTCGCTTTGTCCACCATTCATATAATGAATAAATAAATCCTTTACATTGACCATCCCAATGATCTCGTCTTTATCCTCACCAAATACAGGATATCTTGTATACTTTTCTTGTCCAATCACTTTAATATGTGTCTCAAATGATTCGTCTTCATATAGACCGACAATTTCAGTACGTGGTACCATAATTTCTTTTGCTAAACGATTATCAAATTCAAAAATATTATTTACATATTTAAACTCAGCCTGATTAATTTTTCCACTTTCATAACTCTCCGATAAAATAAGTCGTAACTCTTCTTCCGAATGTGCAACTTCATGCTCAGAAGCAGGGTGTAGTCCGAACATGCCCGTCACGAAGCGAGCCGCTCCATTTAATGCCCAAATAAACGGATACATAGTGCGATAAAAATAAATGAGTGGCTGAGATAATAGCAGACTTACTTGCTCGGCTTTTTGAATAGCAAATGTTTTCGGTGCTAATTCTCCGATAACAACATGCAAAAATGTAATAACTGCAAACGCAATGATAAAAGAAATTGTACTTGCGATTGCAGGTGAAAGTTCCATCTTTAAAAATAACGGCTCTAATAAGCGCTTTATAGTCGGTTCACCTAACCAACCTAACCCTAGAGCTGTAATTGTAATTCCAAGCTGACAAGCTGATAAATATTCATCTAAATTTGAAATCACTTTCTTCGTTGCCAGCGCTCCTCGTTTTTTTTCTCCCACAAGTTGATCAATACGACTACTACGTACTTTTATAATCGCAAATTCAACTGCCACAAAAAAACCAGTTATTGCAATTAGAATAGCCACCATCATTAATTTAGCAATTTCCAAAGAACACCTTTAGCTTTCTTAGCTAAAGTTACACCTCCTTTTGAAAAGAAGTTTTTCCGCCGCTCTAACAAGTGGTAAGCTCCCTTAAAGATGTTATGTTTGAGAGAACTGCCCGCAAATAGCGGGATAAAGAAAACTCCCACTAATGGAGGTTTTACTTTGTCTTTATTTTCTTCATTTATTAGGAAGCAAACCTATATAAATTTCGCCAATTTTTAGTGCTCGTACAATTCTAATGGTAAATCATCTGGATCTTGAAAAAATACAAATTGTTTCCCCGTTATTTCATCCACACGAATCGGCTCTGTCTCTACTCCGCATTGTCGTAAATGTTGAACGGCTTTCTGTATGTTAGTAACTGCAAAAGCTAAATGCCTCAGACCGGCTGCTTCCGGAAAACTTGGTCGTTTTGGAGGATTTGGAAATGAGAATAATTCAATTTGATACTGCTCTCCTACACATAAATCCAATTTATATGAATCCCTTTCTTCCCGATATACTTCATTTAACACTTTAAATCCCAATATATTTGTATAAAAATTTTTAGATTTTTGATAGTCCGAACAAATAATTGCAATATGATGCACTTTAACTATATTCATTCCCTAATCCATCCCTTTCTTTACCGAACGTGCATATTCTCCCTTGAAATGAAAAACCTATGTAACAGAACATCTCTTGAGGAGGATTACTATGAAATTTATTACTTTTTTTCTCGGTCTTGTCTTTGTTTTCTTTCTTGCTTTCATTGCAAGTAACAATAAAAAGCATATTAAGTTCAAACCCATTTTCATTATGCTTATTATACAGTTAATTTTAACTTACTTACTATTAAATACACAGATTGGTCTCGTGCTTGTTACAACTATTTCTAATTTGTTTACGAAATTATTGGATTACGCTGCGTCCGGCATAAACTTCGTATTTGGTGGTATCGCTAATAAAGGAGAAATGCCTTTCTTTTTAAATGTACTACTACCAATTGTATTTATTTCCGTTTTAATTGGTATTTTACAGCATTTTAAAATCCTACCGTTCTGTATTCGCTGGATTGGTTTTTTCCTCAGTAAAATAAACGGGCTTGGAAAACTGGAGTCTTATAACGCTGTTGCATCAGCTATTGTAGGACAATCAGAAGTATTTATTACTGTAAAGAAACAGCTTGGCCAAATTCCAAGGCATCGCCTTTATACACTTTGTGCTTCTGCGATGTCTACTGTATCTATGTCAATCGTCGGTGCTTATATGACAATGATTGAACCAAAATATGTCGTAACCGCTCTCGTCTTGAATTTATTTAGCGGCTTTATTATCGTACTCATCATTAATCCGTACGATGTGAAAGAAGAAGAAGATATTTTAGAAATTAAAGAAGAGAAACAAACTTTCTTTGAAATGTTAGGCGAATACATTCTAGATGGATTTCGCGTTGCTGTTGTCGTTGGTGCAATGCTAATTGGATTTGTTGCCCTCATCAGCTGTATTAATGATTTATTCCATATTATTTTTGGAATTACATTTCAGCAGTTGCTCGGATATGCCTTCTCCCCCGTTGCCTTTCTTATCGGTGTGCCAACTAAAGAAATCGTGGCAGCAGGAAGTATTATGGCTACAAAGCTGGTGACAAATGAGTTTGTCGCTATGATGGACTTAGGTAAACTAGCAGGTACGCTCTCTCCGCGTACGGTAGGTATTATTTCAGTCTTTCTTGTATCATTTGCAAATTTCTCTTCCATTGGAATTATTTCTGGTGCCGTAAAAGGATTAAACGAAGAACAAGGAAATGTCGTCGCTCGCTTCGGTTTAAAACTGCTATACGGGGCTACACTCGTCAGTATTTTATCTGCGGTTATTGTTAGCATTATGCTATAAGCAGGTAAAATTTAATCCTTTTCTTCTTGATCCTTTTTGTATAAAATACCCTTAGATGTCTTATAAATAATCGAGACATCTATTTTTTATTGATGTACAACGCCTCCTATTTATCGTACAATATTTTTTGTCCGCTCTAACGGGCAGGAAGATTCCGATTGTTGAAAGCTTTCCATCAGTAGGATGATGGAAGTTTCACTTTATATGCCGCACTTAGATGTAGTCACCCTTTTCCTATCTTTCATTTTCATTTCAAGTGAAAGATTATCGTCTTTTTGGAAAATAAAAGATGTGCCTTGTCCGCATATTATACAAATCGAATTACCTAAAGGAGAACTAGATAATGAAATTTGATACAGAAAAATATATAAGAGCCTCAGCCAGGCGATCTAAAAAAAGACGTCTACTATGGTTTATTCTAATTCCATTACTTATTGTAGCAATTGGTGGTGGAGGCTATTTCTCCCATATATACAGTAAAGCAAAATCTATTGTAAATAATGCATATTCTGAGCTGAGCAGAGGAGATAAATCTGATAAACGCGAGAAAGCTGTTAAACCAATGACAGATAATATTTCCGTTCTCATTATGGGTGTGGACGAAAGCGATATCCGCGAAAAATCTTACGGCAGTGCGACACGTACAGATGCGCTATTACTTGCCACAATTAATAAAAATGATAAATCGGTAAAACTTGTAAGCATACCACGTGACACTCGCGTATATATTAAATCACGCGAAAAACAAGATAAAATTACACATGCTCACGTCTTTGGGGGCGTTGATAGTACAATTGATACAGTTGAAAACTTTTTAAATGTTCCTGTTGACTACTATGTTAAATTCAACTTTAAATCCTTTATAAAAATTGTGGATTCTCTTGGTGGCATTGATGTGAATGTCCCTGTTGAATTTACAGAGCAAAATAGTAAAGATGAACCGAATGCGATTCACCTCAAAAAAGGCCTTCAACACTTAAATGGCGAAGAAGCTCTTGCTTTAGCAAGAACTCGTCACATTGATAGCGATTATATGCGTGGACAACGCCAACAACTCATTTTAGAAGCGATTGCTGAAAAGGCATTATCTATAAATTCTATTAATAAAATTGAGAATTTATTAGATGCAGTTGATCACGATTTAAAAACAAACTTAACCTTTGATGACATCATGACAATTACAAAAAATACGATGGGTTCAAACTTAAAGATGGACAAGCTTCAAGTAAAAGGTGACGATGAATATATAAACAGCACCTACTACTATGTTCCTGAAGAAAAAAGCGTGCAGGACATATCAAAGGCATTAAAACAACATCTCGGTGTTACAGATAAAACTGAACATAAAAAGTTATAATAAAAGGGCCGTGAACAACGGTCCTTTTATTTTTCATCTACGCTTAGTGAATGCCCCCTCTTTAACATTCTAACGAGGTGTTTGAAGAAGGGGCTTCCTGTTTCATAGAGCGTTGCTGATTGGATACCCAATCAGCAACGCTCTACAGGCGTCGTGTATCCCGCATTAACGGGCAGTAAGCCCCCTCCCACCTCAAAGTTCAGCAAAAGGCAAAGAAGTTAGGCGGGAGATAAATTACCCGTAAAAGCCCGATTGGTGAGGGCTTTTAATCAGTGGGGGATGAAGAACCCCCCACTGATTAAAGTTTCACTTTATACTGTTCGGACACCCCCTTCCCCTACAGCCACACAAAGAACATATGTTTGTTTTTTCCTGTCACTAGCCTACACTATGTCGCAAAAAAGGAAATAAAAACTTCGTGCTGTCCACGACCACCATTCATCCCCTCCCTACCACCTGGACCATGCCCTGCACATGCTTGAGGAAGGGGACTTCAGCTGGAGTACTGTTAAAAAAACCGTAAAACAAATTTGAATTTTCTGATAATTTATAATACAATAGTAACAAACCTTCCTTTTATTCCCTTATAAGATAATAGACTTTTGTTACAAAATAGTAACAAATTTTGTAAAAACATTACGATTTTTCTGGAAATAATAGTATACTAGTACATATGTAATACTATTTTCATCATTCATACGTTAAAAACAGAATATATTTGACTTTACATATTTGTTTTTTGGGGAGGGAAATAAATGAAGCTACGCAATTTAGTTATTAGTTCTACCATTGCAGGTGGACTATTACTTTGTGCAGGTGGAGTTGTTGGTTATCAATATGTATCAAATTTGAACAAACAGCTTGATACAGTTGTGTTACCACACACTACATTTGAAGGTATTTCACTTGATGGTAAAAGCAAAAAAGAAGTTCAAGAAATTATTCACCAAAAAGGGAATGAGTTACAAAAAAAATCGCTTAACTACACTCTCCAAGGCAATACACAAACTTATACATGGAAAGACCTAGGTATGGAATATAGAGAAACAGATATTGTTGACAACATCTTTAAAGAACAAAAAGGCGGCATTATCGATCGTTATAAAATAAGAAAGAAATCTGAAAATGGTGAATTAAAACGTGGTTATAAACTAGAACCACAGTTAAATACAGCAACATTTGATGCATTTATGCAAGAAAAATATAACGAGATCTTAAAGCAACCTGTGAATGCAGATTTAACTGTTTCAGGAACAGCAATTAATATTAGCCAAAGTCAAGATGGCGAAAAGGTGGATAAAGATAAGCTAAAAGAGTTAACAACAAAAGCTATCATTGCCCGCACACAAGATATTCAGCTTCCAATTGCTTCTATAAAACCAGAACGAACTACAGAAGATATACAGAAGATGGGAATTACAGACGTTATCGCTGAATACTCTACTCCTATGGCTGGTCGAAATGGCAATCAATCCTTCAATGTTAAAAAGTCAGCTAACACTTTAAGCGGCGCACTTGTAGCACCTGATGAAACATTTAGCTTCAATGGACGCGTCGGTATTACAGATGCAGCGCACGGCTACAAATCAGCCGCAGTATTTGTAAATGGAAAAGTCGAACAAAGTGCTGGTGGTGGTGTTTGCCAAGTTAGTAGTACATTATACGGTGCTGTATTACGTGCTGACTTAGGAGTTGTTGCACGTAGTAATCACTCATTACCTGTTCATTACTTACCGCTTGGGCAAGATGCAGCCGTTGCTGATTACGGTCCAGATTTAAAATTTAAAAACAATACCGGTAAACATATTTACATTCAAGCATTTTCTAATGGTGGTAGCGTAACAACACGTATTTTTGGCACACCAACTGGCAAAAACGTAGAAGTTTCATCGAAGGTTATCAGTAATACTGATACTAGAATTACTGCTGTCACATATAAAAAAGTAACGCAAAACGGTCAAATTATCTCGAACGGTCAAATTTCAAAAAGCACATACAAAAAGACGTGAAGTATCACGCCTTTTTGTTTTGCAGCAAACTTACAAATGTCTCCATATGTTCTTTCGTTTCTTCTAGGGACCAAATACGGTTTCCCTGTTTAGCTGCTAATAAACACCCTTCTTCCCATGCTTCTTGCTGCTGCATGTGTAACAATTCATATCGCAATTTCTCGATGGTTTCTCGTTCCTCTTGTTCAATAAACTCTTTCATTACAGCTAGTATTTCTTCTTCATGCACACTTAACGTACAGTATGCTTTTAGAAAGTATTGAAGTGTTGAATACATGCTACTCCCCCTTTTTTATTTATCTGAAGGATAAGAAGTAATAATTTTAAAGCCTAATGAACCCGCTTTATCTCTTGCTAAAACAGTAACTGTATTCACAAGCTTATCTTGTACACGCATATCTCGCTTAAACACTGTTTTTCCAACTGGAAATGCGTGCCTCGTATTTAGTACAAGACGATTTTCTTTAGAATTCTTTAACCAATTCTCAATTTCCTTCTCATGTTGCTTCAAACTGTCTTTAACAGCTTTTGTTGCTGTTTCTTTATCGTAGTATGTACTTGCAGCCGATATTTTATCTGTACGCAATCTTTCTTTTAACTGATCTTCCGTTTTTCCAACATGACGTTCTATCGTATGACCATTTTTCGGTGGCCCTTCCATCTCGTCTAAAATGTTATCACTAATTTTTTCTACCGATGTTGAATTGTTCTCTTTCGGACTCGTTTTTTTCTGTTCTTGCCCTGAACAACCGCTTAAGATAAGAATCATCGCCAGCATTGCACTAAAGAAAATACTCCATAATCGTTTCATCATATCACCTCTTTCATGATTATTATCGTAACTTAAAAAAAAGTCAATTTCACATAGAAAAAAGCGTGTAGAACGATAAAGTTCCACACGCTTTGTCTCATTCATCTCGCATTAACGGGTACTCCTATTGATGGAAGTTTCACTTACACAATATCGTAACCTTGTTCTTCAATTGCATCCTTTAATTGTTCCACTTTTACCATTGCTTCATCATATTCAACTGATACTATACCTGCTTGCAGTTCAACTTCTACGTTTTTTACACCCGTTAATTCTTGCAGTGCATTTGTTACCGCCATTTTACAATGATTACATGTCATTCCTTGTACATTTAATGTTACAGTCATTTTTGTATTCCTCCTTAATAAATTTTATCTATCTCGCATAAACGGGCAGTATGATCCACAAAGTAAGGAAACTCAGTATAAGATAAACCATCCGTAAGTGCCTAAATTCGTATAATTTTATCCATCGGTGTGAATTTGAAAAATTACATCACTACGATAGGATTCTCTTTATATTTTCACGCGTTTCAATCGAAGTGCGTTTGTCACAACAGATACAGAGCTAAATGCCATAGCAGCTCCAGCTACCCACGGTTCTAATAAACCACTTGCAGCAATCGGTATACCAATCGCGTTATAGAATAATGCCCAAAACAGGTTTTGACGAATATTTTTCATTGTCTTTTGGCTTAAATCAATCGCTTGTGGAATATGACCTAAGTCACCTCCAACTAATGTAACATCCGCGGCTTCAATTGCTACATCTGCTCCTGTTCCAATCGCCATACCGATATTCGCCTTCGCAAGTGCTGGCGCATCATTAATACCATCACCAACCATTGCTACACGCTTTCCCTGCTCTTGCAATTGCTCTACAATATCAGCTTTTTGCTGTGGCAATACTTCTGCATATACATGGTCAATACCGACTTGTTTTGCAATCGCTTCAGCAGTTCGCTTATTGTCTCCTGTTACCATATAAACATCGATTCCAGCAGATCGCATTGTATGAATGGCTTCTTTTGAGCTTTCTTTAATCGTGTCAGCAACGGAAATCATCCCTGTAAACTGACTCGAAATAGCTACAAGCATGACCGTTTTTCCATCCGCTTCAAGCTCACTCATTGCTTGCTCATATGTCGCCATATCGATGCTATGTTCTCTCATTAATTTTCGTGTTCCAATTACGACTTGTTTTCCTTCTATATTTGCTTCAATACCGTGTCCAGGTACCGCGCGAAACTCTTCCACAGGTAAGAGGACGATATTGTTTTGTTTTCCATATTCTACAATTGCAGAAGCAAGTGGATGTTCCGAAACATTTTCTGCTGAAGCAGCAAATAGGAGCATATCATCTTGCAAGCTCATCACATCCGTTACTTCCGGTTTCCCCTTCGTAACAGTGCCCGTTTTATCTAATAAAACGGCGTTAATTTTATGTGTTGCTTCTAAATACTCTCCGCCTTTGAAAAGAATTCCTTTCTCTGCTCCTTTTCCAGTTCCAACCATAATAGAGGTAGGCGTTGCAAGTCCTAATGCACAAGGACAAGCAATGACTAACACTGCAATGGCAACTTCAAGAGATTGCGGTAAGTCCTGCGGAGTGATCGCAAAATACCAGATTAGAAAAGCAATAGCGGCAACAGCAACAACTATCGGAACAAATATACCAGAAATTGTATCTGCCATACGTTGAATAGGTGCTTTTGATCCTTGGGCTTCTTCAACAATTTTTATAATACTTGCAAGCGCTGTATCTTTTCCAATTTTTTCTGCACGCATTGTTAATGTGCCATTCTTATTAATGGTTGCTCCAATTAGAGCATCTCCAGACTGCTTATCAACTGGAATAGATTCACCTGTGATCATCGCTTCATCAACAGATGAAGTACCCAATAAAACTATACCATCGACAGGTATCTTTCCACCTGGTTTGACAATAATTGTATCACCGATAACAACATTTTCAATTGGGATTAACATTTCATTCCCATCTCGAATGACTAACGCTTCTTTTGCTTGTAAGCTTAATAATTTTGAAATCGCTTCTGTCGTTCTTCCCTTTGCAACAGCTTCAAAATATTTTCCGACAAGAATTAATGTAATTAACACTGCACTCGTTTCAAAATAAAGCTGCGGTAAATACGATGGATTTTGCAATGTTTTCAAACCTTCATACAGGCTGTAAAAATATGCTGCTGATGTACCGAGTACGACCAGTACATCCATATTCGCACTTTTATTTCGCAGTGATCGGTATGCACCGATATAAAACTGCGAGCCGATATAAAATTGTACCGGAGTTGCAAATAATAATTGTACCCATGGATTCATTAAAAAGTGCGGCACGAGTAGCCCAGTCTCAAATGGCATATGTGCAACCATTGTATAAAGAAGCGGTAATGATAACAAAATAGAAAGAAATAGTTGTTTTCGTTTCCCTTTTAATTGTTCTTCTTTTTTATTAGACTCAGTCTCTTCTTGAGGTTTTCCTTTATAACCAAGCTTCGTTATTTTCTCTAAAATGGCTGGAATCGTAATAATACCATCTTTATATATGATTGTTGCGGTGTTCATCGCCAGATTAACAGTAACACTTTCGATTCCTTCCATTTTACTAATTACTTTTTCAATCCGATTTGAACATGCAGCGCATGTCATTCCTTCAATGTCTAAATTCACTTTTTTCGTTCGAACTTCATATCCCAGTTTCTCAATTCGATTCGTAATTGTCTCCACAGATTGTTCATCCGCATCATATTGAACTGTCGCTTGCTCCATCGCTAAATTCACATTTACTTCTACACCATCTAGCTTATTTAAAACCTTTTCAATTCTGGCAGAACAAGCCGAACATGTCATTCCATCGATACCAACCGTTATCTGTTTCACACTACTCATACAGTTCATCCCCTTTCTATTTCGAGAACTGTTTGATGACTTTCATTAATTCTTGAATCGACTCGTCTCCATTTCCTTCTTGAATTGCTTTTGCAACACAATGGCTTGTGTGACGCTCCATCAATGAAAAACCTACTTTATTTAAAGCTGCCTGTACTGCAGAAATTTGTATAAGGACATCCACACAATACCGATTTTCTTCAATCATCTTCTGTATACCGCGCACTTGGCCTTCAATACGTTTTAAACGCTTTACAACCCTATCAATTTCTTCGTCCGTTCGCGGAACCATTTTTTCTTCATTTGAACAATGATCCATTTATATACCCCCCATCATATATACATTATACCCGTAAGGGGTATATTTTTGCAAGTTTTTAACTGTAAAAAATTTATAATTATAATAAAATCCACTCTTGCCTCTATAGATAAAATGTGATGTAATGCTAAAAAAGGCAAAGGACTTAAATAGATGCAAGAAATCATTCACTCTTTTCTCACAGATCATTACAGTATTGCAATTCCACTTAGCATCCTATTCAATATCATCATCAGCCTCGCTGGTTTTATTCCAAGCATCTTCTTAACAGCAATTAACATACAGCTTTTCGGTTTATCCGATGGGACGATTATTTCGATTGCTGGCGAAGCGTTAGGAGCAATTGTCTCCTTTTATTTCTATCGATTAGGACTTCAAAAATTCGCCCAAAAAAAAATAAACCCTTATCCAAAAATAGAACGTCTCCTTTACGTACAAGGAAAAGAAGCCTTTTTACTTGTCTTATCGTTTCGGTTTGTTCCATTTATTCCATCAAGTATCGTTACACTATTTGCAGCTCTAGGAAAAATGTCACTGCTCTCTTTCAGTATCGCCAGTACAATAGGGAAAATACCCGCATTGCTCATTGAAGTTTATTCTGCTTATCATGTAATGAACGGAACAAAGGAAGCAAAGTGGATTATAACGATTGCTGGTTGTCTCGGACTATTTTATATATGGAAAAAGTGGAAGAAACAATAAAAAAAAGGAGCATCTGCTCCTTTTTTTATTGTCCCTAAAGGGGAGTGAAACTTATTTTACACCAACTGCATCATACGATTGCTTCACTGCTGTAACTTCCGCAGAGTTTGCACCATATAAATCAGCAGCAGCTTGTACTAAACCAGCACGAGCTTGGCTAAATGTAGTAGATTCCGTGAAATATACTGTATTTGCACGATAATAAATTGCTCCTGCTTTATCTTTACCAATACCATTCACAGTTACGCCATAATGTGTACCACCATTCGCTAGTAAATAAGCAGCTTTGTTAATAATACCGCTATTCGTATGAACACCACCATTATCGCTAGATCCTGTATAACGTTTAGAATAATGATCAGGATCGCCATACTTTGCTGGATCACTCATAGAGCGAAGTGCATCTCCTGCTTGACCAGGCGTATAAATATCTTCTCCTACTTCCCAATCTGGATTACGATTATCATAGTATTCTACTAAAGTACCGAAAACATCAGAAATCGCTTCATTTAATGCTCCGGACTCATTTTGATAAATAAGATTTGAACTATATTCTGTAACAGCATGTGTTAATTCATGCCCAATTACATCTACTCCACCAGATAACGCTACAAATGTAGATCCATCTCCATCTCCATATACCATTTGCGAGCCATTCCAGAATGCATTATTGTAATTGCTTCCGTAATGAACCGTTGATTTTAACGGCGCTCCAGCATTATTGATAGAGTTTCTGTTAAACGTATTTTTATAATAATCATACGTTACACCAGCATAGTAATGAGCATCTACTGCTGCTGCATCACGGCTCGCATTGAAAATGTTATCTGTGTCCACCCATAATGTTCCAGGCAGCGTAGAACGATTTTTCGCATCATATGTGAAGATCGTTGCACCGCGTGTATTGTCTTGTAAGTAGTAACTAGATCCAGATAATGTTGTATTAATAGATTTTGTATCTCCTAATACCCCTTTACCTGTTCCTACTTTATTTGTTCCTGTTACAGGTTTTACAGCAGCTTCCGGTTTAAGCGGAGCTTTATTTTCATTTGTTACATGACCAATTGTATTGTATTTATTTAACACTTTTCCGCTATCTGCTTCAATGAAATAATAATAGTTTCCTGGTTCTGGGTCTAAGAAATTCAACTTCACAACATATGCGTAAGTTGCTTCTTCACCATTTTGATATACATATAAATCTGCTGATGGTTCTACTTCATATTTCGGAGTTAACCCTAAATCTTGCTGTGCAATTTCAATCGCTTTTTTATCTTCAATTTTATTTTGTTTTTTTAATTTTTCCTTTTTGTCCAAATCAGGTGCTACTGTTCCAGATAACACTTTTAGCGCACCATCTTTTCCAACGTGAGCTAGTTGAGTAGATCCCCATACAGGTATTCCTTCATATACTTGCTGTAAACGTACAACTGTCGCATCTCCTACAGAATCCTTTGTTACTTGTTTTACTTTAAAGGAATCCTCCGCACTCTTTTCTCCTAGCTTATAATCTTGTTTTGCCGCATTTAAATAATCAAAAACGACAGATTCTGCTTTCTTCCCAGATGCACCAGTCAGATCACCAGAAATAAATTCAGGTGACTGTACCGCCTCATTATACTTTTTCGTAGAGAGTACATTCTTTGAATCTGCAAACGCAGAGCTTGTCCCTCCAAATGTCGTAACTGCCATTCCTGCTGCTAATACAAATGCTAAACTTTTCTTTTTCATATAACCTTCCCCCTAATAATTTTTTTTTGAAAATTTGAAAAAGAGTAATTTTATATTAGCATTAGGTTTCCACTATTAATATACTAAAAAGTAAAATAAATTTTTTCTCAACTTTTGTAGAATTTTGCGGAACAAATATTGAGAAAGGTCCTTTCCGTTTTGGAAAGGACCTTTTTAAGTATCTTTATACGTTCATTATCTCTATTAAAATTATTTCTTGACTAGAGCATTTCTGGTATCCAAATATATTGTAACTCTACTATAGCAATCAAGGACATCATAAGCACAAGTCTACCAACAAATGCTTTTTTCATACTATTGTCCTCCCTCTTCTTCTAGCAAAGCTATCGCTAATTTATAATAGCGATTACTTTCTTTGAATTCCGATAATCCTCCGAAGTATTCTGCCAGTTCTAAATAAACCTTCTTCAATTCTTTTGTATTTTCCTCTGTTTTAAAGAAAGGAATAGCCTCTACTTCTAAAAACTTTATATATATTTCCTTTTTTTCAAAATACTTATACTGAAGCATTAAGAGTAAATATAACACGCCTTTATATCTTTCCTCTTTTCTCGCAACAGTTATTCCTTTGGTAATCCATTCCCTTGCTTCTTCAAACTCTTGCAATTGAGCACATTGTAAAGCTATCTCATATGTAGTATCAATATACCTAAAATCTTCTTCTTTTTTGTACTGTAAACACTGTAAATAATATTCCTTTGCTTTTGCATACTCTTTTTTATGATAATGCAAATATCCTATATTATTTAAAGCCATCGCTATAATGTTATCTTTATCAGCAAAAGAATTTGCCTCTCTTAAAATATTATTATACATTTCTAAGGCTTCACTATATTGTTTCCTGTGTATATAACTAAAAGCAATAATAAGCTGACAATTAATTACATTCCGAAACTTATATTCATTTCGGAATCCTTCTAATGCAATTTGAGCAAAATGTAGTGACATATGTTCAGCTTCTAGATGATTATATACGAGCGCTAAATTATAATAAATCCCGGTCTCATAATAACCTTGCTCTTTCGCCATTAATTCTGCTTGAATCAAACACTCAAGTGAGGCTTTGTATCTATGCTTCATGAAATACCTCAAAGCACTGCTATACGTATACAACAATTTCTGAAATGGCGAATACTTCTTATACATCTTCTTCAGCTTCTCTAATTCCTCTTCAAGCGCTGGAAGATCCCTTTTCATAATTAAATAACGTGTATAAAGAAGATTAAAATAATTTATGATTTCAAAATCTAAAACATGCTGCATTTCAGACTGTAGTTCGTTGTATATGCGTTCAACCTGTTGTTTATCCAAATGAACTAATGCGTTTAACCAGTCATCCAGCTTCTCTTTCACTTCAGCTTCCACATCTCTCAAATCCGACACAGCAATCTCTAACCTCACACAGAGCAACTGCAGAATTTCTTCCGATGCTTCTATCTTTCCATTTTCAATTTTACTTAAATATGAGACGGAACAAATGCCCTGACATAATTCTTCTTGTGTCATTTTTTGCTGAAGTCGCTTATAAAAAACTTGTTTGCCAATTTTTTCTAAAGTTTGTTGCATTGTCCTCCTCCATTCTCATTTACCCTCTCTACTCTAATAATACATAAAAATGGCAAAAATATAAATTAATAAATGCAAATTTTCTATTTATTTTTTGATAAAAGAGTTTTATTCCAATCCAAACAACCAAATTTTATATTATATAAATCCATTTTGATTTTTCGACATATAGCGCGGCTATGGATAACAAAAGGTGACCTGCACTCGTTTTCTCTCTTTGTTTTCACTTCGCATGGGGCAGGAAAAGGATCTGACCGCTTCTACGCATGGCCGGATGCTCTCTCCCTCCTAACAAGAAGGGTTTTATGTCGTTTTTTCAACTGACTTGACTGTACTTTTTACTTGATCAATGGTATGGATGATTATGTCTAAATTTCCTACATAATCATCCAAAGAAAGTCCTCCTCCTTCTTACTAAGAGGATCTTCTTTGGCATAAACTAGTAAAAATTGTTATACTATAACCAAATTACGGAGGTGTTTTTCGCAATGAATCATTATAAAGACGATAGTTACGCCTTACATACAGATTTATATCAAATTAATATGGCTTATACGTATTGGAAAGACGGCATTCATAATCGCCGCTCTGTTTTTGATTTATATTTTCGGAAGCTTCCATTTGAAAATGGTTATGCCCTTTTTGCTGGTCTTGAAAAAATTATCGAGTACATAGAAAATTTTCGTTTCACCGAAAGTGATATCGCTTATTTAAAAGAGCTTCAATTTGAGGAAGAATTTCTACATTATTTACAAAATATGAAGTTTACTGGAACGATTCGCAGCATGATAGAAGGCGAAGTTATTTTTAACAATGAACCACTCCTGCGTGTTGATGCACCGCTTGGAGAAGCTCAAATTATTGAAACTGCTTTGTTGAACATTGTGAATTACCAAACATTAATTGCTACAAAAGCTGCTCGAATGAAGCATGCAGCGAACAATGATGAGCTACTGGAATTTGGTACACGTCGTGCCCATGAATTCGACGCTGCCCTTTGGGGGACACGCGCAGCCTTTATCGGGGGATTTTCTTCTACAAGTAACGTCCGTGCAGGAAAAAGGTTTGGCATTCCAGTGGCAGGCACTCATGCTCATTCATTTGTCCAAGCATATCGTGACGAATATGTTGCCTTTAAAAAATACGCGGAAACACATGAGAAATGCGTTTTTCTCGTTGATACCTATGACACTTTAAAATCTGGTGTGCCAAATGCAATTCGCATTGCGAAAGAATTTGGCGATCGCATTAATTTTTACGGGATTCGTCTTGATAGTGGCGATATGGCATATTTATCAAAAGAAGCACGAAAACTGCTTGATGAAGCAGGATTTACAAACACAAAAATTATCGCTTCTAGCGATTTAGATGAATATACGATTATGCATTTAAAATCACAGGGATCAAAAATCGATGTGTGGGGTGTGGGAACAAAGCTCATTACATCATTTGAGCAGCCCGCATTAGGTGCTGTTTATAAATTGGTGGCCATTGAAGATGAGGATGGGACATTAAACGATACAATCAAAATTTCTTCCAATCCTGAAAAGATTACAACACCAGGATTAAAGCGTGTGTATCGTATTATTAATCGCGTAAACCAACATACAGAAGGTGATTATATCGCTTTAGAAACAGAAGTACCACAACAAGAAGAACGGTTAAAAATGTTCCACCCTGTTCATACGTACATTAGTAAATTTGTGACGAACTTCGAAGCACGTGAGCTACACCATGATATTTTCATAAATGGTAAAAGAACGTATGAATTACCTGACATACTAGAGATTCAAGCCTATGCAGAAAGCAGTTTAGCACTATTTTGGGAAGAATATACACGAACGCTTAACCCTGAAGAATATCCCGTTGATCTAAGCCAAATGTGCTGGGATCATAAAATGAATTATATTCAAACTGTGCGGGATCAAATTTCAAATAATATCCAAAAATAAAAAGAGAAGTGATTGTTATTAAGACCTGAATTTTAAAGAGGTTAAAAAAATAAAGTAAAACAGAAAAAGAACTAACTTATGAGTCAGTTCTTTTTTTACTACTTTGTATAATTTATATAGGAATACCACTAATTTTTTGGAAATTTATCCTATTTATAAATTTTTAATTGTATAACATTAGAAAAGTAAAATAACTCTATTTTTTATTTATATAAATCCATTTTGATTTTTCGACATATAGCCACGGCTATGGATAACAAAAGGTGACCTGCACTCGTTTTCTCTCTTTGTTTTCACTATGTCTGGGCAGGAAAAGGATCTGACCGCTTCTATGCATGGTCGGATGCTCTCTCCCACCTAAAAGGAAGGGGTTTATGTCGGTTTTTTAATTTGTATTTATATCAAAGTAAAATTGCATCAATAGAATCACAATTAACTAAAACAATGTCTCCATTTTCATCTATAAATGTAGCAAGACCTGTTTTATTATGGAATCCTACAAACATAGAGACTATTAATCTTATTCCATTAACTAAAAGTTGTTTTACGTTCCTTCCTAAATAAAATGTTTCTAAAAGATAACGCATACTTTTAGAATTTTTTTTGAGATTTCGTATATAAAAAGATTGTTGATTAATAGGATTTACTAAATTAAAACCAAATACTTTAGGTGTAATAGTATAGTTTATAAAAATTGACATTTTTCTTTTCCTCTCTTACTTATTTAATATAAAAATAAATTTATAAAATGGCAAAAAGAGCTTTGAAAAAAGCCCTTTTTGCTACCTAATTATTCAATTCGAAGTGCTAGAATGTCTCGACAATCTAAAACAATCACAGTTCCTGGTTCTGTTTCATTATCTACAAAAGTTGCACAAAAATTTTCCGGATCGAAATTAGCAAAAATAACATCTTCTATTGTATTTCCACTTAGAAAAATATCTACTTCTGTACCTAACTGTAATCTTGCTAATTGTTCACATACACATTTATCATGATTAGCCATCTAAAAAATACCTCCTCTCTATCAAAGATAATATTATTCTATGTTTCAACCAAAAAAGCGCTTGTTGATTAGCCTCATATTCTCTCAAATATTTTATTATAAAAAATTCCATATACAGCTGATTATTCCTCGAATCGTTGCTGTATACCTAAAAAAATGGTACAGGTACTTTTTTCTTTCTTACATACACTATTTATAAGATCGAACAAATCTCTTACATCTCTTATATAAACTACAAGCATTACTACCTTTCTTACTTATATATACCGTATATCATATCTATATAAATCCATTCTGATTTTTCGACATATAAGCTGCGGCTATGGATAACAAAAGGTGACCTACACTCGTTTTCTCTCTTTGTTTTCACTATGTCTGGGCAGGAAAAGGATCTGACCGCTTCTATGCATGGCCGGATGCTCTCTCCCACCTAAAAAGAAGGGTTTTATGTCGTTTTTTAAATTTGGATTTATATAGCTGACATAACATATGATTATCGACAATAAAATGGGTTGGACACCTTTTAGGTACCCAACCCATTTTTTAAAACTAAAGAATCTGCGTTAATTCTGAATTCAATACTCGTTGTGCAGTAATAATAACGCCACCAGCTGTTACTCCGTAAACACTGTATATACCACCGTTTTGATTAGGAACAATTTCAACTTCGTATTGAAGCGCTTGTCCCAAAGTAGAGTGAACTAAACTTAGAGTTACAAAATTAGAAGCATTAGCAGCCACATTAAAGTTTATCTGTTCGATTAATGTTCTTGTACCGTCAAGTCTAAAAGATCTAACTACCCCAGTAAGTGGACCTCCAGTACGATTGAGGATTTTAACCCTAGCTCTATTTGCATTAGCAGGTTGATTTCCTACGTTTTCAATTGGACCAGTAGTGAAAGGCATTTTAAATTCACCTCCAATTAAATCAAAAGATTAGTAATCTGCAGATTACAATTTCATAGTATGCAATACTTTATTAAAATGGTCTAAATCAATTAATCAATTTGTTCTAAAAATAAAAAAATAGTAATATATGGATTATGATTTCACAGTTTTTAATACAGTTTTGGTGCAAAAAATCTATTAAACTTAGACATACCTACTAATTTATTATAAATGAATCAAAAAGCCATAAATCATTGTATACCATATACATCTCTAGTTCACATAATTGAATTCATCAGAAGTAAATCTAGGTTATGTAAATTAGAATGATACAAATGAATATTCTCAACGTAGATGTATTTTTATGTACCATGATAAAATATCTATTCTATATTTTTCTTATAATTTAGTTTTAATAAACTTTTAAAATCTAGTTCAGCAATTAATACACTTAATAATAATAGTGTTGCACCTAAATAACCTTTAAATGTGAGAGTTTCACCTGTGAAAAAGAAAGCAAAACCTGCTGAAAAAACAGGTTCTAATGAAAAAATAAGACCTGTATGTGTAGGACTGGTATATTGCTGTGCAATTATTTGAACAATGAAAGCTATTGCTGTACAAAATATGCTTAATGCTAAGATTGAAAACCATGATGCGGAAGTGTCAGGAAGTTTTGGTGTTTCCATAAACATTGAGAAAATGATACTAAATAGGCCAACGAAACCAAGTTGTAAAACTCCCAGGGTAATTGAATTAACATGCTTAGTCATTGTTCCAGTAACGATGATATGAACTGCATAAAATAAAGCACATAAAATACATAATATATCACCATCACCTATCTTTAATTGGCTATTTAATGTTAATAGACCTATTCCTACTATGGTTAAAACAATTCCCAATACAACTTTTTTTCAGGCCTTTGCTTTAAAAATATAGATGATAATACTGGAATAAATATGACTGTGAGACTCATTAAGAAACCAGCATTAGAAACAGATGTATACTTTGTACCAAAAGTCGCAAAAACATAAACTATAAACAAAATAGAAGCTAATATAAAAGCATATTTTATAGTCTTAAAATCAATTTTGATTAGGTGCTTGTAAAATACTATGCCTGACAAAAGAAAAGCAATAATAAAACGTAATGAGATTAAATTATATTCTTGTACGTAATCAAGGCCAATTTTTGTAAGTAAGATGGATGCACCCCAAAAAAATGTAATCATTAGTAGCATTAAATCAGCTTTTAATTGTATTTTCATCTTTATTCCCTCGTTAGTCTTTCTTTAGCTTTTAAAGTATTTCGTAATTTGTTAGATTTGCGATACAAAAATTCCCCGTTCACCTGTTTTGAGCTTTGCTCCGTTTTCTAATTCTCCTCGATTTACAGACCTCACTACGCCTTCCGCTGTGGGCTATGTCCCCACCTTCTTAAAATTTTCATTAACAACTGAATATTCTATATATTTTAGATATATTCCTCCATAGCTATATAAAAATTTTATTATATAAAAAGAAAGAGGATATACGCTCTTATATTGAACGTAGTATCCTCTAATCATTATAGTATTTTTAACTTTTCGCTTCTCTTCTTATTTTACAAATCTTTTACTTGTAATACACGCATTGCATTTAATACAGCGAGTAGTGTAACACCAACATCGGAGAAAACAGCTTCCCACATCGTTGCAATGCCGAATGCACCGAGTAATAAAACAAGTCCTTTTACTCCTAGTGCAAAGATAATGTTTTGCCATACAATGCTACGTGTACGTTTTGCAATTTTGACAGCTGTTGCGATTTTAGAAGGTTCATCCGTCATGATAACAATATCCGCCGCTTCAATCGCTGCATCCGAACCTAGGCCACCCATTGCAATCCCAACGTCTGCTCTAGCTAATACTGGCGTATCGTTAATACCATCACCAACGAATGCAATTTTTTCTTTTGCATGTTTTGCCGCATCAATTTTTTCAATTTCTTCTACTTTTTGTTGTGGTAATAATTCAGCATGCACTTCATCTAAACCAAGCTGTTTTCCAACCGCTTCTCCAACTAACTTCGCATCACCTGTTAACATTACTGTTTTCTTAATCCCAAGTTCTTTTAGCATTTTGATCGCTTGTTTAGAATCCTCTTTCACTTCATCTGAAATGACGATATATCCTGCATACGTGCCATCTACAGCAACATGAACAAGTGTCCCTACAGTCTGCGGCTGCTGGAATGCAATATTTTCTTTTTTCATTAATTTTGCGTTACCAGCAAATATTTCTTTACCGTTTACTTTTACAACCGTACCATGACCGGAAATTTCATTGTAGTCCTCGATTACATTTTCATCAATTGCTTTCCCATAAGCACTTCGAATGGATTGTGCAATTGGATGATTTGAATACACTTCTGCAAATGCAGCATATTCAAGGAGCTCTTCTTGCGTAGTTGTACCGTTTGGCTCCATCATTGTTACTTTAAAGACACCTTTTGTTAATGTTCCTGTTTTATCAAATACGATATGCGTCACATCATTTAATGCTTCTAAATAGTTGCTTCCTTTTATTAAAATACCGCTTTTTGATGCCCCACCAATCCCCCCAAAGAATCCTAGGGGAATGGAAACAACTAACGCACACGGACAAGAAATAACAAGGAATACTAACGCACGGTAAATCCAATCAGAGAATGTTGCACCTTCTAAAATGAGAGGCGGAATAAACGCAAGTGCCGCTGCTGTAATAACAACAACCGGTGTATAGTAACGTGCAAATTTCGTAATAAAGTTTTCAGTCGGTGCTTTGCGGCTACTTGCATTTTGTACTAGATCTAAAATTTTTGATACAGTAGATTCACCAAATTCTTTTGTAACCTCAATTGTTAACACACCATTTTGGTTAACGAAACCACTTAATACATCATTCCCTACTTCCACTTCACGAGGTACAGATTCACCTGTTAATGCTGAAGTATCTACCATTGATGTTCCTTCGATTACTTTTCCATCTAACGGTACTCTCTCACCCGGTTTTACAATGATAAGGTCTCCAATTTGTACTTCTTCTGGTGATACTTGTTTTGTTTCTTTCCCTACTTTTATGTTGGCATAATCAGGGCGAATATCCATTAACGAGCTAATTGATTTTCGAGAACGATTCACAGCAACACTTTGGAATAATTCACCGACTTGGTAAAAGAGCATAACCGCAACTGCTTCTGGATATTCTTTAATTGCAAATGCTCCAAGCGTCGCAATTGCCATTAAAAAGTTTTCATCAAACACTTGGCCGCGGGTTATATTTCTCACAGCCCGCCAAACGATATCTCCACCAATTATAAGATATGCAATCACAAAGAGGGGAATTGTCACCATTTGCGGCAATCCAGCAAGTGCAGCAATCCCTGTTACAACCGCACCAATCGATATACGCCACAGCATTTTCTTAACATTTCCTTCGCCATGATCGTGGCTATGTCCATGTTCATGATCTTTCCTCTCTTCTTCTCGCACTACGTTTACATCTGGCTCTAGTTTATGCACAACATTTTTGATGTCCTGTACTGTTGTTTCAAGCTCTTTTTTACTTACAACTTCGACTTTTAATTTCTTGGAAACAAAATCAACAGTTGCTGCTGAGACTCCCGGCATTTCCTTTACCTTTGTTTCAATTTTCATTGCACAATTGGCACAATCTAATCCTTCTAATAGGAAAATTTCTTTTGCCGACTTTGTTTTTTGTTCTTCTTGCACCTGAATGTGCGGTTCTAGTTTCGTAACAAGCTGCTTTGCTTCAGCAATCACATTGTTTTCTTTATTTTGATCTGTTTCTACTGTCATCATCTTTGTTACAAAGTTAACCGAACAAGAAGATACACCTTCTAACTCACCAACGCCTTTTTCAATTTTCATCGCACAGTTTGCACAATCTAATCCTTCTAACACAAGTTTTCGTTTCACGAGTGCCTCTGCCATCTTTCTCCCTCCTTGTGCTTTTCTTTTTACTCTTCCTCATTTACGTGTTCAAATGCTTGCTCAAAGATACGGATTACGTGATGGTCAGCTAATGAATAATAGACAACTTTTCCCTCTTTACGGTTTTTCACAAGCTTCGCTTGCTTTAGTACGCGCAATTGATGTGAAATAGATGATTGTGTCATTCCGAGTAAATAAGCTAAATCACATACGCACATTTCCGCCTCAAATAATGCATGTAAAATACGTGTACGCGTGCGGTCACCTAGTACTTTAAATAACTCTGCCACTTTGCTTAAGCTTTCATCAGCTGGAATCGTTTGTTTTACTTGATCAATAGTTTCTTCATGAATAATTGTTTGAGAACATGCTTCCTGACATGTTTCTACTTTATTTTCAGCCATTATAGTTCACCTCTTCATTTGAACATATGAACATTCATTCATATATCTTATACTTTTATTATATGAGCGTCTATTCATATGTGTCAATAAAATCCGCACTAAATTTTCCGAACATTTTGTGCACATTTCAAACCATACAAGTATATAACGTATTTTCGGCCTACTTTAAACTCTTCATGCAAAATCGTCCTATATAAATACAAATTAAAAAACCGACATAAAACCCTTCTTTTTAGGTGGGAGAGAGCATCCGGCCATGCATAGAGGCGATCAGATCTTTTCCTGCCCCATGCCGAGTGCAGGTCACCTTTTTTTATCCATAGCCGCGGCTTATATGTCGAAAAATCAAAATGGATTTATATATATATATGAGCCCTAAATCATAGGTGCACATAAAACGAGGATGTTCGCTAAAAAATTGACTCTTCAGCACATCCTCTTTTCTTATACCTATTCAGCTTTAACTACATCAACGATTAACGAAACCTAATTTCCCATCTTGATTTCTATAATCAACACATTTAGAGCGATAAAGTGAAACTTTAATGAGTGGAAGTTTTCTTCATCCCCCACTCATTATTAGCCCTCACCTATCTTTTTTACTTCTTGCAGAACTTTGAGGTGGAGGTATTACTGCCCATTAATGCGGGATAAATCCTTCCTTTTGATTCCAATGATCATAATGAAAATTCCCATTTATAAATTTCAAAATACAAAATCCTACAAGTTATCTCTTTTTTCCTTTTACAAAACAAAAAAAGCCCTGCGCGCTCCCCAACGCACAAGGCTCAAATCTATATCCCTTAATTAGCTTCTTTTAAGCTATCTTGCGAACTTTCGTCTTCTTTTAGATGACTGTGTTTTTTCGAATACGCAAAGTATACGACTACACCAATCGCCAACCAAATACCGAAGTAGATCCATGTTTGTAACGGTAAATTAACCATTAAGAATAGACAACATGCGACTGAAATAATCGGTAAGATTGGTACAAGTGGAACCATAAACCCACGTTGTAATTTTGGATGGGTTTTACGAAGGATGATAACCGTTACACCAACCATCGCAAATGTTAGTAGCGCTCCAATATTCGCTAAGTTTGACAATTCTTTCAAATCGACAAATCCGGCAATTAAAGCACTACCGATCCCTGTTAACCAAGTTGAAAACGTTGGTGCTTCTGTTTTCTTGTTGATTTTCGCAAAAGATTTCGGTAATAAGCCGTCACGACTCATTGCAAAGAATACGCGTGTTGTTGCATAGATGTAAGCGAAAATTACAGCCATAATACCAATTACAGCTCCAATCGCAATAATACCCGCTACTTTATCTTGTCCTACAACTTCTAGTACATAAGCCATCGCTTCTGGTACATCTAATTCTTTATAAGAAACCATACCAGTCATAACTAGACAAACGGCAACATAGATGATTGTACAAATGATTAACGAGGCAATAATACCAATTGGAAGGTCACGCTGTGGATTTTTCACTTCTTCTGCTGAAGTTGCTAATGCATCAAAACCTAAGAAGGCAAAGAATACTGCTGCTCCTCCGGCAAAGACTCCACTTAAACCGTATGGCGCAAATGGTACCCAGTTTTCTGGCTTTACATAGAATACACCAACTGCAATAAATAATACAACAATACCAATTTTAATTAATACCATTGCATTATTTACGCGCTTACTTTCTTTCGTACCACGTGATAATAACAATGTTAACACCAGTGTAATGATAACTGCTGGTAAGTTAACAATACCACCTTGTGATGGAATCGTTAACAGCGCTTTTGGAATTTCTAATCCAAATCCACTCACTAAGTTATGGAAGTAACCCGTCCATCCACCAGCTACTGCCGCTGTTGTTACGACGTATACCGATAGTAACGTCCATCCCATCAAATGGGCTACAAACTCACCAATTGTTGCGTATGAATATGTGTACACACTACCCGAGACCGGAAGTGCGGAAGCAACTTCTGCATAACATAACGCTGCAAAACCACAAACAATTGCTGCAATCATAAATGAGAAAATAACAGCTGGACCAGCATCTCTTGCTGCTACTAATCCAGTTAATACAAGAACTCCTGTACCGATTATCGCACCAATCCCTAGCATTGTTAGATCGAATGCCCCTAAAGTCTTCGACAAAGTCTTACTTTTACTTTCCCCTAACAATTGCGTAACGGATTTCTTTTTAAATAGGTTGGCCACGATGTATGCCCCCTTTTACTAAGAAGAGCTAAGAGGTCTTCTCTCTTAGCTCTTATCATATTGTATGAAATATTGTTCGATTTTTAATTTAGTACAATGCTACAATTAGCAAGATACAGCTTCTGTTTCTAATAATTCTTTTGCACCTTTGTATTCTACACCGTGAGCTTCTGCAACTGCTTCAAATGTTACATAGCCGTCTAATGTGTTAATACCTTTTAATAACGCAGAGTTTGTTAAGCAAGCTTGTTTGTAGCCTTTGTTTGCAATTTGTACTGCATATGGTACTGTTACGTTTGTTAATGCAAGTGTAGATGTACGTGGAACCGCACCAGGCATGTTTGCAACTGCATAGTGAACAACACCATGTTTTTCATAAGTTGGGTTATCATGAGTTGTAATGCGATCAGTTGTTTCAAAAATACCACCTTGATCGATTGCGATATCTACTACAACAGAACCTGGTTCCATTGATTTAATCATTTCTTCTGTAACAAGTTTTGGAGCTTTTGCACCTGGAATTAATACTGCACCAATAACAAGATCAGATTCTTTTACCGCTTGTGCAATATTGTAAGGATTAGACATTAAAGTTTTCACTTGGTTACCGAAAATGTCATCTAATTGACGAAGGCGTTCTGCACTTAAGTCGATGATTGTTACATCCGCACCTAGTCCAACTGCAATTTTAGCAGCATTTGTACCAGCTTGTCCACCACCGATAATTGTTACTTTACCACGTTTTACTCCTGGAACACCTGCTAGTAAGATACCTTTACCGCCTTTGTTTTTCTCAAGGAATTGTGCACCGATTTGTGCAGACATACGACCAGCTACTTCACTCATAGGTGCAAGTAATGGTAAAGAACGATTTTCTAATTGTACTGTTTCGTAAGCAATTGCTACAACTTTCTTTTCAATTAAAGCTTTTGTTAATTCTGGTTCTGGAGCTAAGTGTAAATATGTGAATAAGATTAAACCTTCGCTGAAATGTTTGTATTCGCTTTCAATTGGTTCCTTAACTTTCATAACCATATCCATGTTCCAAGCTTCTTCAGCTGTTTCAACGATTTTCGCTCCAGCTTCAACATACTCAACATCTGTAAAACCAGATCCTAGACCTGCATCCTTTTGAATGAATACTTCATGATTGTTACGAACTAAATGCACAACACCAGCTGGTGTCATTGCCACACGGTTTTCGTTATTTTTAATTTCTGTTGGTACCCCAATACGCATAATGAAATGCCCCCTTATAATTAACAGAAAAAAGGAATTCTTTTTTCTTTTTATAATAATTAATAACTTATGTCCTTATTCTAGCATAACTTCAAAATTATGAAAACGCTAACATATCAAATTTTAAAAGTTTATATATTTAGAATAGTGTAAATATAAAGAACTTTATTTCATGGGGGAAGTTTCGTATTTTCTATTATCTACCATTCTATTTTTATTATAACCATGGCAAATGCGTATTAACCATTTATTATTTGACAATAATATAACAATGTGAAAAATTAATGAAAAGTGAATACATATACGCTTCCTATTCCCTGTAATATTTTAGAACTATATTCTTTTTATATAAATTCATTTTGATTCGCAGGCATATAAGTCGCTGCTATAAAGAACAAAAGGTAACCTGCACTCGTTTTCTCTCCTTGTTTTAACTTGGCGTGGGGCAGAAAAAGGATCTGACCGCTTCTATGTATGGCCGGATACTCTCGTCCATCTAAAAAGAAAGGGGTTTTTTATGTCAGTTTTTCAACTTGTACTTATATAAAACAAACATGTTAAAAATTAAAGAAGTTACTCAACAACAAAGGCTTATCCCTGTTTTGGATAAGCCCAATGAAATTTATTCTATCAAAGTGTTGATAACTTAATAATGGAATAATCTATAAAACAATTCGTTTTTCAGTTTCAGCGTCAAAATAATGCACTTTGTCCATATTCAAAGCTAGGTCCATCTTTGATTGACTATGCACATCAACTGAGGAGTTAACACGTGCAACAAAGGATTGACCATTGATGTTGGAATAAAGGTATGTTTCTGATCCCATTAATTCTGACACATCAATCGTTACCGTTATCTTTGTATTATGCGGTAAGTCTAAAAGCGTTTTTCCATAATAAAAGTCTTCTGGACGTATCCCTATGATGATTTCTTTATTGATATACCCTTTGTTTTGTAAACTTTTCATCTTCTCTTCCGGAACTTCAATTTTCCATTTATCAATCATAACAGCACTTTCTGTTAATGTTCCTTTAAAAAAATTCATTCCAGGAGATCCAATAAATCCTCCGACAAATACATTCTCTGGCTTTTCATAGACTTCTTTAGGTGTACCGACTTGTTGTATGATACCATCCTTTAGCACAACTAAGCGTGTCGCCATCGTCATAGCTTCTATTTGATCATGCGTGACATACACAGTTGTTGTTTGCAACTGCTGGTGTAATTTTGTAATCTCGGCACGCATTTGAACGCGTAGCTTCGCATCTAAATTTGACAATGGCTCGTCCATTAAGAAGACTTTTGCATTCCGAACAATCGCTCGACCTAATGCAACACGCTGACGCTGTCCACCTGAAAGTGCTGCTGGTTTTCGGTCTAAATATTTCTCAAGTCCAAGGATTTGTGCTGCATGTTTCACACGTTGGTCAATCTCATTTTTACTATATTTTCGCAGTTTTAAACCGAACGCCATGTTATCATAAACTGTCATATGCGGATAAAGAGCGTAGCTTTGAAAAACCATTGCAATATCTCGGTCTTTCGGTGTCACATCGTTCACACGTTTTCCATCAATATAAAAGTCTCCGTCTGAAATTTCCTCAAGTCCTGCAATCATACGTAATGTCGTTGATTTTCCGCATCCTGAAGGTCCAACCAAAACGATAAATTCTCCATCATTCACTTCTAGATTAAAATCTTTTACGATTGTCACATCATGATCATATTTCTTATAAATATTTTTGAATGATAGCTGAGCCATAATTGCCTCCTATAATTTTAGCTATTTTTAAAGATGCTGTTATCGACAATATTAATCAAACAGTTGTTTTATAAAACTTTTGAAATCTCCTTCATACTGTCTAAAATATAATCAGCTTTTCCTTCTAAATCGTCCTTCCTGCTCGCACCTGACAGAACACCCACCACTTTAATGTTGCTATTTCTTGCAAATTTAACGTCTGTTATTGTATCTCCTACCATCAACACATCTTCTTCAGCCAGTGAAAATTTCTCTTTGAATATATGATAAAAATCACTTTCAGGTTTTGTTTTATTAACACCATCATCTGCACCTAAAAAATCCACATAATCATATAATCCCGTCATTTTAAGTGAATGAATAGCTGCATCAACGTCGTCTGCTGTAACAACTCCAATTACATATTCATGATCTTTTAAATATTTTAATGTTTCCTTTGCACCTTCCACTTCTGTAAACACGAGATCATCTGCTGTAGAGTGCTTCTTGAATAACGTACATACATCATGAATAAAATTTTCTTTATTCACATTTTGATTTTCTAATAACGAAAACCATGCAGCTGCAATAAAATAATTTGTTCGACAAGCTAATAAACTTGTACTCTCAAAATTGTTATCACTCATACCAATAATCTTTAGGTATTCATTTCGTTTACTTTTTTCATTTGGATACATTTGAAATATATCATCTAGCACACGATGAACAATTTTGTACCAAACAGAATCTAGCTGTATTAGTGTTCCATCTTTATCAAAAATAATTCCTTTATTCACCTTCGACTCCCCCTAAAACTTCATACCATGTTTTAATATTCTTACGCCTAACGTTATGACGAATAGGATTAATAAACGCTACTAATTCATCATCTTCCCAGCCCTCAACTCTAGCATATGATCCTTCATTTAAATCAAAATCAAAGGTTACTTCGCTGCCAAATTCTTTTTCGATTATTTGGCCATTCCTAATTAACCTCCACTCGCACGGTTTATCCGTCTGAATGTTGTAACGGATATTCCCTTGAGCCTCATCGCCAACATAAATGGCATTACCTTCGTTTTGAATATCTATCTCTAATTTTCTAAATCGCGAAAAATAAATTCTACCTCTTTCGATAGCATCCTTTAAATTTTTAATAGATAAACCATTACATAATACATACGTTCCTGGATCACCATAAATCGACGGGTCTTTAGATCCTGGGAAGGTTTTAGATGGATGTAGATGGGAATCACTTCCTCCTATCCCCCAGATTTTAAGACCATTCAACCACATTTGATCGAAAAACTTTAAAGCTTCTAAAGTAGATTTTTTGCTTTTTTTATAAGTTGGATCACACATTATTTCCATTGTATGAATATTTTCTAAGTTAATATTAATTTGGTTCGCCCAAGGCTCCATAAATGGATGATTCACGCTAATTAAATAGCCTTTTTCTTTCATGAGAGAAAATAGCTCATTCATGCTTTTGGCGCTAAGCGATTCATCTAAATACTCTGTAAAGTTAACGTATTCCTTCATACCGAACATATTGTAATGACCATAAGGAGTTGTAAGTTCCATAGATGGTATAATCAATGTGCTTCCTTTTTGATAAGATGGCATGACAATATTGTGTTCCGTCGCATATAAAAAATCCAACTCTTGTTTTTCACATATACTCATTGCCAGTTCGTCATCTATCTCGCCATCCGTTAAATTTGTGTGTACATGAAAATCTCCTTTGTACCAACGCTGCTCTTCATTCACTACTTTTTCAAAATCATGTTCATCAATAAAAACATTTTCTTTGCAAAAATGCTCTCGATTGTATTCTCGCTCTACCACGTCATTCACCAGTATATTTACTGTATAGTCAACTTTTCTTCCGGTAAATTTTAGTGCTTTATCTGCACAATGAGGAGTATACACTACTTCTAATTCCCAATTACCAGACGGTATTTCCCCTCCAGCACAACCAGCTGAACAAAACTTTGGATCTTTTGCGACAACCAGTTTTTCTTCAACAATTGGTGTTTGATACTGTATACGCACACAACCTCTAGAGTCTCTCAAGATTAATAAAAGCGGGATTTTCCGACTGACTCCTTGATCAATAGTTAATGTGAAATTAAGAATCTCGGCTGAATCCATTAAAAAGTAATGTTTATTTTTTACAAATGGAGAAAGAGTCATGGTACTTTTCATTTCAATCATGATTCCCACACCTTTTTTCTATATTTTAATTATAGGATCATAGAGGTACTTCTTTGCTTCAAAAGCACCTCACGTTTCTCTTCAAAGTAATACATAAGTTTATTTCTTCTTTTTCAGAACTTTATCCAATTCTTCTTGTGCAATTTTAGCTGCTTCATCTAATGCTTTTTTGGCAGGAATCCCTTCAATTTCTACTTTATCCTTCGCTACATTTAACGCGTCATTGATTTTACCACCTGTTGGATCTGTGAATGGTGCAACTCCGTATTGGTTCGCTTGCTCTAATGGAACTAATGCTTGTGGTTGTTTTTTAACAAATTCAGCATAAGGGCCATAATCTGTTACATTGTCACGAACAGGAATATAACCTGTTGCCATTGACCACTCAGCCGTTTTCTCAGTACTTGTAGCAAATTTCATAAAGTCATATGCACCTTTTGCTACTTCTGGGTCAATATTTCTCGTTAATGTGAATAAATAAGTTTCTAATTTTGGTGCTGGCTTATTGTTACCCCAAGCTGGCTGTGGTAATGCGCCAAATGTGTTAAGTCGTTCTTCCTCATTCATTCCCTTACCTAACGATTTAAAAACAAATCCTTGGTCACCAGATGAACCTGTAAATCCTAACGTTCTACCTTCAACTAGATCGATTATTGTTTTATCCCAATATTCCCATCCAGTTCCACCTGAATGAATATTCATGATTTTATCTTCATGAATCCACGTACGGAATTTTTCCCATACTGTAACCCATTTTTCATCGTTAATTAACACTTTTGTTCCATCTTCACTTAATACACTTCCTCCAGCACTTTGAACTGAGTCAATTAAGTTTGATGTACCCCACATTGGCATCCAACCTGCGTATGTGACATTTTCATTCCCGTCACGTTTTGCTACTTTTTTTGCTACTTTTTCTACGCCTTCCCACGTCTTTAAATCCTCAGCAGTAAAACCATTTTCCGCTAACACTTTTTTATTGTAATAAAAAATTTGAGTTGTACCGTAAAAAGGAATTCCATATAATTTCCCATCAATTGTTGCTTGATTCATAAAACCTTTTCCATACTCTTCTTTTTTCAATTCATTATCATTTTTAACATATTCATCTATAGGTACAATTAAATCTTTCTTAACATATTCTTGAATGACGTCCGAACCTAACAATGCAATTGCTTCTTGGTTATTCGCTGCAAATCCACTTTGAAGCTTTTGATAAGACTCATCGTAGTTACCTGCTTTTGTTGTTTTCACTACATATTTGTCTTGACTTTTATTGTATTCCTCGACAATTTTATCTACTCGGTCTGCAAGTGAACCACCTACGCCATTAATAAACGGAACAACAATCTTCTCTCCTTCTTTAGTTGCTTTGACAGTACTCCCATTTCCGCCTGCACATCCTGCAAGTGCACTAACAAACAATGATAAAATTGTTAAAAGCATGAATAATTTTCTCATCTCGAATGTCTCCTTTAAATTTAGTTAACCTTTTATTCCTGAATCAGTAACGCCTGAAAGGAACCATTTTTGTAAAACTAAAAATACGATTAAGAGTGGCACTGTGGCGATTGTACTTGCAACCATAATGTGCGACCAATCTCGGCCTAAAGAACTATTAATGAAATAATCAGCAATTCCGTTCGTAATTAATTTTTGAGTATTATCTTTCAATATAAGAGCTGGCCAGATATAATTATTATAATTACCAATAAATGTGACCAATCCTAGTGTTACAAATGATGACTTTGTCATTGGAAAAACAATCTTCCAAAGAATTTTCCAATCACTTGCTCCATCAATTTTGGCTGCTTCTATCGTTTCATAACCAACCTTGTGGAATGATTGTTTTAAATAAAAAATACCGAATACACTCACAGCCATAGAAATGATATATCCAAAATGCGAATTAAGTAAGCCCGCCTTTCCTAACATCACATATACCGGAACATACGATACCGCTCCAGGAATCATGTACGTTGCCATGACAATACTAAAGGTCAAGTTCTTCCCCTTAAACTTATAAAATGCCAACATATAAGCAAAGAGTGCAGACGAAACAAGTACATATATCGTAATAATGAAAGAGGTATAAAAACTATTAAATAGATACGTATGAAACGGAAGAATTTCTAATACTTCACGATAATTTTCCCAGTGAAATGTCTTAGGCCAAAACCCTCCTTGTAATACTTCACTGGATGTTTTAAATGAACCAAGTACCATCCATATGAATGGAAAGACAAACAAGATACTTGATAAAGTTAAAAAGAGATGCTTTATAATTAATGGCGTCTTTTTCATATCATTCACCTTAATAGCTCACCCACTTGTCACCTATTATCTTGTTTATAACGGATAGTAGGATTGTAATAATTAATATAATAAATGCGATTGCCGTTGCAGATCCCATATCGAACTGTTCAAATCCTTGCTGGAAGAATAAATACAGTAACGTTCGCGTCGATCCACTCGGTCCACCTTGTGTTAAAATTTTAATTTGATCGTACGCCTGTACCGAAGAAATTGTATTAACAACAACTAAGAAAAAGGTTGTTGGTGAAACCATCGGTAATGTTACATATCGAAATTTCTGCCATGAATTCGCCCCATCGATACTAGCCGCTTCATACAAGCTATCTGGTACTTTCTCTAGTGCACCGATATAGAAAATCATCGTCCATCCAACTAATTTCCATACTGTTACGATAATGACCGCTAGCATCGCTGTGTCACTACTCTTCAGCCAGTCCAGACCAGGTATCCCGAAAAACTCTAGCAGCGTATTGATAACTCCAAATTTAGGTTCATACAGAAGTGACCATACAATCGATACAGCTACCGTTGGTGTTACCCAAGGTGAAAAAATCAATAATTGATAAATTGCAGAACCTTTGAATTTTTTTCGAAAGAACAATGCAAAACCTAAACCTAATACAATCGTTGGAACGACTGTTCCAATTCCGAAATAAAGAGTATTTAACAATGCTTGTATAAAAGAATCCTGTGTAAACAAATTGAGATAGTTATCTAAACCAACAAAGTTAAAATCATTGGTCATGAAATCCCAGTCTGTAAAACTAATACCTAAACTAATTAAATTTGGAACCACCCAAAACAATATTAGAGGTATTCCAACCGGTAATAAAAAGAACACAGCTTTTGATAATTTTATTTGCATTCTTGTCACCTCCTAGTTCATATTGTACGAGCACATTATTAACGCAATGTTGTTATTATGTTAACGAATTGTAAAATCAACATAATAACAAAACAAAACAACATATAAACAAAAAAGTAGACTATTTCTTACCTCACTAAGAAATAGTCTACTTTAAGATTTTCTTTCTATACTGTTATTACTTCAATCCCTTTACTTATTAGGACGTTTTGCCATACTTCATCGAGTTTAGCATTTGTATATAGTGCATCTATATCATCAAAATTTCCGCTTTTATAAAACTTTGTTAAATTAAACTTTGACTCATCTATCATCATCACAACTTGTTTTGCATTTTTCTTTAACTGCTGAAAAACTTGCGCATCCTCAATATACGAACATGTCAGTTCCTTTTCTAAAGAAATTCCATCACACGAAGCAAATAATTTATTAACAGTGAAGTGGTCAAGATAGTTTAGCATCACGTCTCCAGACAATGCTAATGAATTGGAATTTAGCATTCCACCAAAGACTATTAATTTACAATCAAATGAATCATACTGTTCTTTAAGCTCAATAACTTTATTAACAGCTGGTATTGAGTTTGTTAGGATCGTCAAGTTCTTTTTGTCATGTATAAAATCCAAAATTTGCATTGTAGTCGTGCCAATTTCAATGGCAATAATATCATTATCTTCTACTAATTTACTTGCTTCCATAGCAATTTTTCGTTTTTCTTCAATATTCTCAGATCGACGTTTGTCAAAATAAAATTCAATAGTATGATCTTTTTTCTTAACTGCACCACCATGTATTTTCGTAAGCTTACCTTCCTTATGCATCATATCTAAATCTCTTCGAATTGTTTCTGTGGTAACATTTAACGCCTTGGCTAAATCATTTACCATCACTCGATTGTATTTTTCTAACTCATCAAGTATGTATTTTCTTCGTTCAAATTGTGTGTAGGATTTCATTTAATTAACACCTCTTCGTATTACACAAAATATACATAGTTCTAAAGACCCTGATAAAGACTAGAGTGATACCTTTAACATAACATCATCTATAGCAGTATTAAAAAATTATCTTTCTTCAGTTCATCTTTACTCATTTACTTAAAGTATAGTGTAACTAGCAGTAACTAGCCAACAATTTCGTCTAAACATTCTAAAAGGCAAATCGTATAGTTTGAAGGCAATGTCTCATCTTCCATGGAATAACACATCTTCCTCCCAATGCACAAACTATATTTGAGCAGAGGACCATATTCTAATTAGAAGCCCTACTAGCTAATCTGTATCCAATCTTTTTTATGATAATGCACTTCCGTTAACACTTACACTTATATACATATACACTTTAGGATTCCTCTAATATTTTAGAAGCATATTCTTTTACACAAAATAAGCTCCTGGTATTTAACCAGCAGCCGGGTAGCTCATAAATAATTTTGAAAATAAATCTTCCGTTGTTTCTGTAATTTTATCAAACATATCCGTTTCATTCTCTTCTTGCTCTTTCAGCACTTTAATCGTTTCTCTTGCATCTTCCGGATAGTCTGTAATGATTCCATCAACATTCAATTTATAATATTTCTTTAAATTTTCCATATCATTTACAGTCCATACGTAAATCGGTTTATTTAATTTACGAGCTGAGTTTACTAAACGCTTATTCAGCATGTATTCTTCTGCTACATAAAAATCTGCTTGAACATATTTTAAATTTGCAACACTTGCATATAGTACATACCCTACTTTTATATCTGGATTTGCACGTTTAAATTCTTTAATGAGCGGGTAATGAAGTGTTTGAATCACGCATTGTTTTTCGAATTCGTTTTTCTCGATTATTTTTAAAACCTTCTTTACAAAATCTTTCTCATTTCCGTGCAACTTTACTTCTATATTAAGCTTGATTTTTCCTTTCGCAAGCTTAATGATCTCATCAAGTGTACTAATTCCCCCTGAGAATCCATCTTGATTCAATGTAAGCTGTCGAAGCTCATCCATCGTTAAATCTGATACATGTACATCTGCATTTGCAAGACGCTTTAATTTCAAATCGTGTATCACTGCTAACTCGCCATCTTTTGTTTGCAAGACGTCAATTTCAGCGTAATCTGCTTTTGCATCAATCGCTCCTTGCACTGCCTCTTTCGTATTCTCTACTCCTTTAGAAATATAGCCACGATGTGCCATAATAACCGGTTCTTTATACGTGTTCGTAATAAATGCCACGATAAAAGCAACAACCATTCCAGCTACAAGAACACTGCCAATATATACACCGATAAATTTCAAACGATGCTTTTTAAAGAAGCATTTATCTGCCTTTGTTTTCGAATAATCTAATCCTTCTTCTAGTAAAACTTCTTCAATCGGAACCTTCTGTAAATACAAGCGAGTTAACGCCATAATATAGAACGGCGTTACGATAAAACTAAATACATATAAGGTACTTGTTAGAAATACGGATAAAGTTGATTCTGCGAGCAATGCAAATGTACCTTCTGGATTTGTAACATAATATAGTGCCCACAATAACAAGAGATAAATACCTGTAAAGAATAGAAACACAATCCCAATTGATATAAAGAATCCAATTAAAAATAAAACGACTTTAAAAAAGCTTTCTTTCACAAGAATTGCACTTTTACGTGCAGCAACGCGAAACGTCTTGCCTTCTAACACAATAATAGGAAGAACGAAAATCCAACGAAGATTTAGGTACGTTACTACCGCAAAAAAAGTATAGTACCCTACTTGTCCTATTGTTGTTTTAAACAATTCTCCCGTAATGAAATTTGGAATTTGAATTTCGGGAATCAATGCGGACTTATAACCGATGCTTAAAAGAGGTAGTAAAACAACAACATATAAAATAAATCCTGGTAAGCAATATGTGAAAAAAGAAGGTAAATACGTTACCGTTTTATATAAAATAGGACGTAATCGCACCTTCTGCCGTTTATGTGCAAAATACGAAATCATAATGAGCACTGCAAACTCCGTAAAAATGAGGAAAAGTGCCAGTATCGATAAAACTAAAATTGCCGCAATGCCATATGGCGTTTTCAAAAATGCGAGCAACTCTTCATTTGTCGCATGCGCATAACCGCCTAAATATAATAACTTGTTAAAAATCATACCGAATAGCGGGATAAACACAATTGCCGCTAACAGTTTATAAACGAGTTGAAACGCTAATACATTCCCAAAAGCAAATCTTACTGTTTGAAAGGAATGTCTCATTACCCCTGGTATAGATAGTCTTTTACGGTGTAGCATATATCCTCCAAATTCTAAAACTATATTTAAGAAGGAGTCCATATTCTATATAAATACAAATTAAAAAAACGACATAAAACCCTTCTTTTTAGGCGGGAGAGAGCATCCGGTCATGCATAGAAGCGGTCAGATCCTTTTCCTGTCCCAGACATAGTGAAAACAAAGAGAGAAAACGAGTGCAGGTCACCTTTTGTTATCCATAGCCGCGGCTATATGTCGAAAAATCAAAATGGATTTATATATATTCGGAATCCATGCTTTTAATAATAATATGTTCCGCCTAACATTAACACTCTTATACATATATATAAAAGAGCAATGGATTTCATATCCATCGCTCTTTCCTCATCATTTCTTCTCTTCTAATTCTTGTCCAAACGCTTTTAAAAAGTTAAAGCCAAAAGTAATCGCTCTATTTATATCTGGATCCTTTAACACTTTAAAGAAATCCATAATTTTTATTTTCTTGCCTTTTTTTAATTCTTCTGTTGCAAATTGTAAACCTGTAACTAAACTAGATGTCACTTGCTTAGTCACTTCTGGGTCTACAGAAGATAACGCTTCTCCTGCCCCCATCATATTATTTAATGCATTTTTTACCGGCTCACGATTCAGTTGCTCTACGGCAATTTTAGAAACATCCTCTTTCGCAGCTAGTAAACTAATTGCCGCATCTAATAGACCAGCTTGTTGCAACCCAGCTAACAATTGCATCGTTTCTTCCACTGCTTCGCGGTTTTCAGCGAATTGTGTTAACAACTCATCTGATAACTGTTGCTTCTTCGCTTCTTCTGTTATAACTTTCTTTTGAATCAATGTAATTTCTTTTGCCACATTCTTCGCCCCCTAGTCCTGATCCACAAGTGATACGTATTGTTTTCGTTGCCATTTCTGCTGAATTTCAACACCATTTTGTGGATGACGTTTTTTATCTCTTGGGTTTGAAGCAGGAAGCGGGCGTTTTCCTTTTTCACGCAGTACACGCATTTTCACTCGCGTTTGTTTATAGGCTGGTGTGCATGTGTAAATATCTGTTGCTGTTCCCGTTAAAATATTAATTGCTTCTTCATTCACTGTCGCATGCATCGGTAAATATAGTTCGTTACCAGTCACACGATCTGTAATAAGTGCCTGCACTTTTATTTTCCCAAATGGTGATGTAAGCTCTACGAGACCACCATCTTTCACATTACGCTCTTTTGCAAGCTCTGGTGAAATTTCAACAAACACATCAGAAATTTTGGATAAGATTCCTACTGATTTTTTTGTCATATTTCCTTCATGGAAATGTTCGAGCAGACGACCATTATTTAATAATAAATCGTATTCTTCCGGCGCTACAACTGGTGGAACCCATTCATCCAATGATAGACGTGCTTTTTTATCAGGGAAATTAAAGCCATCCGCATATAACATTGGTGTATCACTACCATCATGACTACCCCAACATAAACTATTCCATCCTTCTAAACGGTCGTATGTCGCTTGAGAATAAAACGGTGCAAGTGATGCAATTTCATCCATAATTTCACTTGGATTTTCATAATTCCAATCTCCGCCAAGTGCACGAGCTACTTTTTGTAAAATCCACCAGTCTGGTTTAGAATCGCCAAGTGGTTTCATAACTTCATATAGACGCTGAATACGACGCTCTGTATTCGTAAACGTTCCTTCTTTTTCTAAACTTGGTGCCGCTGGTAAAATAACATCAGCAAAACGTGCTGTTTTTGATAAGAACATGTCTTGAACGACAAGAAAATCAAGATTACCTAAAATGTGTTGCACATGATTCGCATTGGAATCAACTAACGCCATTTCTTCTCCCATTACATACATACCACGCAGTTTTCCTTCTTCTGCTGCAGCAAGCATTGCAATATTATTTAATCCCGGTTCTTTCGGAATTGTAGTCCCATATGCTTTTTCAAATTTCGCGCGTAGTGCATCATCTGATACTGCTTGGTAACCAGGAAGCACGTTTGGCAATGTCGCCATATCACAAGCACCCTGTACGTTATTATGTCCGCGTAGTGGATATGCACCTGCACCAGAACGACGATAGTTACCTGTTACAAGCAGTAAGTTTGAAATGGCTGCAGATGTTGTACTACCTCCTGTATTTTGTGTAACACCCATACCCCAAAGTATACAAGTACCATCTGCTTCGTATACCATACGAGCCATTTCTTTTAGTGTATCTTTCGAAATACCTGTAATGTTTTCCGTATAATCAAGTGTATATTTCTCTAACATTTTGCTATATTCATCAAAGTTCTTCACATTTTCGTCTAAGAATTTTTTATCATGCCAGCCTTGATCAATAATATATTTCGTTACACCTGCCAGCCAGACATAATCTGTTCCTTGACTTGGATGAACGAACATGTCAGCACGCTCTGCCATTTCATGTTTACGAAGATCTGCCACAATTAACTTTTGTTCATGTAATTTATGAGAACGTTTCACACGGGTTGCAAGTACTGGATGTCCCTCTGTTGGATTCGCACCGATAATAATGACAAGGCCAGCCTCCGCAATATCTTTCACTGTCCCAGTGTCACCACCTATACCAACAGTTTTTGTTAAGCCATCACTTGCTGGTGATTGACAGTAACGGGAACAGTTATCAACGTTATTTGTTCCATATATTTGACGAGCAAGCTTTTGCATTAAATAGTTCTCTTCATTCGTTACTTTCGAAGAAGAAATAAATCCAAAGGCATTGCTACCATGTTCTTCTTTAATATGCTGCATATTAGACGCAACGACCTCTAAAGCTTCCTCCCATGTTGCTTCAACAAACATGTCGCCTTGGCGAATCAATGGTTTTGTGATGCGGTCTTCACTGTTCATAAAGTCCCAGCCAAACTTCCCTTTTACACATGTAGAAATTCCATTTACTGGTGCATCTGATACAGGCTGCACTTTTAAAATTTGACGGTCTTTTGTCCAAACTTCAAATGAACAACCAACACCACAAAATGTACAAACTGTTTTTGTCTTATTTATCTTCGTTTCACGCATTGCTGCTTCAACTTCTGAAACCGCTAAAATACTGCTATATCCAGGTTCTACATCTTTGACAAAATCGATCATTGGATCTAACACGTCTGGTTTCAAACCTGTCATAAATCCTGCTTCCCCCAGCATGGATTTTTCCATTAACGCGTTACAAGGACAAACTGTTACACATTGTCCGCAGCTAACGCAAGATGAATCATCAATACTCACACCGCTATCCCAAATAACACGTGGGCGATCTAAGCTCCAATCAATTGATAACGTTTCATTCACCTGTAAATTTTGACATACTTCTACGCATTGACCACAGGCAATACATTGGTTTGGATCATAACGATAAAATGGATGAGACATGTCCACTTCAGAAGCACTGACTTTCGGTTCATATGGATATTTCTGCTCTTCAACCCCCATCATATGTACCGTATTATGAACTTTACAGTTACCATTATTGTTATCACATACTGTACAATACAATAAATGATTCTCTAATATTCGATCCATTGCTTCCGTTTGTGCTTCTTTAGCACGCGCTGATTTTCTTTCGATATGCATGCCGTCTTCTAATTTTGTTGAGCAAGCACGCATTAGCTTGCCATTCACTTCCACAATACATGTATCACAAGTTTGAATTGGATCTACTTCTGGTACGTGACAAATTTGCGGATGCTCTACATTACTCTCGTTAAATAATTGCAGTATCGTTTTTTCACCAGATGAAAGAAATTCTTTTCCATCAACGATTACACGAACTGTCTGTTCTTCCATAGTTTCCCTCTCCTTACACTCAACTGCACAATACGTTTTGAATACGTTTTCAAAACTGAATTGCTATACGTTCTTTGTTGAAACGCTCATGTTAAAAACATATCTTAGAAGCCGATTCTAGATGCTATAAGGTTTACTCCGAAAGCCTACAATTGATATATATTCTACCATTCTATTATATCTTACATATACAATAATAACCAAAAAATCTTCTATTAAGTATATAACAGATGCTTTTCTTTTCTTGTTGTTTTATGATGAATAGAGAGAAAAATACATATAAAGTAAAATTTTTCTCAGTGGTGGTTCTTCATCCCCCACTGAGAAAGGTTGAACCAATCGGGATTTTACGGGCAGTTTATCCCCCACCTATCTTCTTTGCTACTCTCGGAATCTTGAGGTGGAGGCCTTACTGCCCGCAAATAGCGGGATAAAGGGGGAAATCGTATGGGACCTGTCCAAGAAACATGTAAAATGGTACGTTATCAAGCTGGACCATTTCTTGAACAAGAAGATGAAATTGTTACAGAATATCCTGTGACAATTAAATTAAACGGGGAAGAATATGTAACAGTTGTATGTACTCCAGATTATATTGAAGATATGGTAGTAGGTTTTTTAATTTCTGAAGGGATTATAACTTCTTATAAACATATCGATGAGTTATGGATACAGAAGGAAAAAGGTTTCGTACATGTTACAACATCACAAATCAATCCACTCTATCAAACCTTATATAATAAACGATATGTTACTTCTTGCTGCGGGAAAAGTAGACAAGGCTTTGTTTTTATAAATGATGCAGCAAAAGCAAAAAAATTGGATCATATACATATAACGATTACTCCTGAAGAATGCTTTCATTTAATGAATAACTTACAGCAATCTTCTACTACATTTCGTCAAACAGGTGGGGTCCATAATACAGCTCTTTGTGACCGAAATAACATTCTCGTATCAAGAATGGATATTGGAAGACATAACGCATTAGACAAAATATATGGTCATTGTTTACGTAATGATATCCCCGTCAAAGGAAAAATTATTGCATTTAGCGGTCGTATCTCATCTGAAATTTTATTAAAGGTTTCTAAAATTGGTTGTGAAATTGTTCTTTCCAAATCAGCCCCAACGAAATTAGCGTTACAACTCGCTAACGATTTAGGTATTACTGTTGTTGGGTTTATTCGAAATGGATCTTGCAATATTTATACGCATCCAAGTCGGATTGAAGGATATATAGTAGAGACAAAATGACTCCTATACAAAGGGGTCATTTTTTAGTTATGAAAATGTAACATATTTAACTATTGAATAGTTAATAAAGTTAATATATAATTTCATTACATAAAGTGAAGCTTTCAACAGTAGAGATTTTTTCATCTCCACCGACGATTGGCCTTCACCAATAGCAAAACAAATGAAGATACGCTCTTCACCGCATATCTCTTCTCATTCTTTTACAAATTAAGATGGAATGAGTGCAGAATATATTTGCTTTGTAAACAAAGCTCTAATGAAGTATAAAGCGGAATTTATATTAGTTGAGAAAATTCCACCAATCGGACTCTTATGGTCAGCCATCTCCTTGCTTCAAACATTGGAGCGGAGTGCCTGCTGCCCTATAGAGCGGGATAAACTTAGGAGGTCACCTGCATGGAAATTCGTTTATTAACAAAAGAAGATGCTAAGATCTATTTACAAGTTTGTGTAGAAGGATTAATTCAAAATCCAGAGGCTTTTAGTTCCTCTTATGAAGATGTACTAAAACAAGCAGACCCTGTTGCTGCAATGGCAAAACGTTTGGATAATCCAGATAAACGTACACTCGGTGTATTTAAAGATAATGATTTAATTGGAATCGCTACTTTGGAAACGAAACCATTTATAAAGCAAGAACATAAAGCAAAAATTGGCTCTGTTTACGTATCACCAAAAGTTCGCGGCCTTGGAGCGGGACGTGCATTAATCAAAGCGATTATTGAAAATGCCCATAAATTGCATGTAGAACAGCTCATGCTTGATGTTGTCATCGGAAATACAGCTGCGAAAAAATTATATGAATCACTTGGCTTCCAAACATATGGCGTACAAGAACGATCCTTGAAACATAATGGTCAATATTGGGATGAAGAACATATGGTTTTATTTTTAAACGATTGATTGTATGAAAAAGTAAAATCACTACAAATTCTTATGAAACAAAGTATTCAATATAAATTGAAACTTTGATCAGTGGGGGTTTTACTGCCTGCGAATAGCGGGATATTATTACACATTGTATAATACAAAAAGAGGATAGATGGAGCTGAGTATACTCAGCTCCATCTATCCTTATTTTTGTATTACATATAACTTCGTTTACCGCTACAAGATAAAGTAAAACTTTTATCAGTGGGGGTTTTCTTCATCCCCCACTGATCATTAGCCCTCACCAATCGGGCTTTTACGGGCAGTTATCCCCCACCTATCTTCTTTGTTTCTCTCTGAATCTTGAAGTGGGGGTCTCTGCCCGCGAATAGCGGGATAATTTTTCACCAAGGTATGTTTTCTTACAATAATGTAATGTTCATGTCACTTTTATCGATCGTCTTACACACCCTATTTCGCTATACTAAAAATACAAAATAACAATAAGGAGAGATAAGCGATGACAAAAATGATAGAAGTAATGGTAAACGAAAAATCTGTTGTAATGAAATTAAATCAATAATTGGAGGAGTTTTGACATGAAACAGCACAAACATCTTATCTTGTTAGTTTGCGGTACAGTTGTTGTCACAACATTTTTAGCTCTTCTTCCTTGGTTTATTGTTTAAGCCTTCTATCATTTTTTCATCCCTTATTCCCTTAGGAAACTCATCATTAGCCTCTTACATAGACAAAATAATAAAAAACTCGTTGTTTCCTGAAACTGAAACAACGAGTTTTTCTATGATCTATAGAATTCCGAAAAATTTATTTGCGCATGTCACGATAATCAGCATAGATACTGCAATACACATAACCGCTGCATTACGATCCTGCTTTTCTTTTTTCAAACGTTCTTCTTTTTGATTCATTTGCAAGTCCCCTTTATAACATCAAAAAAAGTGTGAGATAGGAAAATTTCCTTATTCGATGCGAGGTGAATACGAAAATCCCCAATATCTCACATACACAATAGAATGGAATTGTCATTTTATAAATAAAATGACATGACGTTATGTCGCAACATAGGGTATTTGTGTCGCTACGTTTTCTATTATAAAAAAGAGTTGTGCAAAAGTAGTGCATTTTTTATGGCAATTGCTTTTGCACAAAAAAATACTTTATGATTAAATCTCATAAACAGAGTTTTTTCTCATTTTCATGTAAACTATGGATACAGAATGAATGTTTTGAGGTGTACAATACGATGACAAAAATTTTATTAGTTGATGATGAAGAACGCATGTTGCGTCTATTAGATTTATTTTTAAGTCCACGTGGTTATTTTTGCATGAAAACAACTTCTGGCTTAGAAGCTCTTGAGCTTGTCCAACAAAAAGACTTTGATATTATTTTGCTAGATGTCATGATGCCTGATATAGATGGATGGGATACATGTTTTCAAATCAGGAAAATGAGTAATGTACCGATTATTATGCTAACAGCACGTAATCAAAACTACGATATGGTAAAGGGACTTACAATTGGAGCCGATGATTATATTACAAAACCTTTTGATGAACAAGTGTTAGTTGCTCGCATTGAAACGGTATTGCGTCGAACGAAAAAAGATGGTTTTATTAGCTTCAATGGCATTGAATGGGATAAAACCAAGCATACCGTTACTGTTTACAATGAAAAGATTTCACTGACTCCTATCGAGTTTTCACTACTTGGGCTTTTTTTACAAAGTCCAAACCGTGCTTATAGCCGCGATGACTTAATTGAAAAAATATGGGGTTATCAAACGGATATTGAATATCGTACCGTCGATTCACACATTCGTAATATTCGGGATAAATTAAGAAAAAAAGATTTTCCTGTTGAACAATATTTAGAGACAATCTATAAAGTAGGATATAAGTGGAAGAACGAATGATAGTAACGATACAGTAAAACTTCTACCAGTGGGGATTTTCTTCATCCCCCAAACTTCTTTGCTGTTGAGGTAAGGATATTACTGCCCGTTGGAGCGGGATTAAGGTATGGTGAAAAATGAACAAACTTTCCCTCAAGATAGGTACGTACTTTTTAATTTTATCTTTATGTATTGAAACGATAGCCTTTGTATCCTTTTATACAAGTCTCACAAAAATGCGTATAGATGAAGAAACAACAGCCTTATTAGAAAAAGGGAATCGCTACCGTAACTTTATTGAAAGACGGTATGGGCCACGGGCCTTTGAGCATGCTACAGCAATGGAATCTCACTCTAATTCCGATACAAAATTAGTCATAACAGATGTTAATGGGAAAATTCTTTCTTCTTCTGATTCTGTTACAGAAGAAATGCTGAAGCAACTCCCTTGCAAAACACAGTCTATTTCTAGAGATGGAACGATGATTGAAAAAAATTGGAAAACATCAAAGTTCATTTCAACAGCCAGTCCCATTATTATAAATAATCAAGTAACTGGCTATGTACATATGTTTTTAGATACAACTTTCTTAGAAAAAATGATTCTTCGTTTAACACAACAATTTATTATTATTGGTGTACTAACCCTTCTTTTAACAACTATTTCTGTTTTTATTTTTTCCCGTGTACTTACTGATCCTCTCATTAAAATGAAAAGAGCAACAGAAAAAATGTTAAAGTTAAATAAGCCCATTAAATTAGGGATTAAACGAAAAGATGAACTTGGTAGTTTGGCAACAACAATTGAAGAATTATCAAATGAATTAACCTATATGAAAAAAGAGCGCGATGAATTTCTAGCAAGTGTTGCTCATGAACTTCTAACCCCGCTTACATATGTAAAAGGTTATGCAAAAGTAGCAAAGAGAGACTCCTTATCTAAAGAAGAACGCGATGAATATTTGCAAATTATTGAAGATGAAACAGATAGTGTAACAGAACTCGTTCAAGATTTATTCGACCTTGTCCAGCTCGAACAACATCAATTTATTATAAAAAAACAGAAGGTTCCTTTGCAGCCCTTTTTAGAACGAATGATTGAAAAAACAAGAACAACATTTGCCAAAAAGCAAATGAATATTATGTTCAGTTTTGAAGGTGCACTTGATGTTTGTATAGACGAACGCCGAATGGAACAAGTCATGTTGAATATATTACACAATGCCTATCAACACTCTCCCGAAAAATCAGCTATTACAATACATGTATTTATAAGTGAGCATACTTTTTCTATATGTGTGCAAGATGAAGGAGAAGGTATTCCAAAGGAACATATTCCGCACATTTTTGATCGTTTTTATCGAGTCGATAAATCACGGACTCGTGCAACAGGAGGCAAAGGAATTGGTCTAGCTGTTGCAAAAGAAATTATTGAGTTACATAACGGTTCTATTCAAGTAAAAAGTGAGCTAGGAATCGGAACAGAATTTATCATTGAATTACCGATCGAATAATATAGATTTTACGTAATATCACCCGCAGTCTCTCTATTGAGCCACTGTTGGTGACTCCCGCTCTAAGGGTAGTAAGACCCCAATTGTGTGAGCTAAAAATATGCTAAACGAAGTTTCATTTTATTATGTTACTAGCTAATATTTATTCGCAAATTATTAACAAACACATTAAAATATTAATAAGAAGAGCTATCTTTTTGAAATTATTACTATTTCAATATACAATGTAACTACAACTGTCAAAGATTTGGAGTGTGATACGATTGGAAATTCATGTATTAACAAAACAAGAAGCAGAAATTTATTTAGAACTTCGTGTAGAAGGATTAAAACAGAACCCTGAGGCTTTTAGTTCTTCTTACGAAGATATTATTAATAAAGAATGCCCCATTGAATATAAAGCACAAAAGTTAGCACAAGACGAAAACTATACCCTTGGTGCATTTAAAGGGGATACGCTAATCGGAGTTGCGACACTGGAAACGAAACCATACGTAAAACAAGGACATAAAGCAAAAATCGGTTCTGTATATGTATCACCAAAAGCACGTGGGCTTGGTGCTGGAAAATCTCTTATTAAAGCATGTATTGACTTAGCAAAGAAATTAGAAGTAGAGCAAATCATACTTGATGTTGTTGTCGGAAATGATGGCGCGAAAAAACTATATGAATCATTAGGCTTTAAAACTTTTGGTGTACAAGAGCGTTCACTAAAATATAACGGTCAATATTGGGATGAAGAGCATATGGTTTTATTTTTAGATAAAGAAAAATAATAAGAAAATCCTCACATAATTGAGGATTTTTTTATTACCTTCTATTCATTTCAAACAGGCAGTAAGATTCCAATTAGTGAGAGCCTTCCATCAGTTATGGATGAAGAAATCCATAACTGATGGAAGTTTCACTTTACCTGCCAAACCATGCCTTATATAGCAGCTGAATTGCTTCTTCTATCTCTTGCTCTGATAAAATGGCAAATCCCAGTAAAACTGTATTTCCATCACTTGTTTCTTCTTTATAATACGTAGAAACAGGATATACTTTTATACTGCTTACCGCCGCTCTTTCTATTAATTCTTCTTCTAACATCCCATTATGGACCTTTAATAAGATGTGCAAACCCGAATCTTCGCCAATTACTTCGACCTTAGTAGAAAAATGCTTTTCAATTGCTACAACAAGAGCATCTCTCTTTTTCCGATAGACAACCCTCATCTTATGAATATGCTTTTCCCAATGTCCTTCTTTTAGAAACCTTCTAATGATTTCTTGATCAATTCGTGAAACGCTTTGTGTATAGAACAGATATTGCTTCTGATACAGTTCGATCAATTGTTTCGGAAGCACCATGTAACTCATCCTGAGTGATGGAAGCAGTGCTTTTGAAAGAGTCCCCATATAAATCACGATTCCTTCTGTATCCAGTCCTTGTAATGCTGGTATTGGTTTTCCAGAGTAACGAAATTCACTATCATAGTCATCTTCTATAATATATCGTCCATTCCTTTGCCGTGCCCAATGAAGCAGCTGCATACGCCTTGTAATTGGCATAATCATTCCACATGGAAATTGATGAGATGGGGTTACAAACACGACATCTGCACCACTGTCTTCTAAATATGGAATACAAATACCATCCTCATCGAGCGAAAGCATATGAACATTTTCTTCCCCTTGCTCAAAGGCAACCAGTTTGCGGTGATACCCTGGATTTTCAACTGCAAAGCAACTTCCTTTCAGCAACTGAAACAGAATTCTTATTAACAACTGTGTTCCAGCTCCTATTACAATTTGGCTCGCTGAACAACGTACACCTCTTGACTCATATAAATATGTTGCAATCTCTTCACGAAAACTTACTTCCCCTTGTGGATGACCAAGAAATAACAACTCTTTATTTTCTAGTTGCCATACCTCATTTGTAATTTTTCGGTATATAGAAAACGGAAATGAATTTGCATCTACACCAGTTTGCGTAAAATCAAATTTATATTCCTGTTTTCTATACGGGATTTCCCTTACAGACTCTTCTTTCTCCATTGCGCGCATCATTTGTTCAATTTCACACACAAAATATCCCCTTCTTGAAATAGATTCAATATAACCCTCTGCAAGGAGTTGTTCATAAGCTGCTTCTACTGTATTTTTACTTACCTGTAAATATGCAGCTAACTTTCTTTTTGCAGGAAGCTTTGTAAAGGGAGGGATTTCTCCATTTTTTATTTCTGTCTTTATATACTCATATAACTGTACATATAAGGGAGACTTTTTCTCCACACTCAAATTTGGTGTTAATTCTAACATACTATCTGACCCCTTTATAAAATGAAAAACTGATACTTTTTACAGTGCCAGAAATTCTATATAATACCTTTTATCATGTAAATCTTAAAAAATCAATTACAGAAAGGAACATCATAATAATGAACAATAACAGAAGACTTGGTCTCATTATGATTATTACAGGAGCTACTTTATGGGGATTATCAGGTCCAATGATCCAGTGGCTCTTTCAACATACCGAGTTATCCTCTATCAACTTTTTAACAATCCGCTTATTACTAGCTGGCGTCTTTATTTTATGTTTCTTAATGGCAAAAAAACAAAACATATTTCGTATATGGCAGCACCCACGCCACTGGATGCAACTTGTCATTTTCGCTATTCTTGGCATGCTGGGAGCACAATATGTCTTTATTGAAACCGTTCATATTAGTAATGCCGTTACCGCTACCCTGTTTCAATTTCTAGGTCCGGTTCTCATTACAATTTATGTTGCAGTGCAACATAAAAAATTACCTTCTACCATGCAAGTACTAGCCATCGTAGCAGCACTGACAGGCACATATTTTATCATTACAAATGGTTCCATCGAAAATATTGTTTTATCTAAAGAAGCTATTATCTTTGGAATTTCAACCGCAATTGGCCTTGCTTTTTATACACTTCATCCTGCTTCACTTATTAAACAGTGGGGCACGACTCTCATTATTGGCTGGGGCATGTTAATTGGGGGAATCGCGCTTCTTATTTGTAATCGATCCTTCGAATGGGAACACCTTTCGCAAACGCTTACATTCTATACGTCCTCTATGCTGATTCTTATTATTATAAGCGGAACACTGTCCTTCCTTCTTTATATCGGCAGTCTGAAATATTTATCAGCAACAGAGACAAGTATTCTATCGAGTATTGAACCGCTTATAGCGGCTATCGTTTCAATCACTTGGCTAAACGAATCTTTCGGGGCGTACCAGCTATTAGGTGGTGTATGTATTGTCATCTCTGTAATTTTCTTAACAATGCCTGAGAAAGAAACGCAAACTACATTCACAACTGAACAAATTTAATCAATGAAAGAGGCCATAAGTTTATTATGGCCTCTTTCATTGATTAAAGGAATTGTCTTGTCTCCTAGCAAATATAATGAAATAACAACTAAAAGTAGGAGCGTGGCAAGATGAAAAAAATCGGAATTATTCTACTTTTCTCCTGTCTCATCGCTGGCTGTACTACACTACAACAAGAAACCAAATCACCAGTAAAGGAAACCATTGAAACAGTAAAACCTCAAAATAATGCTCCCACCTTCTTTCACCTTAGTGTCTTAAAAGATGTCAATTGGCAAGAAAGTCCTTCCTTTGTAGAAGGAAAAGTTGCGATTGCAGATGGTACTTGGATTGCGAATGAACCAAATAAACAAATGTGGTTCTTCCTCGATCCAATGATGCCATCTGGCAAATTATCCGTCATCGCTCTGAAACAAGGATCTACAGCACCTACTCCTGTAATCTTTCAAAATGAAACCTCCGAACGAACTTGGACTGCTCCCACTATGATTGATTCAACTACAAAAGAAATTCCTATACTCATGTCACTCCCATCCCCAGGCTTATGGCTCTTAAATGTATATATTGGTGAGAAATTTTATGAACAAATCGTTATAAATGTAGAGAAAGGTGACAATCTGTAATTTTTTCCTTATAGTACTTGTTTAAAAAGGAAGACAAAAAGAGATAAGGTTTCATCATTGTTTTGATCCCTTATCTCTCCCCAAAGTAGTGTCTTTTCAAAAAAAGACATTGCTTTTTATTATTTTTCTATAGAATAACTTGGCAACTTTGTTATTTGTGCCACTCCTGATTCAATCGCGGCTTTTGCTACTGCAGCTGCCACGCTTGGTACGACACTCTTGTCTAGTGGATTTGGAATCACATAATTTGCGTTTCGTTCTTCATCCGTAATGATGTTAGCGATTCCATATGCTGCAGCTAATTTCATTTCCTCCGTGACATCCGTTGCTCGTACATCTAATGCACCTCGAAATATACCTGGGAATGCTAGCACATTGTTCACTTGGTTTGGGTAATCAGAACGACCTGTTCCGACGACCGCTGCTCCAGCTTGTAGTGCATCCTCTGGGTATATCTCTGGAACTGGATTTGCCATCGCAAACACGATTGATGCTTCATTCATTGTCTTCACAAGCTCTTTTGTTAATACATTCGGAGCAGATACTCCAATAAACACATCCGCACCATCAATTGCTTCTTTTAACGTTCCACGCATACATTCACGGTTTGTTCCTTTTGCAATCTCAATTTGGGCTGAATTCATCCATGCTTCCCCTTCACAAACAATTCCTTCTAGACTCACTAACGTAATATGCTGTGCACCAGCTTTTAATAACAATTTTCCAATTGCAATTCCTGCAGAACCGGCACCATTAATGACAAATTTCACTTTATCCATCTGCTTGTTAACAACTTTTAAAGCGTTAATAACCGCTGCCAATACAACGATTGCTGTTCCATGTTGATCATCATGAAACACCGGAATATTTGTTTCTTCTTTTAATCGCTTTTCAATTTCAAAACAGCGTGGTGCCGCAATATCTTCTAAATTAATTCCTGCAAATGTCGGCTCTAAATTTTTCACAATGGTAACGATTTCATCTACATCTTTCGTTCCAAGACAAAGCGGGAATGCATCTACATTCGCAAACTTTTTAAATAAAATACATTTCCCTTCCATAACCGGCATAGCTGCTTTCGGTCCAATATCACCTAACCCAAGTACTGCCGTTCCGTCTGAAACAACCGCGACCATATTACCGCGTGCTGTATAGTCATAAGCTGTTTCTTCATCTGCCGCAATTGCCTTACAAGATTCAGCTACCCCCGGTGTATACGTCAAACTTAAATCGTCCGCTGTGTTAACCTCTACTTTACTGGTAATTTCAATTTTCCCTACTAATTCTTTATGAAGTAATAATGATCGCTCATTAATTTGACTTTCTAACATATCAATAAACTCCCCCTAATTTGACAAGCTAGCTATGTCAAAACATAGCTAGCTTGTCTAGTACATTACGAAAACATTTTTAATAAAATTGTCGCTGTTACAACCATTGCTGCACCCCCTAAACGAGTTGAAATTTGTGCAAATGGCATCAACTCCATACGGTTTGAAGCTGATAAAATTGCAACATCGCCTGTGCCACCCAATCCGCTATGACATCCTGTTACAATGGCAGATTCAACTGGGTACATTTTCATCACCTTACCAACAAGATAACCAGACGTTATCATTGTAAGTACAACTGATGCACACACAACAACATATCCAACTGAAAGAACAGCTGCTACATCTTTTAATGGAATGTATAACAATCCTAAACCAACCATTAATGGCCACGTTAAGTTTTTGGAAATAAATTTATATAAATGAAATGCTCCCTGTTCCATTTTTGCTGGCATTAATTTAAAGTACTTCACAAGTGCTGCCGAAAAGATCATAATAATTGCTCCTGGAATGCCAATAAATTTAGAAGCAAATCCACCAAAGATAAAGAATGTACATGCAATTAACAAACCTGCTCCCATTAATGAGAAATCGATCGGTTTTTCTGTATTTTGTTCTTTTAATAATTCTGCTTGATTATCTGTTTTTACTAATACACCATTACCGCTAAGTTCCGGTCTTTTTTCGCCTAAACGTTTCATATATCCTGCACTGACAATGGCAAACATATTCCCAATAATTGCTGCAGGAATGAGCTGGGATACAAATGTTGCTGATGATTCATTTAGAATGTCACTATAAGCTAATGAAAGTGGTAAAATCCCTTCTCCTATACCACCGCTCACAATTGGTACAATGATAAAGAAGAATGTACGCTTCATTTCAAATCCAAATAATGATCCGACTAATAATCCAACCGCAATTGAAGCCAGTGTCCCTACAACTAACGGGATAAACATCCGAATAAATCCTTGTACCAACACTTTACGGTTCATTCCTAAAATACTTCCTACTACTAAACAAGAAATATATAAATATAAAAAGTTCGATTTTTTCATTAACATCGTTGCTGCTTCCATTGAAGCTGGGTTCATCCAATTAAAGAACACCAGTAATGACGGAATAAATAATGAGAGAATTGCTGGTCCGCCAATATTTTTTAAAATTGGGATTCTCATTCCAATATCCCCTAGGAAAATCCCCATAATCATAATGACTGCAAATCCACCAATCATATCAGCAGGCAATTTATTATATACAGATGCTCCATAAATAATAGCCGCTAACACGAGATATAATGGTAAAGGTATAACACCAATTTTAATATTCATGATTTTAGAAACGAAAGATTCGTGTTTTGGCTCTGCCGTTTCCACAAATGACACCGTTTCCACTTTATTTTGAATCCCCATACAGGCACCCCCTTATATTCTTATTTACAATATTAAAACGCTTTCAATATTAAAAATAGGTTTTGTAAGTTTTGTAACTACTTTTGTAATTAAAAAAAGTATAAGCGGCTTACATAAGCCGCTTATACAGGAATTTCAAAAAGTCCGGTAAAGATAGCTGTCGCATTTCTTCGTTACGTCGCCAGTCCGGTACTCATGTAGTTCCATCTACACTCCGTATCCTCCTGGCTTCCGTGCCTCGAACTGCTCGGCTCTCTTTATCCTCCTTTTTGAACATACACTTATACATACAAATGTATTTTGTTTTCATCGATGCAACGCAGTTTACTTACTGGTCTTCCCACATGTTGATAGACCATTTCATTTTCTAGTGCCCCAATTTCAGTTAAAAACAATACATATTTGCGAATAGATACCCTTGAGATTCCAACTAATTGTGCCATTTCATCTGTTGTAAATGCTTGTCCACGTAGCAATTCTATTTGCTTCCAAATCAACTGCAATGTTTGTTTTGTTAATCCTTTTGGAAGTTCTTTATTTACATGAGATTCTACTTTTTCTTTTTGTAAAATCAATGCATCTAGTTCAGATTGGTTAATGTTCTGCTGTGCTTTCATAAATGTAAATTTCTCTCGATATACAGTTAGCGCTTCTTTAAATCTTTCAAATGTAAATGGCTTAATTAAATAATCGACAACTCCATATTGCAGTGCTTTTTTAATACTCCCCATATCATGCACAGCTGAAATCATCATAACATCAATTTCTTTTTCCTGATTCCGAATATGCATTAACAATTCAAACCCTGTATCACCAGGCATAAAAATATCAAGCAGTATGAAATCTATAGGCGATTTCTCTAGTATTTCTACTGCTTCTTTCACAGAATTTGCTACATGAACAAGTTCAAATCCTCCCACTTGCTCTAAATAATGCTTATTTAACATCGCTACCATCGGATCATCTTCTACAATCAAAACTTTGATCATGTTCCTATCTCATCCCTACTTTTGTATGGTGTCTCAATTGTAATTGTCGTTCCCTTCCCTAACAATGAATCAACATGTATGTTTCCTTTTATTCGCTTTATACTGTCATTTACAAGATATAAACCATAACCTCGATTTTCTCCTTTTGTGGAATATCCTTTGACGAATACTTTGTCGATTTCATCTTTTCGAATTCCATTTCCTGTATCTTGTACTGTAATAATTAACTTATCCTGATAATGAATAGAAACATGTACTTGCTTCCGTTCACAGTTCATCACCGCATCTAATGCATTATCGATTAAATTCCCGACAATTGTAATCAGTTCATGAATGATACTTTCATCATCTGGCTCTGGTAAATAAGAATTTTCGCTTACGATAAGCTGTATGCCCTTTTCCCTCGCATAGCTAAGTTTACCGAGCATAAACCCTGCAAACACAGGATTTTTTATTTTCCGCATCACACCACCAATTTCATATTGATGCTCCGACACCATGCTGCTAATATATTTCTCTAATTCTTCATACTGTTTCATATGTGTCAGTCCTAATACGACGTGCATCTTATTCATAAATTCATGAGATTGTGCCCGCAACGCTTCTGCATAAAGTCGAATACCCGTCAACTGCTCTGCTAATTTCCTAATTTCTGTTTTATCACGAAACGTTGCAATTACGCCAACAATTTCTCCTTTAACGTATAAAGGAACTCGATTCGTAACGATTGTAATCCCATAAAGATTTTGTTCTTCATGTAATTGTGCTTGCCCTGTTTGTAATACTTCTTTTATACAGGAGTTAGGCATATACTTTTCAACATCTTTTCCAATAAAATCTTCTTCGATTCCGCTTTTCTTAAATAATCGCTTCGCTTCGTTATTAATTAAAGTAACTCTTGCATCTTTATCGACAGCAATAATTCCTTCTTTAACAGATTGTAGCATCGTATTCCGTTCTTCTAAAATCTTTGCAATTTCACTAGGTTCGAGTCCAAATAAAATTTTCTTAATATGTCTAGCTAATAGAATGGCTCCAATTATGCCAACTAAAATCCCTATCCCAACGCCAACATAAATAATATGCCTGCTTTCCTTAATCCGCTCTTTCACATTGTCAGCTGAAATCCCAACAGCAACCACACCAATTTGTTCTCTCGTATCAGAAAAGATCGGTACAAACACGCGCATGGAAATCCCTAATGTTCCTTCTGCCATTGATACGTGTTCTTTTCCTTTCAAGGCTGCGCCTTCATCTCCCCCAACAAAATGGTGACCGATTTTTTGAGGATTAGGATGAGATTTTCGAATTCCATTCATATCCATCACCACAATAAATTGAACATCTGTATTTTCTAAAAGTTGATTCGTATATGCTTGAATTTCAGAAACATCTTGTCTTCCCGTTAAAGCTTCAATCACAAGCGGTGAATTTGCTACAATACGAGCAATCGTTTTTGCTTTTTCTGCTTGGCTTTCTTCTGTCGTACGCTCAACATTATGACTAATCAATATATCTGTTACAAGCAAAGAAAGTGCGACAACGGTGCATACGAGAAATGTAATCGTTTTCCATAAACTTAGCAGTTCTTTTCTTTTCCTCATCCCTTCATTGTCTCCCTTATTTCTTCTGTACTATATTTGAAATCTACCTTACTTATTTTATGCCATTATCCTATAAATTTCTCTATCATTACTTGCAGCTTTTCTGTTTTTTTGTTGCATATGAAAATTAGTGCCTTATCTACTATATATATCCATTTTGATTTTTCGACATATAAGCCGCGACTATGGATAACAAAAGGTGACTTGCACTCGTTTTCTCTCTTTGTTTTCACTGTGTCTGGGCAGGAAAAGGAACTGACCGCCTCTATGCATGAACGGATGCTCTCTACCACCTAAAAAGAAGAGTTTTATGTCGTTTTTTTTATTTGTATTTATATAGTTCCGCAATCTCCATTTATCCCGCTATTTGCGGGCAGTTTATTCTTACAACACTGTAATCTCTCTGTCACCTACTTCGATAGTTACTCTATGCTCTCTCATCTATACTAAAAGTAAGAAATAAAACAACAAACAAGGGAGAGATGAGAGATGAAAAAAATGATGGAAGTTGTCGTAGCAGTGATAGAGGTTTTCGTAAATGGAAAACAAGTAGCAATGGAGTTAAATCAATAATGAAACGAGGAAAAATCCTTATGAACCATACAATCACATAAAAAGAGATAAGGTTTCCTCATTCTTTTGATCCCTTATCTCCCTAATACAAAAACCGTACCCTGTATAAGGATACGGTTTTTATTTATTCCGCATTAATGGGCAGTATTCCCCCCCACTAATCGAAGTTTCACTTTATTTTTGACTTGTGCGATTCGAAATACTAATGGCACGATCCGTTGCTTTGGCAGCTTCATCTAGCGCTTCTTTACTACTTTTCCCTTCATACATGGCTTCTAACGCTTTTACAACTGCATCGCGGGATTCAGGTAATACACTAATAAGTGCACCTTGTGTTGCGACAGACGGTTTTGTTGCTTGTAACTGATCTACAGTTACTTTTAACTGTGGGTACTTTTCATACTGCTCTTTCACTAAAGGCTCTTTATAGGCATCTGGATTGATTGAAAAGTAACCTGTTTCCGTATGCCATTTTGCTTGTACATCTGGTTTCGTCAAATATTTCATAAAGTCCCAAGCACCTTGTTGCGTTTCTTCAGCAACCATATTTGTCATCCATAATGACGCTCCGCCAACGACAACTCCGTTTTGTTTTACATCCTCTGGGTATGGAATGTAAGCAACACCAACATTAAATTTAGATGCATTAATTACGTCACGAACACCGGCTGAAGAGTCTAAATACATCGCAACTTGTCCAGATTGGAAAGCCGCACGAACATCGTCCCAACTTGCTCCATATTTACCAAGTGTACCAGCCTTGTTCATCTCATCTAGTAAACCAAATACTTTTTGTCCTTCTTTTCCATTGAATACAGCTTTCGTTGCTGCATCTTTACGCCCGTTTTCTTTATCCACATATAAACCACCTTGTGTTGCTAACAATTCTTCAAAGAACCATCCGTAATTCAGCATTGAAAAACCATATTGTTTTACACTTTCGCCTTCTTTAACCGTTAACTTTTTCGCTGCCTCTTTTAACTCGGCATATGTTTTCGGAGCTTTTTCTGGATCTAAACCAGCTTTTGTAAAGGCGTCTTTATTATAAATTAATACCGGAGTAGATGAATTAAATGGCATGGAATACATTTTCCCATCAACCGAGTAATAGTTTGTAATCGCTTTTTCTAATTTTGATGTATCATATTTATCTTTTTTTATCCAACTATCAATCGGCGTAATTTTTTTACTATCAATCATATATTTTGTCGTAATTTCACTAGATTGAACAAGCGCCGGTGATTCTTTCGATGCTGTTATATTTTTAAATTTCGTTAAAGATTCTTCATAAGATCCTTGAAATTCAGCTTTTATCTCATACTTATTCTGTGACTTATTATAGTCCGCAACAATTCCGTCTAACACACCCTGTGTTTTTCCACCCATCGCATGCCAAAAACGGATCACCGTTTTATCCCCATTCTTTTCTACCGAAGTTATTTTTTTTTTTGCTTCAGATTTTCCTTCTGTTTTGCTACTTGAACAAGCTGCAGCCGATAAAGCCATAGTCGCTGCCATCATAACAGCGGCACCTTTTTTCCAAAATCTCATCTTAATCCCACCTTTTCATTTATATAATAAAACATATTACCTACCTATTTAATCGCGCCTTTTGTTAACCCTTGTTGCAGCTGTTTTTGTCCTAAAAACAGTAAAATTAACGTCGGAATGACAATTACAGTAACACCCGCCATCACACTGCCCCAATCTGTCGCAACTTCCTGTGATTGGAGCTGTTTCACACCAATTTGTACAGTCCTAATTCTTTCATCATTTGTAATAAGCAATGGCCATAAATACATATTCCATGTCGATAAAAAGCTATATACACCTAATGTAATAAAACTCGTTTTACAATATGGCACGACGACACGGAATAAAAACTTCGTATGCCCAATTCCTTCGATAAAAGCAGCTTCTTTCAACTCATTTGGAAGCGTCATAAAATGTTGCCGTAACAAGAAAATCCCAAATGCCGTTGCAAAAAATGGAACAGTCATTCCCGTAAATGTATTAATCCATCCGAACTGTTGCACCGTTAAAAAGTTTGGTACCATCGTTGCTTCCCATGGGATAAGCATAGTTGAAATAAACAGAAAGAAAATGAAATTTCTTCCTTTAAAATGTAAAAAGACAAATGCATAAGCAGCTAAACTGGATACAACAAGCTGACCAACCATCACAACCGTTGAAACGATAAAGCTATTATATAAATAAGAAAACAGTGGTACTTTATTAAAAATATGTACGAAGTTATCAAACGTAAATTGTGTCGGGAATACCCGCCGCATTTGAATATCTTCCGGCGTCATAAACCCTAACAAGAACGCATACAAAACTGGAAAAAAGACCAGTGCCGCACTTATAATAAGCAGCGTATAGAGAAGGAGTTGTTGTTTCCACGTTTTCATAATCATTTATAATGCACCTTTCTCTCTGCAAACTTAAATTGAAGTAAAGTAGCAACGAAAATGAAAATAAATAGCACCATTGCTTGTGCACTTGCTGTACCAAATTGATGATTTGCAAAAGCTTCTTTATAGATGGAGTACACGATTAAATTTGTTGCATCATTCGGTCCACCATGCGTTAAAATATCAATTTGTCCAAAGCTTTGAAATGCACTTATTAAGGTAACTGTGATAATAAAAAATAGTGTTGGAGATAACATCGGTAATGTAACTTGATGAAGCTTATACAAATAGCTAGCACCATCAATAGATGCACTTTCATATAAAGATGTATCAATATTTTGTAAACCGCCTAATATAACCAAAAATGCGAATCCTGTGTTCACCCAAACCGTTGTAATCGATACAGAAAATAGCGCCCAATCTGGACTTGTTAACCATGCAATTGCAGGAAGATTCATAGAACTTAGTATGTTATTAAATAAACCAACACTAGGATGGAATAAAAATAGCCAAATCACTGCACTTGCCGCTACTGAAATTCCCATTGTCGAAGAAAATAACACGCGAAATACTCCGATCCCTTTTACTTTCTCATTTGCAATTAATGCAAGAAACAGCGCAAATAAAATACTAGTTGGTACTGTATACAAGACAAATAATAAAGTGGATTTTACACTTTTATAAAAGGCTGGATCAGACAATAAATATTGATAGTTTTCAAGCCCGACAAACAAATTAGCCTCTCCATGCACATCTGTTAAATAGAAGCTATAGTAAATGGTTCGAAACAATGGATAAAAAAGAAAGATTGCAAATAACAAAATAGATGGTGCTAAAAATAATAGGCCTGTTCGTAAATCTCTCGTCCGGTTCCATAGCGCCCTCTTTCTTGGGACATCAGTTTGAACTGGTAATTTTCCTACCTCAATCATTATTTTGCCACCACCTTCAACTCTTCTTCCGCTATTAATCGAATCCTTTCATTTGTATCGTTGTGAAAGAAACATAGTTTCTCTTTGGGAAATTGTAATTTTACTTTGTCACCTTTTTTCAAAATAAGCTGTCCAATTACTTTTGCACTCCATGTTTTCTCATTTACTACGAAATTTAAAATCGATTCATTTCCTAATACTTCTACAGATTGAAGTGTAACTTCTTGTCCATCCTCAGCTAATAGAATATGTTCAGGACGAATTCCTAAACGTACTTTTGGCTCTGGTAACTGTTGCAGCTGTCCTGGAGACATTGGAATTTGTAATCCATCAACGTGCAATACGCCTGCTTCTTTATCTATTTTCCCATCTCCAATATTCATAGAAGGTGAACCGATAAAACCTGCAACAAATTCATTTGCGGGATAATTGTATATATCAAGTGGTGTTCCTACTTGTTGTATACTCCCCTTGTTTAACACCATAATGCGATCACCCATCGTCATTGCTTCAATTTGATCATGTGTTACATAAACCATTGTAATACCTAAGCGCTGCTGAATTTCTCGAATTTCAATGCGCATTTGTGCACGCAGCTTCGCATCCAAGTTGGAGAGTGGCTCGTCCATTAAACAAATTGGAGCTTGGCTTACAATCGCACGAGCTAGTGCAACACGTTGCCGCTGACCACCTGATAATTGTCCCGGCTTCGATTTTACATATTCCGTAAGTCCAACCATTTCAACTGCTTCCATTAATCGTTTTTGCCGCTCTTCTTTCGGAATCTTTCTTATTTTCAGTCCAAAAAGAATATTTTCTTCTACAGACAGATGTGGATATAACGCATAATTTTGAAACACCATTGATAAATTACGATCTTTAGGCTCTAACTCATTAGCAACCTTTTCATTAATATGTAACTCGCCAGAGCTAATTTCCTCTAAGCCTGCAATCATTCGTAACAATGTACTTTTCCCGCAGCCAGAAGGCCCAACTAGAACAAAGAACTCTCCTTTGTTAATCTGTACCGAAACACCTTCAACTGCTATTTCCTTTGCATTTTTATAAACCTTTGAAACGTCTCTTAATTCAATCATTAGTTTGCACTCCTCTTTTGTTCCTATGCCCACACTTGACAATGACTTGTCGAAATCGCACTCGCTCCCGCTTTAATGGCAACCTTTGCTTCTTCTTTCGTTTGAATCAAGCCACCCGCAATAATAGGAAAATCTAATTCCTCTGCTAGCTTCCTAATAATCGAAGGCATAATTCCTGGCATGATTTCTACCGCACTTGGCCGCGTCCCTTTACAATTTTCAATTGATTTCGTAAGCGATAACGTATCCACAATAAAAATACGTTGAATTGTCTGTAACCCAACTTTATTTGCATTTCTAATGGTGGAACCTTTCGTTGAAATAATGCCTTGAGCACCAATTACCTCATGAATATATAACAACGCTTCCTCTGTGTTCGTATTCAATCCTTGTATAAAATCACAATGCAGAAATACATCATGTCCATTCTTCTGCAATTCATATACATGCTCTGGTAATTCAAGCATCGAACCCGTCATAAGAAAGACTGTTTTAGGTAAATTTCGATATGATTTATACTTGTTCCAATCTTTTATCATCGCGATATAAGGTTCCTTAAACATTGTTTCCCACCAACTTTTTACATAATGTCAATACATGTAGGCAAAACAAAAAACACCAATTTACATAGAACGATCTCCTCCTAATTTTCACTCTACAAACTAGAGCCCATTTAAGAAATGTAAACAGATCTTTTTATGTAAGCGGGTGTTCTCAAATGTTCTCTACCCAAGTTATTTTGTTACCTTTACTATAGTACTTATTTATTAAGTTAGTTTTGACGTTTTGTAAACGAGGTGTTAACTATATGTTAATTATTACCATAGTAAATTTTACATATTATAAGTAACACATTTGAGATAACGCTTTCATTTTCGCGTTATCTCATCCAATAGTTACATCTTTCTTGTTTCTTTATGCTAAACATAAAAATGATAAAAATTGTAGTTGCAGTGGCTCAAGTTTTCGTAAACAGGAATTAAGTAGTAATAGAGGTGAATTAATGATGAATTAATAATGAATTAATAATGAATTAATGATGAATCGAGGAAATATCAGTATGAATTATATGAACATATGAAAAGAGATAAGGTTTCATCATTATTTTGATCCCTTATCTCTCTTTTCTAGCAGCTTACATTACGCTGTAGGCTGTTTTGTTATTTCATTCGCTCCTGCTGTCCTTAGCATCGTTGCCATTTCTTTAAATCCTCTTTTTTCTGCATGCTGAAGTGGCGTAACACCTTCACGATCTGGCATGTTTACATCCGCCCCGTTTTCAATAAGTAATTGAATAATTTGCTTATGATTCTCGCTGCCATTCCCAAGGACAATTGCTTCTAGTAAAGCTGTCCAACCAAGATCATTTATATAATTCACATCGATATCTGTACGAGTTAATAATTCTCTTACAACTTCGACATGACCTCTCTCAGCTGCTGGAATGAGTGCTGTACCATAGCGATTTGTTTCTTTTGTATTCGTCCCCGCTTCAATTGTTAGTTTAACAATTTCTAAATAGCCTTCTGCACTCGCATAAAGAAACGGATTATCTTTATTTTTATCCTGTAATTGAATATCTGCATCAGCTTCAATCAGTGCTTTTACTGTCTCCATATGATTATGATACGTTGCTGCCATTATTGGCGTTTCTCCTTGTTCCCCTATTACATTTATGTTTGCCCCGTCTTTAAGCAATTTCAAAACTGTTTCTGTATCACCAAGGGTTGCAGAAAGCAGTAATTGCTTATCCATCAAATTTTCGCCCTTTTTCTCTTCTTTCTTCTTTTCGTGCTTTACTTGAACTGGTTTTGTTTTTGGTTTAGCTTCCTCTTGCTCTTCGCACGCTGCCATCACAACAAAAAGTCCTAGTAACATAAACAATAACATTTTACTTTTTCTCACAACTACAGCTCCTATGAAAGATAATGTTTTTCTAACCATTCCCTCATCACATGTAACACCTCTTCTTCAATAGATTTATCCATAAGCCTCTTATATTCCTTCATTAATCGAATCATTGTATGCTTACGTTCATACTTTCTCAAGATATGGTTCATGTTTGGGATAATGTGCCATTCAGCTTCGCCTTTTACGTATGCGGCAATTAGTTTAGCATGTTCAGGTGGCACTTGTATATCGTTGTCTCCAGTAATCGCTAAAACAGAACAAGATACTTGCTCTAAATACGTAACTACATTATATTGTAACTGTTCTCGTAACCATTTTGCATTCACTTTTGCACCTTTTATTCGTATAACAGGCTCCTGTGAATACTGTACTTTGTTCATAAGCGCTTCATTTTTCTGTTTCATACGATGCGGAAGCTTACATACTTTAGATAACCAACCTATAAATCCTGAAGCTGTTTCTAATTCTGAGGCCGCCATCTCTATCTGTCTTGGAACTAAGTCTTTTGATGGTCCTGCTGCGCCAGCAAGCAGCAATAATCCAGCAACCGATTCTCTTACAGATACAGCTGGTGCAAGTAAAGCTCCTTCACTATGTCCAGCAATAATAATTCGTTTTGGATCTATATAAGGATGCTCCTTTAAAAATCTGACACACGCAACAGCATCATCAATAAACTCTGTTACTCCTGCTTTATAGTAATCACCCTTGCTTTTATGAGTCCCTCGCTTATCATAACGAAGCACGGCAAACCCTAAACATGTAAAATACTCCGCTAATTCTTTATATAAGTTTAATTGGAAACCACGTGTATTTCCGTCACGATCTCCTTTTCCAGTACCACTGATTAATAAAATTGCTGGATACGTTGCAGCGTAATGTTCGGGAATTGTTAATGTTCCTTGAAGCGAAAAAGCACTTTCAATCGTCACAAACAATTCTTTCCCCATTTTTATTCTCCCTTCATCCTTTTTCAGGAATGATAATCGTTGAAATCGTTCTGCGTTTTCTTTCTGGTGATGGCTTACGTTCATATGCCTTTATAAAAATCTCGTTAAGTTCCTTAACGAACGCTAAAAACTCCTCATCGCTCATATACAAGTTCGCCTGTGTATATCCCGTTCCATCTTTTTCAAAATCAATTTCATCTTGCTGTAAATAGTCTTTAAACTTAGCTGTAAGCCCAGTAATAAACATCATAAAATATTGCATATGCTCTTCTTTCGTCAAATCCTTTATATCATTTTGTGACATGCGAGCCATGCTTCCATTTAAAGCGTACAATTTTTCAATCGTGCCACGAATTTGTGTTTCCTCTACAACTAATAAAATTTGCGAACTCATTAATTTATCTAAATGCCGATATAATGTCGCCTGTGGAATATGAGGCAATTTTTCTGCAAGATGTTTTGCGGTTAGCTTCTCACCACCCATGAATTCTTGAATTAATTGAAATCGGATTGGATGAAGTAATAACTCCATTTTATTTTCTTTCATGTATAACCCTTCTCTCCTAATATATCTTATGCTTATATTATCAAAAGCGATAACAAAAATGAACGATTACAAATTTATTCTGCTTTAACAAGCAATAAAAAAAGTGTGTAGCTACATCTACACACTTTTTTATTCGCAGCCTGTAATAACACGATCATCTTCTAAACTACATAGCATTGTATTTACATCGACTTCCTGTCCAACCTCTATATTTACAGACCGTATATGACCGCTAATGCCTACCGCTACTTTTTCTAAAGTTCCATCATTCTTTCGAACTACAACTAATTTCTCCCATTCATATACGTAAGATGATTCATCAACTAACACTTCTTCCACTTTACCCGTACATGGACTATAAATCTCTTCAATGATTGCTTTCATCTAAAATATCTACTCCTTACTTCACGCTTCTCCATTTTCCCATCTATTCTACCACTCTTATAAACAATGATTTATCTTTTTAAAAATTCGAAATAAGAAACCATAAACAATATGAACAAAATAAAAATTATGCTTTTAATAACTTTATTTCCCTAATTATTTACCACATGTATTTCATCCTTTATGATTACTTTAATGATTTAGTTTTCTGAAAATTTAACTTTTTTTTGAAAGCGCAATCATTTATGAGGGGGAGATTATATGTTAGCTACACTGGGGTTTATAATGGTATTTGTGTTTATGTTTTTAATTATGACGAAACGCATGTCAGCATTAGTTGCTTTAATATTGATTCCAATTGTATTTGCGTTAATTGGGGGTTTTTACGCTGATTTAGGACCGATGATGCTAGAAGGAATTAAAAATTTAGCACCAACTGGTATTATGCTTATGTTCGCAATTTTATATTTCGGCATTATGATTGATAGCGGTTTATTTGACCCGATTATTGCAAAAATCTTAAATGCTGTAAAAGGCGATCCGCTAAAAATTGTCGTTGGTACTGCAATTCTTACTATTATTGTTTCTTTAGATGGTGACGGTACGACAACTTATATGATTACAATATCTGCGATGTACCCACTCTATAAGCGCCTTGGAATGAATCCACTTATTTTAGCTGGAGTCGTTATGTTAGGGGCAGGAATTACCAATATTACACCATGGGGCGGACCAACCGCTAGAGTAATGAGTTCACTTGGTCTTGATGCCTCACAAGTATTTACACCACTTATTCCCGCGATGATTGGCGGAGCAATATGGGTAATTTTTGTTGCTTACTTCCTTGGAAAAAAAGAGAGAAAACGCTTAGGAATTGTTGATATACAATATACACAAAAAGAAAAAGCAATTATGGCAGAACAAGCAGCAACGGTGGAAGAATACAGCTACAAGCGTCCAAAGTTATTATGGATCAACTTTTTATTAACATTGACACTGCTCGTTTGTCTCATTATGGAGGTTATGCCTCTTCCAGTTTTATTTACAGTTGCTTTTGCAATTGCGGTTATGATTAATTACCCTAGCATAGAAGAACAAAAAGAACGGATTGCTTCTCATGCAGGAAACGTTCTTGCAGTCGTTTCTCTAGTATTTGCAGCTGGTGTTTTCACAGGAATTTTATCGGGAACAAAAATGGTCGATGCAATGGCTAATGGCTTAGTCGCCCTTATTCCAGATGCACTTGGACCACAATTACCAATTATTACTGCTATTATAAGCATGCCATTTACCTTTTTTATGTCTAATGATGCATTTTACTTTGGGGTATTACCTATCCTAACAAAGGCTGCTGCAACTTACGGAATTAGTGCCGCTGAAATGGGGCGTGCTTCCTTACTCGGGCAACCCGTTCATTTATTAAGCCCACTCGTTGCTTCAACGTATTTATTAGTTGGTATGGCAAAAGTTGATTTTGGTGAACATCAACGTTTTACATTATTATGGGCAGTTGGTACGACAATGGTCATGTTAGTTGTTGCCATCATTACAGGTGTCATTCCAATAAGTTTTTGAGAAAGAACTATATCTAACGAAACTTCTTTTAAAGGAGTTTCGTTTTTTCAGTGATTATGAATCAGAAAGAAGGCCGTAATATGTTATTATCCAATCTTTTATTACTCATTCTAGGGAGCCTAGTTGGCTATATACTCTCCTTAACAGGATTATCCATCGGCTGGTTGCTTGGTTCTTTATGTGTCACTGGCTTGCTGGCTTACCTGAGACCTTTATGGATCAAAGACTTAGATACAAATCCGAAGCAACAAAAAGTTCTTCTCTCTTTTCAGCATAAAAGTAGAGACTATAGAAATCTCTACTTTTTATATTTTATGAAGAAACTCGAAAATACCTTCGTTCTGGTCTACCCACATTTCCATATATAAGCTCCGCATAAATTCTCTTTTCAGAAATTAAATGCTCTAAGTAACGCCTTGCAGTTGATCGACTTACACCTGCTTCTATGCTGAGCATTTCCGCTGTAATTCCTTCCGCTCCTACTTTAGAGACATACTTAATAATTTTATTTAATGTCAAAGGATCAATTCCTTTTGGCGCATAACCACCTGGACTATTTTCCGCCTGTCCTTTAAACCATAAATGTTCAATTTGATCCGGTGACAATTGCTGATTTTGTTTGAATTGCATTATTTTCTTTTGATAGTTTTCTAAACTCTTTTTAAAACGATCAAACATAAGTGGCTTTACAATGTAATCCGCTACTCCACCGCGCAGTGCGTGATGGACAACTTCTACTTCCGATGCAGCTGTAATCATAATCACATCTGTGTCATGTAGATTTTGACGAATATATGTAACGAGTTCCGTTCCTTGCATATCAGGTAAATACACATCTAATAAAACAAGCTGCGGCGATACAAGCTCTAACCATTCTTTTGCTTGTTCTCCTGTTGTCGCAGTGCCAATCACTTTAAAGCCCCCTACTTTTTCAGTGAAACGACGATGAATTTCTGCGATGCGAACATCATCTTCTACAATTAACACTTCAATCCCCTCAGACATTACAATTCCCCACTTTCTTTCGGCAATGCGACGATAAATAATGCACCGCCTAAGTCCCCTTTTTCAATTGCAATACTTCCATGTAACTCCTCAACTAACTCATTTACTTTGGCTAATCCATAGCCTCGTTTCTCTCCTTCTTTTGTAGAAAAACCCCGATTAAATATGTATGCAATCAATGCATCATCAACGCCTAAACCTGAATCCTCAATTTCAATCACAATCTCGTCACCTATATCTGTTACAAATAGTCTTACTCTTTTCTCATTTTCATGATTATTTTCCGTCGCTTCAAAAGCATTCGTAATTAGGTTTCCTAAAATAGAAACAACGTGATTACTATCAATATGAGAACCTAGCTTTTGTAAACTACTCTCGCGATCTAAAATAAAATCAATTTTTAGCTCTCTCGCTCGGTTATAAAATCCAATTAAGATTCCACCTAACCATGGGTTTTGTATACGCTCCATAATAAACTGAACAAATTCTTGATACACTGCTGTTTCTTTATGAATGAGCTCCATAGCTTCATCATAAGATTCTAATTGAATAAGCCCTGATAGCGTATACAAAAGATTGTTATACTCATGTGCCTGTGCTCGAAGTGCCTCTGTATATCGTTTTGCTTGAGATAATTCTTCTGTCAATTGATCCATTTCTGACTTTAATCGAAAGCTAGACACAACTCCAATTACTACATTCCCCACTATAATAGGCAATCGATTTGCAATGACAGCTTGCCCTTTTATATCCAATTGCCGGTCTAATTGCTCTTCTCCCGTTCGGAGCACTTCTAATATAGAGGTATTCGGGATAATTTTTAAAACAGAATCCCCAATTATATTTTGTTTTTTTTCTAACGAAAGAATCTCATAAGCTGCTTGATTGACTAAACTAATGCAACCCTCTTTATCTATTACCATAATTCCTTCACGGACAGATTGAATGACAGCACTGCGTTCCTCGTACAGGGATGAAATCTCCTCTGGTTCCAGCCCAAACATTAATTTTTTTATACTCCGTGCCAAATACATAGAACCAAGTATTCCGATTACTAATCCAACTACAGCAATCCACAACACTCGATTTCCATATGCTTCCGCTACGTCATGAATATCCTCCATTGAAAACCCGACAGATACGACCCCGATAATATGATTTTCTTGATCACGAATGGGCACCTTCCCTCGTAAAGAAGGACCTAACGTCCCGGTCGCCTTTGAAATATACGACTTTCCATCCTCTAAAACCCCTTTGTTATCGCCTCCAACCATTTCTTCTCCAATTCTGTCCCGTACAGGATGGGCATAACGGATTCCCTCTGTATTCCCTACAACGATAAATTCCGCATCTGTTTCCACTCGTATTTTTTCAACAATTGGCTGAATAATAACAGATGGATTTTCTGTCTGAAACGCCTCATGAATTTCAGGTATGGTAGCGACCGCTTTGGCAACATGTAACGCCCTTTTACCAGTTTGCTCTTCCACTGTTTTAGATAATATATAGTAAAAAAGAAAACTTGTTAGAACGATAACAAAGAGAATAAGTATACCGATAAACAACGCAATTCTTGGCTGTAACTTTAATTTTTTAAATTTCAAAACCATTCCCCTAACTTTTATTGCATATTACTTTTTATACTACGTCTAAAGTGAAACTTTAATCAGTGGGGGTTTTCTTCATCCCCCACTGATTATTAGCCCTCACCAATCGGGCTTTTACGGGCAGTTTATCCCCCACCTAACTTCTTTGCTTCCGCTGAAGGGTATTACTGCCCGTTAATGCGGGATAAACACTTCTCAAAACTTATAATATATTAGGAAACCTACTTAAAATACGCTGTACAAAAGCTATATACTGCCGTTCCTCATCATTACTATTTTTTTGTCCCATCCAATAATCTCCATCTACTAATTCAAACATTTCAATAGCAGTAATCTCCTGACAATTAGCGTGTTGTAATACCATTTCCATCGGCTGTAAATCATCATCCCAATTAAAATGTAAAACAAAAGCATGTAGTAATTCTGGAGTATTTAATTTATAAAAATAAGCATTTGTTTCAGCAGTCTCTCCATACAGACAATCCTCAATAATGGCTTGTTCACTTTCCGTTAGTTTCAATCGGATAGCTCCTTTTGTTTCTAATAATAAATCAGCTAATTCTGGAGTATGTCTTGCCTGAAACCAAGGTGTACATTTGATCCCATTCGGATGATTGAGTTCTACTCCATTTTCCATTAAACATTGCACAGCTTGCTTATTATTAAACTTAATCGCTTTAGTAAGTACTGACTCGTGTAGGCGATCTGTTATATTTGGGTTCGCCCCAAAAGCTATTAATCTTTCAAATATTTCAATAGGAGCCCTTTTTATAATTGCATAATGCAAAAGCGTTCTTCCAAACTGATCTTGTTCATCTATATCCACCATTGGAATCGCTTTTATTAATTGTTCAAGATTTTTATTCTTTATTGCTTCAAACAATAGATTCACTGAATCCACCACTTTCAAATTACAATTTTATTTTTTCACAGAAAATACTGATATATAAAAATAAACCATATCTACATAACTTATATATCTATTTTATTGTACTAGCATATCTACTTCCTATACAAGATATCCTATATAAATCCATTTTGATTTTTCGACATATAGCCGCGGCTATGAATAACAAAAGGTGACCTGCACCCGTTTTCTCTCTTTGTTTTCACTATGTCTGGGCAGGAAAAGGATCTGACCGCTTCTATGCATGGCCGGATGCTCTCTCTCACCTAAAAAGAAGGGTTTTATGTCGGTTTTTTAATTTGTATTTATATAGATACCAATTATGTATTGTTTCACTTCATAGTGAACTTAAATTGATATATTTCATCATTTTTTTGGTCCCTTATTTCCCCTTAACCTTAAATAAAGCATCCACTCTCTAACTATAGATGCATTATTTTGTTTGTTATTCAAAAAATATCCAGTAAAATAGAAAGAAATGGTTATAGGAAAGTAGGGAGAAGATGGAGCCAAAACAGCTTTTATTAGAAGAAATCGCAAACATTGAAAAATGGGAGAAAGACCAAGAAGACCTTTGGTTCTTTGAAAAATGGGGGAAAATCCCGTTTGCTATTCTTGATAAGTTAACTCCAAAGTTTATACATAAAAAAATTAATGTTTTACTAGATGAACTCATTCAATATCTCAACTCTGGAAGCAAATATTTAATTCGTCCAGAAACAACTTTAAAGAAATTTGAAAATGCCGTTTCACTAGAAGATGTTCAAAAGTTTCCTTTAAGTGAGATGGATACAATCGTCGATAAAATTATTAAAAACAGAAAATCAGTTGCAACTGCACAAGGAGCTACAACTGGATTTGGTGGCATCTTCACACTAGCAATTGATATCCCTGCAGTTTTAAGCATGTCACTAAATGTGTTACAAGAAATCGCAATTTGTTATGGCTATAATCCTGAAGATGTTCAAGAACGACTTTTCATCGTAAAGTGCTTACAATTCTCTTCATCTGATATTGTAGGAAAACAAACGATTCTTCATGAATTAAGACATTTTGATGCTCGTTCCGATCACGATGACAGTATGTCACAAATTAAATCATGGCGCGAAGTATTTACTGTTTATCGCGACAATTACGGCTGGAAAAAACTATTTCAAATCATTCCTGTTGCTGGAATGATTTTTGGCGCTTACTTAAACCGAAAAACAATTGAAGAAATCGCGGAGGTAGGTAAAATGCTCTATAAGAAAAGAAGAGTGTTAGACAGATTAGAAGAAATGAATCATACTTCTAAAAAAACGCCTATTATTTCTGTAAATATGTAAAAGAGCCCCTAATGCTAGGGGCCTCCTTTTATTATTTTTCACTATTATCCTTTTCTTCTACCACTTGCACAACAGGTTTGTCATTCACAGCCTGCTGCACGGCACCTTTTCCAGCAAAGCCCTCCAGTAACTCTTTTAGATCAATACCAGAAGAAGCTTTCAATGTTTCTTGCATCGTTGCCATTAAATCAGTTGCATAGCCTGCTACTTTCCCAGCACCGCTGTTTTTACCACCGCCACCTGTATCGACAACAGTGATTTTATCAATGTTGCTAAGTGGGCTTGCAATTTCTTTTGCATAGCTTGGAAGCATTTTAAGGACCATATCCATAATTGCCGCTTGACCGTATAATTCGAATGCTTCGGCAATTTTTTGTTTCGCTTCTGCTTCTGCTAAACCTTTTAATCTAATAACGTCTGCTTGAGCTGTCCCTTGCGCCTTTTCAACTTCTGCTTTCGCTTGACCTTGTGCTTTTTCAATTTCAGCTCTTGCTAAACCTTCTACACGAACTTCTTCCGCACGTGCTTTTGCTTCCGCTTCAATTTTATATTGCTCTGCGTCTGCCTTTTTAATTTGTTTTACTTTCTCTGCTTCCGCTGATTGCTCAACTGCATATCGATCTGCATCTGCTTTTTTCTTCACTTCTGCATCGTATTGCTTTTCACGACGTGCAATTTCTTTTTCTTCTAATTCAATTTGCTTTTCACGTTCAATAATTTTAACGCGCATTTGTTCTTCTGTAACACCTTGTTGTGCTTTCGCTTGTTGCAGCTCATACGAGAGATCTGCATCCGCACGTGCTTGTTCTTGCTCTCTCTTATAAGATTGGACTTTTAATTCTTTATGTTTCTCTGCTTCTGCAATTTGTGCATCGCGTTGATATTCAGCTTCTTTCGCTTCTTTTTCCGCACGTGCTGTTTCAATGCGTGCTTCTTTTTCACGTTCTGCGTTCGCAATTGTAGCATCACGCTTAACTGTTGCGATCTGCGGCTGACCAAGCGCATCTAAGTAACCATTTTTGTCCATAATTTCTTTAATCGTAAAGGAAACGATGCGAAGGCCCATCTTTTTCAAATCTGTCGAAGCCACTTCATGTACCTTTTGAGCAAATTGTTCTCTATTACTATAGGCATCTTCCACTGTCATCGAAGATAAAATGGCACGTAAATGACCTTCTAATACCTCTTTCGCTTCTACTTTTAATTCTTCTGTCTCTTTTCCTAAGTATTGCTCAGCTGCTGTTGATACTTCTTCAATTGTAGAACCAACTTTAATAATTGAAACACCATTTACCGTAACAGGTACACCTTGCTTCGTATACGTATCACGTGTTCCCACTTCTAATTTATAGTTTAATAAACTAAGTGGTTCTGCTCGTTGCATAATTGGTACAACAAATGTACCACCGCCGCGAATAATTTTAATCTTCTTTCCATCCTCTGTTGTCACAAGATTTTTTCCACCACCAAGCCAGTTCCCCGTAACAATCAATGCTTCATCTGGACCAACTGTGCGATATTTTGTAATAAACACTAAAATAAGTAAAAGCAAGATTGCGAGTAAGACACCACCGATAATTAATGGAACCATTTAAATTCCCCCTTATAATTTGGGTTTTTTTAAAGAATAAGCGATGTTTTGTACAAACAAAACACCATCTTGAACTTCCTCGATTATAACTTGTGTTCCTTGTAAAATATCTTTCTTTCCGATTGTCTTTGCTGGTATCGCATTACTTCCAAATTGTGAAGAAACTAATACTTCACCAAAGCCTTCTTTCGGTATCGTAATAATTACTTCACCTCGGCAGCCAATAAAATCATCCATGCGCTGCACTGTATTTTGTTCGGACTCTGCAATCGGCTTTAAGATTAATATCTTCATCGTAAAAACCCCAATAAAAGATATGCAAAAAGAAAGAATAAAAATAACGATACTATTCCAAGAGAATAAATATTCTCCTATATAACTAAAACCGCAAAGCATTGCTAAAAAGCTAAGCAGTATCGTAAAAATAGATGTAGGACCGCTTGAAAAACTAAATATTGATTCGAATATATCACCAAAAAAGATATAAATAACGGTAAGCACAGCGCTTATGATAAATCCATATAAATAAATTGTTTCAAGTGGATAACCAAATAAGATCATTCCTTATCCCCCTTTCATCATTAGAGCCCTCTTTTCTATATGTATGCCTCACCTCTTTCAATAATTATATTTCCTAATTTTCAGTTATTTTTTTAAAAAAACTGATATGATAGGCTCCTTAAAAAAGAACAGGAGGAGCCTATGGTGACAGGCTCCTCCTAAAAAATAACCGTTATATTGTATATCTATATAATATACTTTTTTACATAAAAAGTAAAGTTATATATACATTGGAAATGTAATTATTTTACTCGTATCGAATATGCTCTATTTCCATTATCAAATTTATCCCGCATTAACGGGCAGTAATACCCCCACCTCAAGATTCTAAGGAAACCAAAGAAGATAGGTGGGGGATAAACTGCCCGTAAAAGCCCGATTGGTTCAACTAATAATCAGTGGGAGATGAAGAAAACTCCCACTGATTAAAGTTTTACTTTATATACATATAAATAATACTTCCCTGGTTTCGCTATATATTTACCTTTAATCATGTTTCCATCAGTTTGTCCATACGCAACGTAATTTTGCATATCTGATTCATGATGAAGCACCCACGCCATCCCAATTTGATGTTCATTTATAATAGAGATATCTCCCTCATATAAAAATGAATTTTTTGACATTTAAACAGATAATTGTTATGGTTAATATAACTTTTAACTTTATTAAATAAAAGGTGGAATTTGATGATCAAAAAAAAGAACAGTGTATTTTATATCTCTATTTTGCTGACAACCCTGTTCATTATATGGGGCGTAATCCCAGCAAAGTGGATACAAGGCTATGATTTACAAAGTGTTACCTCATCCATAAACTCATTTATCCTCAATAAGTTTGGTTGGTTCTACTCTCTACTTATGACCACCATGGTTGTTTTAGCTACTTATTTAGCATTTTCAAAGTATGGATCGATTCGTCTCGGAAAAGATGACGAAAAACCCAAATATAGTTACCTCTCATGGCTCGCAATGTTATTTGGAGCTGGAATGGGAATTGGGCTTCTCTTTTATGGTATTGCTGAACCAATATCACATTTTAATTCACCTCTCACAGGGGAACCTGGAACAGAGCAAAGTGCAAAACTTGCCATGCAATATTCATTCTTCCACTGGGGATTGTTCCCTTGGTCACTTTATGCAATGGTTGCTTTAACTATCGCCTATTTCACGTTTCGAAAACAAAAAGGTAGTACAATTGGTGCTACTGTTACTCCCTTATTTAATCGATCGAAAAACTCCTCTATCGGAAAAACAGTTGATATTTTAGCTGTTTTAGCAACCGTATTTGGTATTGTACCATCCGTAGGAATTGGTGCTCAGCAAATCGCTGGCGGATTAAGTTATCTATTCCCTTCCGTCAGTAACACAATTGGTACACAGCTCGTACTTATTGCTATTTTTACCGTACTGTATTTAACAAGTGCTCAAACGGGATTGGATCGTGGGATTAAATATTTGAGTAACTTAAATTTCTCCCTCGCTGGAATTTTACTCATCTCCTTTTTAATTTTTGGACCAACTGTTTTTATTATGAAATATTTCATATCTACATTAGGCTCTTACATCGAAGCACTGCCGAGCATGGGATTAAACTTAGGTGCCTTTAGTAAAGAATCCTCTTCATGGATTGAAAATTGGACGATTTTCTATTGGGGATGGTGGATCTCTTGGTCACCATTCGTTGGCACATTTATTGCTCGTATTTCCCGTGGACGTACGATTCGGGAATTTATTTTCGGGGCGGTATTAATTCCAACATTGATCTGTACATTTTGGTTTGCAGTGTTTGGCGGTACAGCCATTCATATGGAAATGTTCCAATCACTCGGAATTGCTGATGAAATTGCGAAAAATGGTACAGAGATTGGTCTATTCGCTGTCATTTCACATTTACCATTCTCAACATTCTTAACAGTTATTGGTTTAATTTTAGTAGCAACATTCTTTGTTACCTCTGCCGACTCTGCAACATTTGTTGTTGCTATGCAGACAAGTAACGGTAACTTATCTCCTAAAAACAGCTTAAAGCTCATTTGGGGATTAATAATCGCAGCCATTGCAGCAATTTTATTACAAGCAGGTGGTTTAAACGCCTTGCAAATTGCAGCGATTATTGCAGCCTTGCCATTCTCTATTGTTGTTGTCTTAATGGTAACTTCACTCTTTAAAGAATTGCGCCAAGAAGATGTTGCCGCTCAAACAAAGTCAGTTCCGCAAAAAGTAAAGAAAGTTATTTGACAACAATATCAGTAAAATCAATTCTTTAAAACTATAAAGTGAAACTTTAATTAGTGGGTATTACTGTCCGCAAATAGCGGGATAAATATTTCTACAAACAAGAGAGCAGGTATCGAGCATTTCTTTTACTCGATACCTGCTTTCTTTTACAATTATTCTATTACATAGTAATGTAAACAAGATTTTTCTCATCTTTATACGCTATTACAAAAGAATCTTTCCATCCTATATAAATACAAATTAAAAAACCGACATAAAACCCCTCTTTTTAGGTGGGAAAGAGCATCCGGCCATGCATAGAAGCGGTCAAATCCTTTTCCTGCCCAGACACATTGAAAACAAAGAGAGAAAACGAGTGCAGGTCACCTTTTGTTATCCATAGCCGCGGCTTATATGTCGAAAAATCAAAACGGATTTATATAGATCAGAGAAATCATGAAGTATTGTATCTACTATTTCATTCTACTTATCCCTACAAAAAACAATATGATGAATTTCCTTCTTCCATTATCATAACAAAAACCTCTTTAAAAGGGATTATGCCATTTTCTCATCCGATTCTTCTCTAAAAAAGCTCTTCATCGCATGAAATACATCGGCCTTTTGTTTTAATATATAATAGCGGAAATTCTCATCTTTAATATTCTTGTAGGCTGACATTAGCGTACTGTGACGATTGTACTGGTTTAGTTAGCGAGGATGTACCCATGATAAAGTAAGGCTATGAGCTAACCTTCAAATAAGTCTTCTTCAACCCAGCATCAATTATCTGTTCTTTAAATTCATCCATAAGTTCTAAAATTGTATGGTATAATTCTTCAAAATCCTTTTTTGCCTCATCATCATTACCTTTATCAACTAAATTTTTATACTCTCCATGAGCTATCTCATTTCTCGTTTTTAAAAGCTGTCGATCAATAAACTGCTGTTTAGAGTTAATAAAGTCGTTTAATTATACTCTTAGAAATACAGTAACCATTTATCTGTTACGCTAATAGATGGTTACTAAAGATGTTTAAAATTTCAAGTTATGTTAGCTTTTCTTTCACTTTACGATTTTTTTAAGAATATTAAAGTTGTTTAAATTTCGGAGAACGAATAATATAACATCGTCCCCTTTTTTATTCATTTAATTCTTCTTTTTTATTAACAATTTCATAAAGACAAAAATCTTCATTTATCTTTATTACAATCGCAATCAACAATTTCAAAATCAGTAAGTAATTTTTATAGTTTATATCTTCATTACTATTAATCGCATTTCCTAATCTACCGTGTGCATATTTATTTCGTAATTGAGGACCATTTTGAAACCTACTGTTGTTCAAATAGTAATCAAACATATCTTGTTCTGACTTCGAAAATAAAGTTGATTCGAATTCAACTTTATTTTCTTGATACATTAACTTTACCTCTGCTTGTAGTACATCCTGCAATCTATACATGCTAATTACATTATAATGGTAAAGTTCATAAAGAATTTTTATTCTTAAAGGATTTTTCCATCTTAAAAATCCATCAATAATAGATATATAATCATTATCTATAAGATATTGCAGTTCTGTTCTTTGGTAGTCTTTAAATTCATCTATATTCACTTTATGCTTTACCAACAAATCAAAAAATGTTTTACTATCTTTCTCTGGATTTTCTAAATATCCAAGAAGCGTTTGGTCTGAAAATAAAAGATGAAAAACGGGATTTAAAATATCCTTCGCATATATATATTTATTTTTTATTAAGCTAGGCACTTGGCTAAATGTTATCCCACTAGATGATAATGATAACATTTCGTGATTAATCAACTCATAATCAACATAGCTTTTAAATTGTTGTAATACATATTCTATTTCCGGCAAAATATCTCTACATTTTTCCTTATAGGATGACCCCTCAGAAGGAGCAGTAAAAACGTATTCTGACACGGAAAAATCTTCTTTAAGATACACTTTAAAAAACCATTCGAGTATCTCTTCTAATCTAACATTTTGCTTTTCTAACAATGGATAATATAATGCCATTGAAATATCCGTTAATGTTTCACTATGTTTGAAATCTTCATTAACAGAGTAGTCTCTCTTAGATTTTAATTGAATAAGATCTAGAAATGATGTTCTATTAGATGTATTACTTACAAAATTAATTCTTCCATTGCTATCAATAAACTCAAATAACCAAATAAAATTATTTAAAATCGTTTCAAAATCTAACTCCTGTTCTAAATAGGTTTGATCATACACTTTCTCGAGTTCTGTACCGTCTAATTTATGTTCTACTAACTTAGGTGCATCTTTTTGCAACACAAACTTATACGTAAAAGATACACCTACACTATTTTTAAACAGTTCGTCCTCAATACCTTCCTTTCTTTTTTTAGCCTTCCATCTATGTTCATCTGTTACAGAAAACGCTTTTGAATTATGATTATTAATAATTAGTTGTAAATAGTTAGTATTCGCTTCTGGAGAATCAATATAATTACTTATCAACACATTCACTTCATCTTTTGTTAACGATTTAGGTAAATCCAACTGTTTTTTATTTGTTTTAGAATCGACAACATATTTATCAAATAATAACTCTACATTAGATGGGCTTCCTAATAAACAGTGTTTTACCACCGTTCCGTAATTCTCAACAAGTTGAGGCTGTTGACATACTTGAGTGATTGAAAATAATTTTTTTGACAGTAGAGTAGCAAAAGTATTTTCATCTATTCGATCTTTCAAATGATACTGTGCAAAAAGTTTTAAAAAGTCCTCTTTATATTGCCAATGTAACATTTCAACTAATAACTCAATATTTACTTTATCAATACTTGAAAAATAACGGGCGATATAGCCTTTTATACCTTTACAAATTCCTTTTAACTTTTCTTTATGTTCATCTGACCATTGAGTAAAAAATATTTTATTTTCAATGTAAAGTGTACAATTATACAGTTCTAAAATATTATTAATCGTATGTTCTTGATCTTCTTTAAAGTCTAATATTAAATCTTCTGCTTTTGATAAATAATGACCAGCAGCTAAATCTGTTGCACTATAAAATTTTACTACTTTCATAAACACATCTCCTTTGAAATATATATAAATACTCCCTATTAAAATGAAAGAGAGTATTTATATATTCTTTCTTTTATTATACCGAGAAAGCACAAAGATGGTGTGAAACTCCAATTTTACACCATCTTTTTAAACAACTTTATTATTTTTCAAATGACTTTATTGTAAATGTAATAACTTTATTGTCACTCCACAACTGCTTTTTCAATTCAAACTTTTCCACTTCGAGACCTAAACTAATGTAAAATGACAATAAAGTTATTTAATTTTAAAAGTTCAAACAAGCATAACCCCGTTCTAAATTTAGGACGGGGTTAAAAATATAGTTATTTAATCCTGATGTAAGATACTTCACTACACTAAAAAATATAACAATAAAGTCGTTTGAAAATCTAAGTTTTATTCAACAATAGCGCCCTTTAATTGAATAACTAAGAATATTACTTAATTCTTCTTCAACTAACGCCCCCTTTAGTGTAAGTACATCTTTTCACATTTAATCTAAATCAAACTCAAACTTAAAACCTGCAAGTTTAGCTTATCAAATATGTTTCATGTAGTCCTTTTTCGTTGGGCACATGAAACTGGACATATTTTAAAGAATCCAGTTGCAACAATATATTATGTCTTCTAGTTTGAATACCCTCTTTTTAACTTTAGTAATGAAAATAAGCCAAAACTATGCAACTCTGTATAAAAAGCTGCATAATATCGACTCTAAGGATTTTATACGTTATAGAAGATTAACTTTTCGTTACATTAACAGAGCCTTTCTAATTAAAAATTATAGGAAAAGTAAATGTAACGAAAGCTGCCCAAAGTCCGTAGACCGGCAAATAATTAGTAACGGCATCTTGGATAGTTGAAGGTCCGGATTTGTTTTGTAGAAAACGCATATAGGAGAGCATAATCCAAATTAGATTTGCCCAGATAAGTATGTTTACTCCTAAAACAGCAAGTCTATTAGGCGTAATCCCATAAGAAGAAAGTCTGAACACGATGGCTGACAAAGCCACACTGTCAATGATAAGCGCAAGAACAATTAAGGCAAAATTTATATAATCTGAAATGTTCTTTTTCTCGTCTGAGTCGCTCTCGATAATGGAAAATATGGTAACGGCCAATACACCAAGGAGTATTCCGTTAAAGGCTATCAGGAAATTGCGGTCCAAGAATGGATTTTTTCCGACCCATATAACCGTTATAAGATAGATCAACAATGTGACCAGGACAAGAGGACTAAAAATTTTAGCTATATATGGTGTAATATTCTTAGCAAGTTTAAGATTCATTGATACCAGGTATGCAGCCACAATAGCGAGAGCGGCAGCACCAAATAAAACGACATTACTAAAATAGAAGTCTTCTATATCCAAGTCAACAAAGCTAAATAACTGCATGGTTAATGCTGCTAGTACCATTCCGCTAACTGCCATGCTGGCGTAGAGAATACAATATTCCAAATTAAATTTAATATAGGCTAATCTTGTACTGCCTTTTGAATATTCATTTCCTGTAAATGCAAGCCCTACCAATACCCATAAGAATATGGGAAGGTGTAAATAAGCAAGGATAATACTGTCTTTATAATTTAATGGCAGCATATTAAGATAAAACCCGGAAATTAGGAACAACGCTGCAAGGGAATAAATAACACTTTTTTTCGGAGTATTATTGTAAACAAAATAGGCAGCAATAAAGGGAATTATACCAAAAGCCAGGTTAATTGGAGCAATTGCTTCCTGTTCGACAAAATGGAAAATGATCCTGGTGCTTATCCCGGCCAGAATGGCTAAAATGCCCATGAATAAGAAACCTTTTTGAAGCAAGGAAGTTTTTTCTGTATTTGCCGTCTCCTTGAAATGCAATCTTTCATACCAAACACCAAGAACCTGAGAATCAGGATTTTGTTCCCATGCGTGTGAGAATGACTTTTTAAAAGCTTTCGAGTCTTTTCTATACATTCTCTCCAGCTCATGAGGGTTAACAATATTTTCAATAATCAAATTGTTAATGTCCATAGTTATACCTCCCCTAATAATTGTTATATTAAGTTTCCTCCACAATGTTTAACTGTCTTCGTCACTTTGGTATTCTAAAATATCTCCAGGCTGACATTCTAAAGCCTTACAAATTGCCTCTAAAGTGGATAATCGAATCGCTTTTGCCTTTCCATTTTTCAATATAGAAAGGTTCGCCATTGTTATTCCAACCTTCTCCGAAAGTTCTGTTACGCTCATTTTCCTTTTTGCTAACATCACATCAATATTAATTATAATTGCCATTGTTATTCACCTCAGACCGTTAAATCATTTTCTGATTTGATATTAATTGCATCTTGTAAAAGTTTTTGGAGAACAGCCGCAAAGACTGCGATAACCATCGAAGCAAAAGGAACAACCAATCCGACAAAGATAACTCCTGGTGCGTCGTCTACTTCCGCAAAGATATAGAAGAGCGGCCAAACTAGCACATGCAAAATACTGATTGTGATGGCACAGTATTTGATTTTCTTTAAAGCTTTTACAGATAAATCGGAGAAAGCTTTATTTTTGTCAATATAGCATAAGAGTTTGAAAGCCTGATACAAAGCAAAGTAAAAAGGTATAGCCGATGCATCAAAAGCGATGAAAACGAGATATTTTATAAAAGCAAACTGTGGAAGCAATTTTGCTGCAAGATTCGCCATCTCTGGCACCAAAAAGATGCACAGAGCAAGAACTGGGACTCCTAAAAGAATAACAGCTATTTTTAAAAACAACGTTGTTACTTTTTCCATAAAAAGCACCTCACTTATTTATTCTGATTTTGATTTTAATATATATTTTATCGTTTCACAATAATTTTTTATTAATTTGAATAACATTTTTATTGTAAGTTTTTGTTTTAAGCAAAAATAAAAAGCATTCCTCATTCAAAGAAATGCTCTATAACTTTAAACCATTAAATTTATAACTTGTACAGCTAACCTGCCCGTTAGTTTAAGTGCAAACCTTCACAATCTCTTCTGTATTTCAAACACAAATATCCAATTTTCAATACAGGTGCTGTTCAACAATCTGGCCCGATTGTGGAATAGAATGACCCGCATTTTTTAACAACTTTTTTGTAAATTAAACAACTTTTTTGTCACTTAACAACTAAATAATATTTCTTTAAGTACACCAAATTTCAAGTTACTTTCCGTTGATATGATATCTGCGTCCATCTGCTTAACTTTAAAACATTCGTTATATTACTGCCCCTTAAAAACCGAGATTTTATATCATTCTTTTTGCAAAAATCCCCTAATCACCGAGCATGTTTATTTCTCCAAATCACTGTCCATAATAATAAACAAAGACAAACCCTTTATCCTTAAGTGATAAGCTCTATCTCAAGAGCATCAAACTCGGTGATTAGGAAGGAGTGGTATACCACTCCTTCCTAATCACCGAGTAGCAAAAGAATTTTCATCTACAGTTCAACCCAAATACCGATACATCAATAACAAAAAAACAGCCACCAATGTGATAACTGTTTTACAAAATCAAGCTAATTTGATTTTTTACATCACGCTTTGAAAAATCGGTTCGTAACTGTAATGAAATATCATATTCGTTACGCTTTTTATTTTCTTTAATGGATACAGATTGAATGAGAGGTAATAAAAATCGTCTTTTATCCATATCGCTTATTTCTTGAATCTTGACATCATCTTGAAATACTTCATTCAAAGTATGTAACCATGTTTCTTTGCTTTTCTCGACTTTTTCTTTGAGGGTGATTTGCTGTTTAAAGTCATTGATTTGTTGTGTGACTCCATCTAGCTTTCGCTGTACATCCAAGCGATAAATCGCTAAGGACTTCAAAAAACGTTTATCATCGTTATTTTTCATACGCTGTTTGAGCTCTTCTGTAATATTGTGAAGTTTGATGGTGTAGTTTTCGAAGAGACGCTGATGCTTTTGAATATTGTTATTCAATTCTTGTATCTCATACTGAATTTTTTGTTCTATCGCATGATATACATTGTGAAATCCACTTATTTTCACATCAGTAAGTGTTTGATTCACTACTTTATCATGAAGGAGGTCTGCATCTATTCTTAATTTGCAGTTAGTGCAAAAATAAATTTTCCCTCCATACTGTTTATTTGTAGAACTTACTGTCTGTTGATTCTTTGTTTTCATTAGTTCCTGGCACTTTTCACAAGAAAGCAACCCTTGTAGCAAAAAACTTGTTTTGTAATGTTTAGGAACCATGTTGCCATTACGTTTTTCTGAATAAATACGCCAACATGATTCCCATGTCGTTCGTGAAATGATTGGCTTCACATAGTGGTTTGGTGCTTCAATCCAAATATCCCTTGCATTTTGCTTTCCATCTGTTTGTCGGCGCCATGATAATAAACCACAATAAAAAGGATTAAGCACAATCGTCTTTACATTCTCTTTTCCCCAATCTTTTCCGCGGCGGGAACCGTTAGGGAGTGTATTAGCAATATACTGAAACCCATGACCATTTACATATAAATTGAAGATTTCTTTTACATAGCAAAGCTCTTCGGTGTGTTCAATAAATTGCTCACTATTCTTATCATATGTGTAACCAAATGGCGGCTTACCACCAAGCCATTTCCCTTGTTTTGCTTTGTTTTCTAGACCTGATCGTGTTCTGGCGATAATGGTGTCAACTTCATATTTAGTAAAACCATCTTCCATAAGTTGCACAATCAAGTCAGTATCAGTATTGTACACACTTTCGGTTGAACTAATAATGATGGGAATATCTAGTGTCTTCATGACAATACGTATCGTTTGATGCTCAAGAGGATCTCTGGCCAAACGATCACTTTTATAAACAATGACAAAATCAAATTCTTTTCTTTTTGCCGCTTCGAACATATTTTCAAGTTCTTTCCTACTTGTAATTTTATTTTTACGAGCGGAAACAGCCTTATCAAGAAAAGAATGAGTATGAATGCAATCATATTTGCGAATCACTTCCATAACGGAATTCAATTGCATATCCATATCTTGTTTATCCGTAGAATGACGGCCATAAAAAGCAGCCTTCATATTTGGTTGTAATATATGAGAAAGCTTCATGATGTTAACACCTCTTGAGTACGTAAGAATGGGTGTTTAAAAACAATTTCGCAGTTCTTTCCGTCGGTTTTAACTTGTTGTATTAAATCTTGAAAAAAGGAACCTAACTGTCGATTCTCCTTTATCTCGTCATAGGACAACGAAATAGAGGATTGATAATTACTTATCTTTTCACGTAATTGCTTTACATCACTTAATTCCTGTATTACCTGTTCTTTTTGTTTTTTATATTTTGCCAGCTCATCATACAGCGCCATAATTTCGATTTCTTTCTGTTCCTTATAAGGTGCATCAGTTTCGTGATACCACGTATCTACTTTTGTAATTAACTTTTCATTCATAAGCTGCATTTTCTCTTCAATGGTTTGTATTTTCTGTTTTACTTGCTTCTTAGCATTCTGTTCATATCGATCAAATAATTCATGAAAATGAAAAGTGAGTAGGCTATGAAAATATTCTTTGCAGCGTTCAAAGACTAATGGTTCGATTGTACTCTTAAAAACGTAAACTGAAGAATGATTTAAACATTTATATTTTAAATTTTCTTTTCTTCTAGCCTTTATTTTTTGTAATGATTCATTACATTTCGAACAAATTAGTAAGTCTTGCAATGGAAATAACACTTGTTCGAATACATAATCTTGATGAGTCTTTTGGGGAGATAAAACGGTGACAATACTACATACTTTTTCCCATGTATTCTTATCAATAATGGAAAGTCTTTCATATTTACTAGTAACATCTTCACCAAAAATATTCATAGTACGCAATCCAATATATGTCGGGTTTAATGCAATTTTTCTTATATCAGCCGAAGTCCAAGACTTACCGTTTTCCTTCAAGCCTAATACACTACAAAGTTCTTTCAAGGATTCATATTTTCCCGATACAAGTTCTTGATAAATCCTTTTAACAATTTGTACTTGTTCATCAACCAATTCAATTTCTTTCGTTTCTTTATTCCATTTGAAACCATACGGAAGACGTCCTGGGTTTTTACCACTTTGGAAATTTGACTTTAATGTTTGCTTTAAACGTTCAATAATTTGTTCGCCTTCACGTTGGGCCATACCCGCCAAAATTAATTCAAGATATTCACCAATTGGTGTGTAGTACACTGGCGGCTCATTCGGTGCAGTTAAAATAACATTTATTTTCTTGTTTCTTAGTATTTGATAAATTTCATAATACTCCATCACATTTCGAGCTAGTCGATCTCGCTTAAATAAGAATAAGGTTCCGACATCGTTATTGTTGATATCTTGTAGTAATTTTTGTAGGGCTGGACGCTTTTTTAAACTGACTTTTCGGGCTGATACCGCTTCATCAATATATTCTTCATCGATAATCAATGCCATATCAATGGAGCGAGTAAGAACTGAATTTTGTTGCATTTCGATTGAGTTTTCTTGTGAATCAATGGAACTTCTATAATATGCAACTGTCTTCAATTCAGGACCTCCTCTCGTGATGTTCTATTTACACTGTATGTATCAAAATTAGTAGCTAGTCCTTTTTAATTGCTTTGGCTAATTCTTTTTCAACAATCTCAATATACGCTTCAAACCATTTTTGAGCTGATGTTGGATCGTGAACGTAACTTACTGATGTAATTGTAATTTTCTTTTGCTTCTTCATTCTAATTATTCCTTTCAATAAATCCTTGGAGGTTAAATTTATGATACATGAACTTGGTAAACACATTCGTACACTTCGTACTCAAAAAGGCATTGGACTAAACACCTTTGCAAAACAACTTGGTGTATCACCAGCTTATTTAAGTAATCTTGAAACCGGAAAAACAGATACCATTCAGCTTTCCTTACTACAAAAGCTGCAAGATGAACTTCAACTCATTACAATGGATAACTTCTCATTAATACAAGATGAAACCAAATATAGAATCACCCGTGCAAGCACTTTACTACATAACTTGATCCAGCAAGATGACGCACTCGGGTATTACTTATTAGAAACTTTAGAAAGAGGAATTAATTTATCTCAAGCATCACCTACTTCACATAACAATGATCAAGATTATTATTTACAGAACTAAAGAAGCTATTCACAATGAAAAATAATTATTTATGTCAGTGAATAATTTAATAAAAAAAGAAGAGCATATCTCTTAAGAAAAGAGAATGCTCTTTTTACTTTTCATCTTCTTGACAACTTACTGCGGCTTCAACTATAGACTTTAACACTGGATTTCTCTTTTCCCATTCTTGTTGAAACCATTTTTTTTGTTCCTCTTTTTCCATCGATGCAAGTGGCGAATGGATAATGACTTTTGTATTACCAAACTGAAATTCCTTCATCATATCCCTCCTTGCACTATATATATGCAATGCAGGTAAAAAGACGAACTATCATTTTCATAAGACAAGCTATCCTTACATATTCATAACAATAATACTAGACAAGCTGGTAGGTGAAACAAATGTACCGTCCACAAGAACTCGATGTCTTCATCTATTTACGTAAAAGTCGAAAAGATCTTGAAGAAGAAAAAAAGGCGCTGGAGCACGGGCAACATTACGATACGCTTGAACGTCATCGCACTCAGTTATTAGAACTCGCTCATAAAGAGCATCATAATATAATTGATATTTTTGAAGAAGTGGTTTCGGGTGAATATATCTCTGAAAGACCTATGATGCAAAAACTTCTTCGTGAAGTGGAAACTGGCATTGCTGATGCAGTATTGGTGATGGATTTAGACCGCCTTGGCCGCGGCGATATGGTAGATCAAGGAACGATTTATCGTGTATTCCGCTATTCAGAAACATTCATTATTACACCAACAGAAGTCATTAACCCAAATGATGAAAATCAAGAGTTAACCTTCAGTATAAAATCTTTAATTGCTCGAGAAGAATTAAAAACAATTGTGAAACGTATGCAACGTGGTAGAAGGGCTTCAGCAAAAGAAGGAAAATCTATCTCTCGTGTTCCACCTTATGGGTACTTACGAGATGATAATTTAAAACTTTATCCTAATCCTGAAAAAAGCTGGGTGATACCTAAAATTTTTGAATCTATGGCTGATGGAATGGGAAGACAGGCAATTGCACAAGAACTAGATAGACTAGGAATTTCTCCACCTGAAGGTGAGTATTGGAATCCTTCAACTATCTCATCTATTATCAAAAATGAAGTATATCTTGGTCACATTATTTGGGGGAAAATACGTTATACAAAACAAAATGGAAAATACATTCGTAAAAAGGTACCAAAAGAAAGATGGCAACGACACAATCATGCTCATCCTCCACTTGTATCGGAAGAACTATTTCAAAAAGCCAACATGGCACATAGTAAACGCTGGAGACCACCAACAATCAAAACAAAAAAACTTTCTAATCCATTGGCAGGCATCTTATTATGTGAACTATGCGGTCACTCCATGCTTTATCAACCACGGAAAGATCGTCCAAATCCTCAAGTTCGTTGCGTACAACCATCCTGTAAAGGAATTCAAAAAGGGGCATCCTTGACACTTGTTGAACAGCGCATACTTGATGGCTTAAAACAAATTATCGAAAGCTTTGAGATACAAGAGAACATGGTACAGAAAAAGAAAACAAAAAATAATATTCAGCTCCAGCAAAAAGCTTTAGAAAAGAAAAAACAGCAAATTAATGATTTGCAAAAACAAAAAAGCAATCTCCATGACCTTCTAGAGAAAGGGATATACGATGTTGGCACTTTCTTAGAACGGCAGAAATCTATTGCGGTGCGCTTGAAAACAACACAAGAAGAAATTAAGGAGCTTAGGCGTGAAATTGAAAATATATTAGAAAAAGAAAAACATATACATGAATTTGTTCCGAAAATCAAAAATGTTTTAGAGGCTTATTACGCAACAAATGATACAGAAAAGAAAAATCGCCTTCTCAAATCAGTGATTGAAAAAGTGACTTATTTACGAAAAATAGAGTGGAAAAGAAAAGATGAATTTTTAATAAAATTATACACTAGAATATAATTCGATATATTTTCTCTATAAGTCATTCGTATATTATTTTGATTTTTTTAAACTTCCTTTAAGAGATATTCATTTCTTCTTGATTTGAGAAGCTTACCACAAAATATTATTCATAATAGGAAATTATGAAATTCACCTAGAACAGACAAATAAATAACGTTATTAGGTAACCTTTTTATAGTTCTTTATATCCATATATTAAAAAATATTTGTGCGTAGCATTTTTAGACGCCTATAACTATTTTTTGTGCCCAATACGGTTCTGTTGCAAAGTTCTCTAAACCACGTTACATTTTAGAAAAAATGAGTAGGAGCACGACAATATGAGATATTTTAAAGGAAAACAGTTTAAGAAAGATATCATTTTAGTAGCCGTTGGCTACTATTGTCGTTTTTCTCTTAGCTATCGTGATGTGTCTGAAATTCTGAAGGAACGTGGTATTTCAGTTCATCCCACAACGATTATGCGCTGGGTACATGAATATGGCAATCTGATGTATCAAATTTGGAAAAAGAAAAACAAAACGGTACAGTTATCTTGGCGTTTGGATGAAACCTATATTAAAGTCAAAGGAAAATGGTGTTATTTATATCGTGCCATTGACAAAGAGGGGCAAACGCTTGATATTCAACTGCGTAAAAAGAGAGATACACAAGCGGCATATGCTTTTATGAAAAGACTGGTTCGAACTTATGGAGAACCAACGGTTCTGACTACAGATAAGGCTCCTTCTTTAATTTGCGCATTTAAAAAATTACAGAGGATAGACTTTTACAAAAATACCTTTCATCGTACAACAAAATATCTCAATAATCTCATTGAGCAAGATCATCGACACGTGAAGCGCCGTTTCGCTCGTTCCTTAGGATTTCAAAGTCTTCGTCATGCCTCACGTACGATAAAAGGGATAGAAACGCTTCATGCCATATACAAACAAAGACGAAGTCTTCAATCAGACTCCGTCTTTTCGGCGTATAACGAATTACAGAATTTATTAACGGTTTCATAAAATTTGACCACAATCTTCCCATGTCTCTATGTGTAAAAAAACTTTGCAACAGAACCAAAGCTTTCTTATTTTTATGTTCCGACAAATATTATTCGTTTGTTTTACAAAATTTAAATATGTTATGCGTTTAAGAGTTTTTCAATCACGATTGAAGTAAGCGTTTGGTGATGGAGTATGCATCTGATAGTCTCGGTACTAGATAGAGAACCATTCTCAAAATATTTATTTGACGGCGATCCCCCCCCACATAGGTCAAAATATAAGCATGAACTAGCACAGTTCTTAACTCCCAAATTAATCTCATGCTGCATACGATTATATATATTACTATTCACTACTGTATCTAACTCATATTGCGCATTAATATTACCAACAACAAAGTTATTAAATTCTGTATTCAAACCTCCTGCAAACTCTGGAGAGTTTGTCGTAATATCACCATTCTTTTGTATTGTTATGATCCCTAGGCTTTTAATTTCGTCAGGAACGGAATAATAATTTTTATTTGATAGTTTTTTTTCTATTCTTGTTAGCATGTTTCTGAATTCGCGGAATTCAATTTCATTTTTATGGGTTTTCCATAAGTCGAAGAGCTCTGACATAAAGGAACGATATTTCTCAACAATTATACTATGTTCCTCATAATCCTTTAATGAAGAAGATTTATTAGCATTTTCTATCTCTTCTACGTTAAACCCAACCGATTGAAAACCATTGGAGTAAAAAAAGTTAAAAATTTCTCTAGGGTAATTAAGGCTTTCTCGAGTAAGAACACAGAGACCTCCAAAAGATAGCCCATATTCTTTTAAGAGTTTTAACCCTCTCATAACCAAGTGGTGACTTCCTTTTCCAGACCAATCAATACGATTCCGGTTATGTAACATTGCTGGGCCGTCAATACTAATCCCAATCTGAAAATCATTTTCTAACAAAAATTCACACCAATCTGGTGTTAGAAGTGTACCATTGGTTTGCAATCTATTACGAATTCGGCGATCCTGGTTATTATGTTTTTGGATATAGGTCATAACTTTTTTATAGAAGTCTATGCCTACAGTCAAAGGTTCTCCAGCGTGCCAAAGAAACTCGACATTTTCATCAACTATTGAACTTCTCAGCACCTTAGCAATGACATTTTCTAATGTTTGCTCACTCATTCTTGTTGAATCCTTTCTGCCAGGTACGTAACAATATTGACAATTCAGGTTACATAAGGAAGTGGGTTGGAGAACAATTAATTTAATAGTCATGTTAATTTCCTTTCATACTATAATATCAAGTTAATTTCTTGATATTAAGGGTATATACGGATTCATTTAGGGGAATTTTGGTATGCCCTAACTTTATCCGTGGTATTGGTTTTCCCCAAACATCGGTAAAGTCAGAGCACTTTCCCCAACTGTTATGCAAAGAGTACTAAATAATTCCAAGCCATTTTTATCGACAATTGACATAGAGAAATTAGCTACAACATATTTATATAGGTAGCGTACCTTTTCCCCAAGTATCGGTAAAGTCACCGTCTTTGTTCCAACTGTTATGCCAAGAGTCAGAAAATCGTCCCGTGTCATCAATTTTATTGATAGTTGACATACAAAAATTAGCTACAACATTTTTATCGAGTGTTCCTAATTTTTCGATCAGTTCATCACGTCTTTTGAAGAATCGTTCTTCTATATTAGATCGCTCACAATTTTCTATTTTTTCCTCAGACACTTTAAACACCTCTTTTATGGTTATTATAATAGTTTCCATTTATTATGGTTGCCTTTTTATTCCGATTTATACAAAGAAGATAGATTACAAAATAATATCTAAGTGTGTAAGTAAATCGTTATTTGTTAAAGAACATAACTCTTAATAAATGTGATCATAATCTCTATAAATAACTGTTTATTTAGGTGAACAAGCAATCAAACGCTATAAACTATTGATAAAAAACAGGAGAAAGATGTTCAACCAATTTGTGAAAAAGAGCAACAGGAAAATATGAAGTGTGCTTTATAAAATTCTGCTCTGAACGGGATTATATAATGTTTCTCATAACCGCTGCCCGAAGGAGTTTTCCTAGGAGAACGGCGTAAGAAATGATAGTATGACCGCATCGTTCAGTCTTCTTTGCTACTTCTTGAGAGTCCATTGGCAGGTACACCTGTTACCGCCGTGTAAATAGGAATCTCAGACACTCCGTCAATACCAAGCTCTTGTTCAATCGCAATATCTTGGGTAGCGGCTGTGGTGAAGGGTGCTAGACCTAGGCTAGTGCAAACTAGATGAAATGTCTGACCTAAATGTCCAGCGTCTAATTGAATAACACGATAGGCATTAGTCTGTTTGTATTTCCACATGGTTCTATTAACAACAGCTGTCATAAAAAAGACTACCGCTGCGTCACGTACCCATTCCTGGTTGGAGCATAGACGAACAGCAAGATCCGTAAACATGCCCGTTCTTAGACATTCTAATTCATGTCTTTTTACGGAGTAATGGTATATTCCCGGCGTAACACCATTGACGCGCAGGATTATAGGATACACCTCTATAGGGTGGCGAGCCCCTCCTGAAGGACTAGTCCTAAGAATATAGGGGCCGACTTCATGATCTGTGATTAAATGTGTTCGCCCCCACGTCCATAAGAGTATGTTGGAAAGATCGGATAATGATATCTCTTGTTGAGCGAATGATCTTTTGGTCCGACGTGAACGAAGCACATTCCAGAACTCTCCTGAGGGTTCATCAAAGGATCCTAAAAGCTTGACATCGGAGCGACCGTAGTCTTTGAATGCATCTGGCGGAGGTATCTCGCGTGCAAGGCGAGCCAAACTTGTACGCTGAATTTCAAAGTTATCCTCATACACCACATGCTGGGTTGAGTAATGGAAATATCGTACGTCCTGATTCCACTTCCACTTTTCTTCAATCAAACGCTCTTTTGTATCCAACGCTGATCCTTGAATGATAAGCACGTCCTGTTTAAGCAATTCTTCGATAATCTCATTGGCAACAGGGATTTCTCCAAATCGCTCCAATACAGAAGTTTTAGGGTGGTAGTCATCAATTTCTTGGAGTAGTTGTACAATCAGTGGTGCGATGGTAGTCTGCTTGTTGGTCAAGTAGTTCTCCACTACAAGGGAACTGCCCTCCCAAAATGCAATCAAACAACGAGATCGACGAATACAAATTGGATTCGTATATTTATTTTCCATATTCTACACCTACAATTTTTATCATTCAATACTGCAACATGTATCCCCAGCGTAGTAATAAGCAGCTACCTTGAGATTAGCCATAGGACGAGCCCCTACGTAAAAGCTGATTTCAGCAGGCATTAGCGGATCTGCGTCCTTCCACTGATCAATGATTACTTTCATTTGTTCTTCGGTAAGTTTTATCTGGATCTTTTGGTTCTCCGCATACTTCTTAACGATTTTAGAAGCTTCATGTGGGCCGATTTCTAGTAATGATGATTTTTCAGAATGAGATTCTTTTTCCTGCATGGATTACACCTTCTAATCAATTTGAATTTTTAATACATACATTTTTCCTATTTCTGCTTCCCACTGATATACTCTAATTTATATAACTGATAACTCCTAAGGCCTATGGAGGAGTAAAAAAGGAAGATTAACTTTCCAAAAATGGTACTAATTGATACTATTCCCAATAATAACTTAAAGTAATCACTTTCAAATGCATCGTTTTTATAAGTTATCTACGCAAAATCATTGACTCTGTGTAACTTTAAGAGGGTTGGATATCGAATTAGAGTGTTTTTAGGAATGTTAAACTTCAATTTCTAAGAAGAATAGAAAAGTTAATCATTAGCTATAGGAATTCCTTTTTTAGGTGGAAATTTGCTTTGTGTATTAAATTAGCGGTTTTCGTTTAGGAATCCAGGTGAAAAATCCATTTTCAACCCAAAATTGCGATTAACAAGGGTTATGCTGTCAAAATAAATGTGCCTCAGCCGATAAAGGGAGAGATCCCGGTATAAATTAGACAGGGTCACAAAATGGAATTTATATCCATACTGTGACCCATTTTTACAAGTATTTCGGCCGAATCCCGGATATACCCCTTATGATTCATAATCTGTTCCGATCCAACGTCGATCAACTGAAGGCCATAACAACCATCTTGCTGGATCGGTAAGAATTTCTTTTTCAATTACTTGATTAACACGAATTACGTTATCCAAAATCGTTCCTTGATTAGCCCAAAAAGAGTCAATAACCATACATTCAGTATCACGAAATGATAACAGTTCGATTTGGTAATTGAATTTCTCTGCTAAAGTAAACAAGCCTACGGGAGTTCGAGCCGGGTAAGATAAAAAATTGGCTGTAATGTGTGAACTTTCATCATAACAATAATCAAGCATTGCTGCAATCGGACGTCGTTCTTTAAAAGCACGTATTAGACTGATTCCTGTTGAGCCAGAGCGAAATAAATAAAGATTCTCAAGACCTGCTGCTGACACCATCCAATTAGGTTTTTGAGCAGTAACTAGTAAAGTGTTGTTGGTACAAACTCCCGGTACTAACAGCGGATATTCTGGAAAGTGCCAAGTAAGTATAAGCTTCTGTCGATAATCCGTAATCGGTATTTCAATCTTTTGATTCAAGTTAGCCATAGCAGCATATTTAAAGAAATCACACCATGCTTGAAGAAAATCAGTTTGGAAATAATTGAGAAAAGCAGAACGACTTCCTGTTCGCCGGAGAAAGTGTTGATATGCCCAGTTTGCTTTTTTAGCTATAGTCTCATACCGCTCAACAAATTGTGTACATTCTTCCCTAACAGCTATTGGATTTTTCAATTTGGAAGATAAAGAAGCAACTAAAATTTCTTCATCAGTGAAGGTCATTAGCTAGCTCTCCATTCCTTTGTACTATGTCTATGAATATTATAATAATCAAATAGAGGCATATTGTTTCCTGTGGCAAATTCTTGTAATAATTCGGGATAAAGGTAAAGAGATAAAGCACATTCCACTGGATCTACGGATTGTGGAGTTTTGTGATTTGAAATAGCTTTTGCGACACAGGTTCCTCCACATAAGCCAAATACAGCACAAGTTGAGCAATTAGAGCTATTTTCACGAAGCCATTCGTTTCGTTTCGATACAGCTAATCGTGCTGGATGTTTTGAGTTTTCTGGTACTTGTGATTTACTACTACCTAATACAAAAAAAGAATCGTAAATACAGTCACATGAGCGAAGAGAACCCTCCGCATCAACCACTAAGAAA